>JAJCZW010000048.1 GCA_029262155.1 Gemmatimonadota bacterium
CAGGTCCACCAGGTTCCCCAGACCGGCTTTCCCCAGAGCGGTCCGGTCGTCAGCATGATCACGCTGAAGACGAGGCCGACTTCCGCCGAACTGGCGGCGAACCGATCGACCCGCGCATCTCGCAACCAGAGGTAGAGGATGCTGGCGATCCCCACGAGGCTGAAGGCGAGGAGCGCAGACCAGGCAGCGGGCACGTGGACATAGAAGATCTTTTGTGCCAGGCCTTGCCGGGCCTCAGGCGGAGTGAACTCGAGAGCCATGACATACACCACCACGAGACCCAGGAGCGCAACCACAGTGAGGATGCCACCGTTTCGGATGATTCGATCTGATTGTGTCATTCGTCGACGATCGCCGGGAAAACGAGAAGACCGAGGGTCAGGAACACCACATCGTAGACTGCGAGAAATCTAAGCCATCCCATCACTTCACTCAACGGACGAGCCCCGAGGAGCCGGACCGTTGCCTGGACCGCCACCATGAGTGGAGGCACCAAGAAGGGAAGCACCAAGATCAGTAACATCAAGTCGGCGAATCGCGTGCGGACCGCCATCGCCCCAAAGACCGTGCCCACCGCCACAAAGCCTATCGTCGCGAGCACAAGTGTCCCCACCACTCCCACCCAAGCAGACCCGAACGTGGTGTTGAAGAAGAGGAGAAAGAGGGGCACCGCCACCGCCTCGACCACGAATACAAAGGCGAGGTTGGCGAGATACTTCCCAAGGAAAAGAGCCGCCGGGGTGATTGGAGTCATCCGAAGGCCGTCGATCGCCCCCTGATCGAGTTCGATGGCAAAGGCCCGAGTAAAGGTGAGTGTCGACGCCAAAGTCACGGTGATCCAGAGCACGCTCGGCGCCAGTGCGGCGGTGGGGACGCCGGCGGGATCGCGCGCGAAGACGAAAACAACCAAGACCAAACTGGCAAACACGATGGCTGAGAGCAGCGCGGTCCGACTGCGCCATTCGATCCGCAGATCCTTGGCCGCCAAGAGCCACACCATCCGCCACCATCTCATGCGGCCGAGCCTCCGGCCTGCCGGATCATCGATTCCATCTCCTCGATCGACCCGTTGGCAGGGCCTTGGAACAACCAAGTCCCTGCCCGTAGGACGGAGACGTGCGTGGCGATCGGCCAGAACTCATCGAAATGATGAGTCACGACGATGACGGCGGTGCCAGCCGCGAGCCGGTCGGCGAGGAGATCCCGCACCCACTCGGTCGCTTCGACGTCGAGCCCGGTCATCGGTTCATCGAGCAACAGGAGGTCGGGTCCATGATGCAGTGCCCGCGCGATGGCAACGCGTTGCGCGGTTCCCCGACTGAGTCGGCGAACTTGCATATCGAGACAGCCCTCCAAGCGGAGCGCAGTCACCATGGCATCGATGAGTGTGCGGGGGCATCCGAAAAGATCGGCCGCGAGGTCAAGGTTTTCTCGGACCGTCAGGTCGCCGTAGAGTTGGGTTTGATGACCCACCATGCCGATGCGCTCCCGAATCGCCGGATCGGACCGAATGGGGGTTCCGGAGAGGGAGACCGCGCCACGACGGGGCCGAACCAGGCCGGCCAGAATCCGGAGCAGCGTGGTTTTACCGACACCGTTGTGACCCAGAATGACGTGACACTGGCCGGGTTCGGCAGTGAGATGGAGTCCCGCCAAAATCGACCGCCCCCCGTAGCGATGGTGGAGGTCGTGGGCCTGTAGCAGGGGAGCGGAGTCGGTGGAGATCACCGGCACAATATATGTCGTCGCCGCGTCCAAAGAACTCCTCGCGGTTCCGGCTCGATCATTTCACCCCTTCGACGCGGACACTGGCCAGACACCTTCGACAATACCGGTCGGTCAGCACCGGGCCAGAAGCCGGATCATCCTACTTGGCAATGCTCTTGAGATAGGCGATATGCGCCGCCCGCTCTGGACTGGAGAAATTCTTTTGCGGCATCACGGTTGCCGGATTGTCGGTCTTGGGATTGGCCCATGGAGCAATCTTCAGCATTGCTTCCCGCGCTCACCTCTTCCGGGGTGTGCGTCTGACAAAGATCAACTGAGCAGAGTTGGGTGCCACGCGATGCAGGTCACTCCGGTAGCAGTCGGCGCCACAGTGACCTCCCCGCCAGTTCCGGGAAATCACGTCCCCTTAAACTCGAAGAGTTCGTCCAGTTTCGTCAGCGTGAGTAAGAACCGAAGTTCGTCGCTGACGCCCAACAGCACGATCGTATTCCGGCGATCGGCCGCATGCCGTTGCACCAGCATGAGGGCTCCGAGCCCCGCTGAATCGACGTTGACAGTATCGGTGAGGTCGAGAATGAGACGCCCGGCCCCTTCGGGAAGGGTGTCGATCCGGTCGATCACTTCACGACGGAAGGTCGCCCGGGTTTCGAGACCAAGCGTCTCTGGAGCGGAGAAGGTTGCTTCGCTAGGGTGCGTGGTCGCCATGTCAGCCTCCCACGCCCGACAAAAAAGGGGGATCCTCCTGCTGGGCCCACCTTCGGCAGCCGAGCCATCTCGTGAGGGGAACAGGTGTGCCCCCTCTGAGACCTCTGGATTTGCGACCCCGGATCACTCCGGGTGTGCTCTTATCGGGCGAGTCAATTGTGATACCTCTCGGGCTCTGTGCCCGCACCCGTTGAATTGCGAAACCAATGCCAAATCCGCCAACTCCTTTTCGAATCATCATTTAGCATTTCGCTCATGGACCCGCATGCAACCTTTGTCATCGCACTCCGCCGAAGGCTCCGGAGATCTGCGAGGCCCAGGGTGGGGTTGCGCCGAGGGCATCCCGCAAGTAGAGGTTAGCAGCGGTGGACACGCTTCACGAATCCCACTTCCCTCACACCCCCAGGCCCATGACCGATCAGATTGACACCCTCCTGACCGAGCAGCGCAGCTTCTCACCCGACGCATCCTTTCAGGAGGCAGCACTCGGGGCGGCCGATCTGTACGCTGCCGCCAGCACCGACAGGCTCGCCTTTTGGGCCGACCAAGCTCGCGCGCTCGATTGGATCACCCCGTGGAAGGAGGTTCTCAACTGGACCCTCCCCCACGCCCGGTGGTTTGACGGCGGCCAGCTCATCGTGGCGGCCAACTGCCTCGTCCGTCTCCTGCACGGACCCAGACGACAAAAAGCTGCTATCATGTGGGATGGCGAGCCCGTTGATCGACGGGTGTACACCTATTGGGACCTGGCCCGCGAAGTCGGTCGCGCCGCCAACGCGCTCAAGACCCTCGGAGTGACGAAAGGCGATCGCGTCGCCATCTACCTACCGATGATCCCTGAAGCGGCCATCGCCATGCTGGCCTGTGCCCGGATCGGAGCGATCCATTCTGTGGTCTTCGGAGGCTTTTCCGCCGAGTCGTTGCGGGACCGCATCAACGACGCGGAAGCCGTCGCGCTGATCACTGCAGACGGAGGATATCGTCGAGGCCAGGTGGTCCCCCTGAAGCGGTTTGCGGACGAGGCGGTCGTGGGCTGCCCTTCGATCAGGGATGTGATCGTAGTACGCCGGGTCGGTGGCGGTGAAGGTGGGGCCAGCGAGACCTTCGCGTCGATGACGGAGGGCCGGGACCATTGGTGGCATCGTCTCTTGGAGCATGCCTCTGCCGACTGTCCCCCTGAACCGATGGAAGCCGAGGACATCCTCTTCATCCTCTACACGAGTGGCACGACCGGCGCACCCAAAGGGATCGTCCATACCACCGGTGGCTACCTCACCCATACCACCGCCACCACCAAGTATGTGTTCGACCTCAAGGACGAAGATGTGTTCTGGTGCACCGCCGACGTCGGCTGGGTCACCGGACACAGTTACGTGGTCTACGGACCCTTGGCCCACGGCGCGACGATCGTAATGTACGAAGGTGCACCTGATTGGCCCGACCGCGATCGGTTCTGGTCGATGGTGGCCACCCACGGCGTCACCGTCTTCTATACCGCACCGACAGCCATCCGCGCCTTCATGAAGTGGGGACCCAGCTACCCTGCCAAACACGACCTCTCCACCCTTCGTCTCCTGGGCACCGTGGGCGAGCCGATTAACCCCGAGGCTTGGATCTGGTATCACGAGCAAATCGGCAAGGAACGATGTCCCATTGTGGACACCTGGTGGCAAACCGAGACTGGAGGGATCATGATCACCCCACTCCCGGGAGTCACGACAACCAAACCGGGTTCCGCGACGAAACCGTTCCCCGGTATCGAAGCGGAGTTGGTCGATGCCCAGGGCCGTCCCATGGCCGGTGGCGGCGGATTCTTGACAATCACCTCTCCCTGGCCCGGGATGCTTCGCACTATCTGGGGAGACGACCAACGCTATCAGGAGACTTACTGGAGCCGTTTCCCGGGCCGCTACTTCGCGGGCGATGGCGCCAAACTGGATGAAGATGGGTACTGGTGGATTCTGGGACGGGTCGACGATGTGATGAATGTGGCTGGACACCGGATTGGATCGATGGAGGTCGAGAGTGCCCTGGTCGACCACCCATCCGTGGCCGAGGCGGCGGTCGTTGGGAAGGCCCACGACCTGAAGGGCCAGGCCATCGCAGCGTTTGTCATCCTGAAGGAAGGACAGACCGCATCGCCGTCGCTCCGGGATGACCTTCGCGATCATGTGGTCGGGAAAATCGGAGCCATCGCGAAACCGGAGGACATCTTCTTTTGCGGTGACCTGCCCAAGACCCGCAGTGGAAAGATCATGCGTCGGTTGCTGAAAGATATCGCGGAGGGACGCACACTCGGCGACACCACCACTCTGGCGGACCCTGCGGTCGTCAGTCGGTTGAAAGAGATGTACGGGGAGGAATAAGCCCCCTTTACAACTGCACCTGGGCTCCGAGTTCGACTACGCGATTCGGTGGGAGTCCGAAGAACGCGGTGGCGGACCGTGCATTGCGGGTCATCAGAATGAAAAGCCGTTTCCGCCACCCGGCGAATCTCGTCTTCCCGGTTGGGAGGAGGGTTTCCCGTCCCAGATAGAACGTCGTCCGCATCATACTCTTGGTGATCCCCAACTGCTCGAGCTGCAAGAGAACCGCCGGCACATTAGGGGTTTCCATGAACCCATATCGGGCAATGACCTGGGAGAACCCCTCTCCGAATCGGGTAAAGGTCACGCGGTCCTCGGAAGATACTGTCGGAATGTTTTCGGTCTTGACCGACATCAGGACCATCTTTTCGTGGAGCACTTTGTTGTGTTTGAGGTGGTGGAGGAGCACCGAGGGTGCGACCGTCGGATCGCTGGTCATGAAGACGGCGATTCCCGGCACTCGGGGCGGTTGGTTCAACCCGACATCGTCGATGAACGCCTGGAGCCCCATGGAGTTCTCTCGGGTGTAGTCGAACAGAAGGGTCCGGCCCCGTTTCCAAGTACTCATCAGGATGTAGACCACGCCGGCAATCGCGAGCGGGATCCACCCGCCACTCGGAATCTTTTCCAGATTCGCAAAGGCGAATGCAAGATCGACCGTAAGGAACAGTCCACCGAGACTCAGCACCTTCCACAGTGCCCAACGCCATCGGGTGCGGGCAACCACCATAAAGAGCAACGACGTCGTAGCCATCGTCCCGGTGATCGCCACGCCATAGGTCGCTGCCAGGTTCGTGGAACTCCGGAAGGTGAGCACGAGCCCAACGCAGGCCAGCATGAGAAGCCAATTGACCTCGGGGACGTAGATCTGACCGGCTTCCGACCGGGAGGTATGGACAATCGTCACCCGAGGACAGAAACCGAGTTGAACCGCCTGTTGCGTCAGCGAGAACGCACCGCTAATCAACGCCTGTGACGCCGTAATCGCTGCGCCGGTGGCGATGACGATCATGGGGTAGAGTGCCCATCCCGGGACCAAGTTATAGAAGGCGTTGTGCACCGCCTCAGGGTCGCGAAGGAGCAACGCCCCTTGCCCGAAATAGTTGAGGAGCAGGGACGGAAGCACCACTGCGAACCATGCCACCCGAATCGGCCGCTTCCCGAAATGCCCCATATCGGCGTAGAGAGCCTCACCGCCGGTGACCACCAGCACCACCGCCGACAGCACCAGAAATCCGGTGAATCCATTTCGAACAAAAAAGGCCGCCGCGTGGGTCGGGGAGAGGGCGGCGAGGATGGCGGGCTCTTGCCAAATACTCACAATGCCAAGCGCCGCGATGGAGAGAAACCACACCGTGGTCACCGGTCCGAAGAGTGCGCCGACGAGCCCGGTTCCCTTTCGCTGCACCGCAAACAATCCGACAATGATGACGAGACTGATCCAGACAACCCAGTCTCCCAACCCGGGCGCGGCAATGGCGAGCCCTTCCATAGCCCCGAGGACGGAGATCGCCGGTGTAATGACGCCATCGCCGTAGAGCAGGCTGGCCCCGAAGAGCCCGAACAGGAGCAGGTACATCCGCCTTCGGTTCTGATGCTCAGGGGCAGACAGCAGCGCCATCAGAGCCAGAATACCGCCCTCACCCTGGTTGTCAGCCCGCATCATGTGCATGACGTACTTGAATGAGATCAGAAAATTGATCGACCAGAAGATCAGCGACAAAATCCCGAGTACATTTTCCGGCGTGACCGGTACCCCGTGCTGCCCGTCAAAGGCCTCGCGGAGGGCGTACAGCGGGCTGGTCCCGATGTCCCCATACACCACACCGAGTGCCCCGACTGCCAGTGCGGCCAGGGCCTTACCTCGAGCGGGAGCTTTTGGCTGTGGTTCGCTCATCCCGTCCGAACAGGTCGTCGGTCGAGCAAGGACAGGACGAAAAGGGTTGTAATGATGATCGCGGAACCGACACACCAACGACAAATCGCGTGAATCACAAAGAGTTCGAGATAGGTAAGGTACAGGGTGAATACGACCCCACCGCCGGTCATGATCCGGAGCAGCGTGGTCGGCCACCGGGCCTCTTGCCACTGCGGCTGGAGTCCAAACATCGCCACGATCGTTACCGCCAGATACCCGAGCAGCCCAATCAAGGGGACCTCGATCCCGAGAAACCGACTGTAGGGACTGAGTTGGACCGTCTCACACCCGCCGGTTCCGCACGCGATCGCGCCGAGCACGCCGAGCTTATAGAGATAGAGGTAGATCGAGACCAAGACGCCGATCAGGCCGACAACTGCCAAGCCCATACGGGCTTTCACGGCTGCGATGCCCCTGCAAGCGAGTCGACCAACGCTTTGATTTGGTCGGAGCCGATGGCATTGTAGAGCCGCCCTCCGATGAGTAGCGTCGGGGTTGAGTTAACACCAACCAAGAAGCCTTCATCGACGCTCGCCTGAATCCGACCGGCGAATTTCACACTATTCATGCATTCGCTATAGGCCGCCATATCGAGGCCGAGCCCATCGGCATACCCTTGGAACCGGGACCCTCCCTTCGGGTCATACGCCCACTCGGCATGGCGCCGGAAGATCACCTCATGCATCGGCCAATACTGCCCTTGGTCGTCGGCACAGGCGGTGGCGTGGGCGGCAAGGCGGGCCCATTCATGGATGTTATCGAGCGGAAAATCCCGATAGCGCCATCGGACCCGCCCGGTCTCAATCAACTGGGCCCTCACTGTGGGAAACTGCATTTGCTCAAACTGTTCGCAGGCCGGACATTGATAGTCGCCGTACTCCGTGATCTCGATCGCCGCGGAATCCGACCCGAGGACGTACCCTCGAAACCCAACGGTATCCGCAGCGGTCACCACAACATTCGCCGGGATGCTCTTGGGAGCAGATCCGCGTACGGCCCACCATAAAGCACCGATGCCGATTACGGCTACACCACCTAGCAGCAGGTAGAAACGTTTTAGTTGGGGTCCTGCAGTTGCCATGGTTCACCATCCTCCGTAGGGTCGTCGTCCGGGCTCCACCCGTCGTCTGCGTCGCGCACGAGTTTTCGATGCTCCGCGATTTCGGGCGTGTCGTATGTACAACGAACTTCGTAATGGAACAACTCTGAACGGATGGTCCCCAGCTGCTGCAGCAGGTCAGCTGGGGCCTCCAGTAGGGCATCGGTCTGGTCCAACAGGAGGATCCTGGCTGCGAGTGCCCGCAGCATCTCCCGGAGCGCCAGCGCTCTCTCCTCCCCGTAGACCTCGTCTTCGGCATCCATCGGGCGCAATTTACACTGGGGCCGCTACCGGCTGAACTGGAACCCGAGTTTGCACGAAAAGGTGCGAATCGCCTATATTCATGCGCTAGACACGAGAACCGCCAATCTGCCATACCAAGGAAGGTGCATGTCAGGTCAACCCAGTAAGGAGAAGTCCGGCACCAAGGCGGCCCACGGGCCGTCGTTTGACCAAGCCCGAGACGAGTTGTTCAGCCATATCCTCCGGTGCGGCGTGTTGGACGCCGATGGGGTACACCAGAAGGAGTGGATGGACGATACGATGCAGTACCTGGGAGAGCGCTACACCGACCTCTCCCCCGAAGCGCTCACCGACGTCCGTGTTTTGGGTGACCGGTTTTGCCGGCCTGTCGTCGCGCGGCACCCTGAAACAGTCGGCGCGCCCGAGAGCTAGGCCACCGACAGACGATTGATTGATGGGCCACCCCGACCTGGTTGGGGTGGCCCTTGGTGCGTTTGGGCACTACTCGGCGAGGGAAGCGATGTTGGCAATGTGCCGAAAGGCGCCACCGATCCGAGCCAACAGACGAAGCCGGTTGATCCGAAGAGCGGGATCGGGATCGTTCACCAGTACGGCATCGAAGAAGCGATCCACCGGAGAGCGGAGGGATGCGAGTACGGTCATTGCCTGGCCAAACTCCTCACATTCAATCGCCGCGACAAGCTCGACCTCGACGGCTTCAAGGGCACCGTGGAGTTCGCGCTCCGACTCTTCCTTGAGCAATGCCGGATCTACCGCCTCGTCGTACACCACGCGGTCTCTTTTTTCTTCAATGGCGACAATATTCGCGGCCCGGCGCACTCCGGCGACAAGGTTTTGCCCCTCGGCCCCATCCAAGAAGGCTCCAAGAGCTTGAACCCGCTGGAGGAGTCGTACCAGGTCGTCGTCATCGTTGGTCGCAAAGACCGCTTCAATGAGATCGTGTCGGGTACCGGAGGTTCGCAGGTGCACTTTAAGTCGCTCGGCAATGAACCCGAGCAGGTCCTCGACGACACGATCGATCTGTCCCTGGTCGAGCCGGTCACTGTAGTGCGCGTGCGTGGAACGAAAGAGATGACGGAGTGACAGTCGGAAATCGTTCTCCAGGATCAAACGGATGAGACCAAGCGCAGCCCGACGAAGCGCAAAGGGATCTTTTGATCCGGTCGGCTTGATATTCCTCGCAAAGAATCCGACGAGCAGATCGGCGCGTTCCGCGAGGGCAAGGACAATCGAATCGGGTGCTGTGGGACAGCGATCATTGGGACCCCGCGGCGAGTATTGATCGGCGATAGCCGCCGCCACCTCGGTAGCCTCCCCCTGGGCTCGAGCGTAGTACGATCCCATTACTCCCTGCAGCTCCGGAAATTCCCCCACCATGCCGCTTACCAGATCAGCCTTGGCCAGGCGCCCCGCCCGACGCGCCCGCTCGGGGTCCGCCCCAGGAACCAACGCAGCAAGATCTCCAGCCAATTTCTCCAGCCGGCCGACGCGCTCCCCAATCGATCCGAGATCGGCATGAAACGTCATCCGGCCGAGGGCGGGCAAGCGTTCCTCAAGGGCGACGGCTTGATCGGTCGTCCAGAAGTATCGGGCATCCCAAAGCCTCGCCCGAAGCACCCGCTCGTTCCCAGCCCGAATCGCCTCGCCTTGGTCATCGGCCTCAAGGTTGGAGACCACAATGAACCGCGGGGCGAGTCGGCCCTCTTTTGTCCGGAGAGTGAGGTACTTCTGGTGCTGGCGCATCGTCGTCGTGAGCACTTCCTCGGGGACATCCATGAATCCCGCATCGATGGTGCCTAGAAGCGATACCGGCCATTCGACGAGTCCGGTGACTTCGTCCAGCAACCGGGGATCATCTGCTACGACGAGCCCCTCCGCATCGGCGAGGGCATGGGTTTGCTCCTCGATGCGCGCCCTCCGACCCGCGACATCCGCCATCACATACGCCGACTCGAGTCGTGGCAGATACGTCGTCACATCGGTCAACTCGATCGCCGCAGGGGAGAGGAATCGGTGTCCCACCGTTGTCGAACCACTGACAACTGATCCAAACTGAAAGGGCACAACGGATCCATCGAATAGACAAACGATATGCTGGAGGGGACGGACCCACCGGACGTCTGGCTCCCCATCGCCCCAGCGCATCGACTTGGGCCAGGGAAAGTTCAACAGGAGACCGGGGAGACCGTCTTGAAGGAGATCGGTGGTTGGTCGACCAGGCTCCTCAATCCGGGCCACCAGAATAGCACCCTTCTTGTCGTCTTGGGTTTCGATTGTGTGGATCGTCCCTTCGAGGCCGCGTCGGAACCCCTCTTGGGCTCCTGCAGGGGCGTCGACCCTGGGACCCCGGCGTTCGATCGCCCGATCGTCCTGTCGACTCGGAATGCCTTCGACGACGACTGCGATGCGTCGAGGAGTTGCATAGGTCCTCACGGAGTTTGCATCCCATGCGAGACCGGCGCCGGACAAGAGCGAGCACACTCCATCGGCAAGGGCTGCCCGACCGGTGGCCTGCATCCGGGCGGGGATCTCTTCTGAACAGAGTTCGAGCAGCAGATCAGCCATGGACGGCACCGTCCGCTCGAGAGGCGAGCCATGCTTCACAGCATGCTTTGGCGAGAGCCCGCACGCGTCCAATGAAAGCCTGACGCTCGGTCACGCTAATGGCACCCCGGGCATCAAGCAGGTTGAAGAGATGACTTGCCTTGAGGCAATGATCGTAGGCTGGTAACGCCAGGCCCCGCTCGAGCACTCGGCCACACGCCTTTTCCGCATCGATGAACTGACGATGCAAGGCGTCGGTGTCGGCTATTTCGAAATTGTAGGCCGAGAACTCCCGCTCGGACTGAAGAAAGACGTCGCCGTAGGACACTCCCTGTCCATTCCAGTCAAGGTCAAAAACATTTTCGACCCCCTGGACATACATCGCCAAGCGTTCGAGTCCGTAGGTGAGTTCACCTGAAACCGGCCGGCAGTCGATGCCGCCAACCTGTTGGAAGTAGGTAAACTGAGACACCTCCATCCCATCGCACCACACCTCCCATCCTAATCCCCAGGCACCCAGCGTCGGACTCTCCCAATCGTCCTCCACGAACCGCAGGTCATGTCGCGCAGCATCGATTCCGAGCACCTGCAAGCTGCCGAGGTATTGATCTTGAATGTCGTCGGGCGATGGCTTAAGGATGACCTGGAACTGATAGTAATGCTGGAGACGGTTGGGGTTTTCCCCATAGCGCCCATCAGTCGGTCGGCGCGACGGTTGGACGAAGGCCGCCTTCCAGGGCTCTGGCCCGAGTGCTCGGAGGGTCGTCGCGGGATGGAAAGTCCCTGCACCAACCTCGAGGTCGTACGGTTGCAGGAGAACGCATCCTTGATCCGCCCAATATCGTTGGAGGCGGAGGATGAGATCCTGGAAACTCGGGGACGTCCTCGCCGTCATGGCAGTTCCAGGTCGTACGTCACAGGAATCGCCGGGTCGAGTGAGTGGCGTACCGAACAATACTTCTCCAGGGACAGGTCGATCGCCCGCCGGGCCTTCCCCAGATCGAGCCCCTCACCAGCGAGACGGACATCGAGATGGAGCGACACGTACCGCTGTGGCGGTTCGGCGCGACGCTCACCAGTCGCCGTGATGGAACAGGTCGCAAGCGCAACCTGCATCTTGGGGAGTATGCTAACGATATCGGCCCCCATACATCCGGCAAGGGCCACCAGCAGTTGATGCATGGGCGCTGGTCCGGTGCCCAGATCACCATCAACGACGGTTGCCGGCCCATCAGGCGGACCCCCGCTAAAGCGTAGGTCTCCGGTCCATTCCAATGTGACCGATCGGGTATGTTCGCTCATGCCATCTCCACCATTAAGTACTAGGTGCCGACCCTGCGCTTTGTTGCACGCGCAACCCGCACGTAATCACCGATCGCATAGATCCCAATCCCTCCCGTGGCCCACGCCATCGGCTGCACCAAGGACGACTCCACCAAGAACGCCAGCAGGGTCAAGAGCTGCCCGACGGTCACCATCTTGCCACCGAGCCGGGCCGGAATCGCCGAGGGGCGATGGAACACCCAGGTAGCCACAAAGGCCACAGTCGCTACCAGATCCCGTAGCAAGACCGCCAGTACTTCGAACACACCCAATCCACCCTGCAGGACGACCACCCCGAATGCAGTCGCCATGAACAGCTTATCAGCTACTGGATCGATGAACGTGCCCAGCCGTGACCCACCAAATCGTCTGGCCAACCACCCATCGAAGAGATCACTCGCCGCTGCCGCAGCCAGGATAACGAGCCGCCACGATCCGTTTCCAACCAAGACGAATGCCAAGGCCAGGGGGAACCGGAGCGCACTCACCATGTCGGCTGCCGCCCAAGACCTGCTCGGCCGGGTGGTTTCAGCCGTATCCGATCGACCGTCAGTGTCTACCACGGACCCTCTCAAATCTGGCCACGTCTGCTGTGCGGCCTAAAGGTATATCCAGTCGAGAGGGATCGTAGTGATTCAGGACACCCGACCGCGGATCACTCCTTCGGTGCGCCCCGCGGGATCGAAGTATCGTTCTGCCAATAGCAGAATATCGGCTGGTGTTACCCTTGCAAGGACACTCGGTCCCTGCCCCACTTCATCCAACCCGCTCCCGATGAGCCAGGCTTCGAGGAGTTCCGCCGCCACGGCCTGTGGGGTCTGCCGACCAACAACCTCTTGTCCGCTAACGTATCGGGCCGATGCTTCCACTTCAGTGCGGGTCGGTGGGTCGGTCTGAAGGCGAGCCAGTTCGTCCAACATCGCCTGCCGAGCCTCCTCTTCGCGCTCGGGGCTGGTGGCGATGTAGGTCAGCAATCCACCCACACCCGCTCGGGTCCATGGCGCGGCAGCCACAGTGTACGCCAAGGAGCGGCGATCGCGGAGAGCGGTAAAGAGACGGCCGCCGAGCCCTCCGGAAAGCGCGGCCCACACATCCGCCACATACCGCTCCTCTGACAGCCGACTCGGCCCGGGAAACAACATGCCGATGGCCGTTTGGGCGCGCTCGCGTTCTATCACTTGCAGGCCAGGAGACGGCGTGGGCGATTCGGTCTGTGGCTCGGGTGTATCCCTGCCAATTCCGTCGAAAATACCTGCGAGCAACGCCACCATCTGTTCGGGATCGTGATTCCCAACCACCACAACCACCGGGCGACCCCGTTTGGCAGTCGCATACCAGTGTCGGACCTGTTGACCGGTCAGGTCAGCGACCGACTCGGGGGTCCCGAGCAACGGTCGTCCGTATCCATGTCCTGCGAATCGTTTGCTCATCGCAAGTTGGATGGGGTAGCGATACATATCATCCGTCGCCCGGGCGGCGTCGGCCGCTAAGACGCTCACCTCGCGCGCCACCTGCTCGTCGTCACCCCGGGCTTCTTCCCAAACCATGCGAAGCAGTCGGGCCGCGGTGGCCACGCGATCGCCCAAGACCGTGGAACTGAACCCAAACGAATCGGGCCCTATGGAGGGCAAGACGACACCGCCCTGGGATTCGAAGGCCTGGGCCAAGTCGGGAGCATCGAATCGGCCGGCACCGCGGATGGCCGTGCGGACGGCCAGCACCCCGAGCCCCTCTTGCCCCTCCTCATCGAACTGCCAACGACGCTGATGGATCGCGACGGTGCTGATATGGAGGTGGGGCATCTGCGTTGCGAGGAGATCGACCCCTGGGAGTCGGGCATGGGAGACCGCGTTGGTTCTCCTGCTCGGTACCGTCGCGAGACCAGACCACTCCGGCATCGGGAGCGATGGTCGCTCCGTCCGGGTAGAGTGTACCGTGCGGTGAAGCGCATCCACCGATAGGTCGTCGCCACGATCTTCCGGGTGATAGAGAACCGCCGAAGCCGTTTCCTCCTGAAGCCACCGCGCAGAAGCTTGACGCACCGTGTCCGAGTCTACCGTGAGGAGGCGCTCGAATTCCTCCTCCAGCGTGGCGACTCCACCGCGCGACTCGGCACTGGCCAATGCATGGGCTCTCCCCTCCACCGTATCGAGCTGGCTGGCCCATTGCACCTGCAGCAATGTGCGCACCCGATGGACGTCCTGGTCCGTGGGTCCGGAGTAACTCAGCGCATTCACTTCACCTCGCATCAGGTCGACCCCTCGGTCAATCGTTTCGGGATCGCACTGGGCACCGAGCAGGAAAACCCCGAGTTCGGTAGGGGCATATTGGTGCGCCTCGAGGCTGGTCGCCAGCCCAGTATCGCGCAACGTTCTCCCAAACCAACTTCCCCGTCCTCGGGCCAGCACCGCCGCGGCGATACTCAACGCGCTATGGTCGTCATGCTCCGGAGGCACCGTTCTCCACCCGACCAGCACGGTCGACCGCATGACGTCTCCCCGAATCGTTTTCACCCGATTGACCGGGAGACCCGACTCCACCGGCCCGCTCGGTATCGTCACGCTCCCAGGGGCCCAGTCGGTGAGGAGCGCGGCTGCTTCATCTGCCATCTGGTCGGGGTCGTGCGGACCGACGACCGAGACAATCATGCGTCCGGGATGGTACCGACTGACGTGATAAGCTGCGACCTGTTCTTGGGTGAAGGCGGCGAGCGCGTCCTCCTGACCAATACGCCAACGCCGAATGCGATGCCTGTCGTGCAAGAGGGCATAGAGCGCTTCGACAGCCACGGCCCCCGGAGTATCCCGTTTCCGCTTGGCTTCCTCGATAATCACCAGGAGTTCGCGACGAAGCTCCTCGGCAGCAAGGATCGGATGCTGAACCGCGTCGGTCAGGACCTGGACCCCGGTTCGCCACTCCTCGGCCGGGAGAACGGTGTAGTAGCTGGTATAGTCGTAGGAGGTGGCCGCGTTGATATACCCACCGGCCGAGCGAACTGCGCGCGCGATGGATCCCGGACCGGGCCGTCTCGGCGTCCCCTTGAAGATCATGTGCTCGAGCACATGGGAAATCCCGGCGATGGCGTCGGGTTCGTCGAAAAACCCGGCGCGCACACGAACGACCACCGCCGACGCCGGGCGCTCAAGTCGTTGAGAGAGGACGACGCACCCGTTGCTCAACTGATGGCGGGAAACGCCGTTGGTCCAGCGGGGGATCATCCCTGGCGGGGACTTTGGCCCCGCCGGTGTCATAGAATGATGCGGAGAACGCCGGCGGCCGCACTGCCCCGGATGAAAGCCTCGGCATCCGTCACCGGAATGTCGATGCCCGTTTCCGCTCGGCCTTTCGCGGCTAGGCCGTGCATGAATTCGCTGAGTGAGGCGTGCACCCAGCCCTGCTCAAGGGCTTTGAATTGCGACAGAATGTCCTCCCAGCTCCCCCGGAGCTGATGCCCTCGCAGGGTTGCGACCACATGCTCTTCGTCGCCCCCATGTTTCCGGTGCATCGCCTGCAACTCAGCTAACAGGGTCCCAAACAACTCCAGTTGGGTCGGATCCTTCACCGTCCCACCGCCCATCTTACCTTCCACCTCAGCTAACAGGGCATCGACCGCATCCGGAGTGCCGCGGAGTGAGTCCAACCGGGCGAGCCACGGAATCAACTCAGGATCATCCTCTGGGAGACGGTAAATCGCTTTCTTGAGTTCGATGACCCGCCAGAGGGCGAGTTCGTCGAAGTGATCCTCGGGAGCGGTCTTCTCCAGCTGCAGGAGAGCCGCCTCGTTTTCTCCACGATCGTAGAGGACGTTGGCGAGATAGACTCTTGCTTCGGCGTAATCGGGCTCAAGCTCAAGGGCACGGCGGACCCAGAAGAGCGCATCGCCCTCTCGTCCGAGCCGGTGACAGGTGTAGCCGAGGCAGGCAGCTGCATCCGCAGAGTCAGGCTGGGCAGTGACGGCGAGGTCGAAGAACCGGTGTGCCTCAACCAACTCACTCTCCCGGAAGAGCGCCCGCCCGATCTGAAGCATCAAATCGCAATCGTCTTGAAGGCCGAGCGTCAGGAGACGTTCAAACCCTTCGAGCGCCCTATCCCGCTGCCCCAATCGGAGTAAGACCTCCCCTAACCCGGCGAGGGCGTCCTCGTGATCGGCGTCGAACACCAACGCCCGCTCAAAAGCCACCCGCGCCCACGCAATATCTTCTCGGGCGAGATAGGCATATGCCGTCCCCACATGCAGATCGACGGTATTGGGGTACAGCGTCAGGCCTTCACGCAACACCGCAAGGGCCTCGTCATAACGGCCCTGGTTATACAACCGGTGCGCTTGTTCGTCGAATTCGTCGGAGGTGCGAAACGCATCCGACATCGGCAGGACCTCCCTAAGAGGTTAACCTAAGGTAACGGTCGGGCGGATCGCGATACAAGGGTGATCACGATTCGCAGACCGTTTCTCGTCGTACCTCAATCTCCTGCTTCATCTCACTCCGCACCCGGGGAATCTCCCCTTCCCCCGCGATCGCCACCTCAATCGTAATCATCCGATGCCAATCTACCGGGCCCGTCTGCGGTGCCCACACCATCGACCCCGTCTCACGGACGTGCTGTTCTGTCCGACCCACCTGACTATCTGCTGCGACTACCCGCCAGGGAACGGAGTGGCTCCACCGCCAGCGCTGGTACGATGCCGAGTCTTGTAACCGCTCGAATCGGTACGAGCCTTCGGAGACGAGGGCTCCCGCGGCAACAGGTCGAGTTGGGAGTCGGGGAAAGAAATCATTCAGGACCACCTGAAGATCGACGACTTCCGCGACTGCCGGGGGAACAAACGGACGGTCAATCGACTGGTAGGACCCGTTCACATGGAGTTGACCTCGAAACCGCCCGTCCAAGAACCCATCGGTGTCTGGAATCATTCTTCCCTCGGGAGTTTCCCGAAACACCGCGAGGGAATCGTACCATGCTTCGATGGAAAGACCGGCAGAGTCCGGCTCGGCATCCACAACGATCAGGCCCACGCGATCAATCCGTTCCCGACGGATGGTGGATCCAATCTGCGACTGAAGGTCGCTCGTCACCGACTCCGCGTACCCCCCACACACTGTGGCCCGAACCGTGTACCCTGCCGGTCCCTGTGCACCACCCACGAGCAGGCCTGTGAGGGCGATGACACCCAGACGGGTCATTCCTCTGACATGAACGGGTAGTCGTACACCCGCGGTGGGTCGTAGGTCTCCTTGATCGTTCGTGGAGAGACCCATCGGAGGAGGTTGAGCATCGAACCTGCTTTGTCGTTCGTCCCGGAGGCCCGGCCACCCCCGAACGGCTGCTGACCTACCACGGCACCCGTCGGCTTGTCATTGATGTAGTAGTTGCCGGCGGCATGTCGGAGGGTGTCGGTCGCCTCACGAATCGCCGAGCGGTCCCGGGCAAAGACGGCACCGGTCAAGGCGTAGGGACTGGTACGATCGACCAACTGGAGGGTGTCGGTCCAGGCGGCGTCCGGATAGGGATACACCGTCAGAACCGGGCCAAAAATCTCTTCACACATGGTCCGGTAGCTCGGATCTGACACTTCCAACAGCGTGGGCTGCACAAAATACCCCTCTGCATCATCGGTCCCCCCTCCAAACAGCACCTTCGCGCTCGGATCTGACTTCGCCTGCATCAGGTAACCCCGGATCTTCTCGAAGGCGCGTGGGTCGATCACGGCACCAAGGAAATTCTGGAAATCCGCGACATCGCCCATCTTGATCTCGGCGAGCATGGCACCCACTCGATCCCGGACCGCCGGCCACAGACTGGCTGGCACATACGCTCGGGACGCGGCACTGCATTTCTGCCCCTGGTATTCAAACGCCCCACGTACCATGGCCACTGCCAAGGAATCAACATCGGCGCTGGGATGGGCCACGATGAAATCCTTGCCACCCGTCTCACCGACAAGACGGGGATAGGCGGCGTATCGATCGAGACGATCTGCCACACCACGCCAGAGCAGTTGGAACACCGCGGTCGACCCGGTGAAGTGAATACCGGCCAGCCCGCGATCATCAAGGAGCTGCGACGTGATCGCTGCAGAATCGCCATGAACAAAGTTGATGACGCCCGGGGGGAGTCCGGCTTCTTCAAAAATCTGATACACGTAATAGTTGCTGAGTGTCGCGGTTGCCGCCGGCTTCCAGATAACCGCGTTCCCCATCAGAGCGGGCGCCGACGAGAGGTTGCCCCCGATGGCGGTGAAGTTGAATGGGGTGATCGCGTAGACAAATCCTTCCAGCGGCCGATGATCCAGTCGATTCCATGCGCCGGGCCCACTGTGGGGCTGTTCTGCGAGGACTCGCTCCGCGAAATGCACATTATACCTGAGAAAATCGATCAGCTCGCACGCGCTATCGATTTCGGCCTGGAAAGCGGTTTTGCTCTGGCCCAGCATGGTGGCCGCATTCACCACTTGGCGCCAGCGGCCCGCCAGCAGATCCGCCGCTCGGAGAAACACCGCTGCCCGATCCTCGAATCGCCATGAGGCCCACTCTCGTTGGGCTTCCTTCGCGGCTCGAATGGCGTCAGCAATCGTCGCCGTATCGGTGTGATGCACCGTAGCGATCTTATGACCGTGACGGTGAGGCATCACCACGTCGCCGGTGTCGCCACTCCGAATCGGCTTGCCGCCGACGATCGCCGGGATCTCGACGACCTGACCCGCCTGTCGTTCGAGTTCCGCCTTGAGTGCCACGCGTTCGGGAGTCCCCGGTGCATAACTCAGGATCGGTTCATTCACGGGAGACGGAGTATTGGATGTTCCACTCATGGTCAGCGTCCGGCAGTTGAAGGAGAAAAGGAATCTGAGGTCACCCGGTTCCAGTCAGGAAAAAGCGACGCCGGGGGTGTCCCGGATGCCACAGGATGGTCCATCGCAAGAAACCCAAAGGTGGTGAGAATGTGCTGTCCCTTCGGCGAGAGCACAAACCGGACAAAGTCGGCCGCGAGGTCTGGGTGGGCCGCGTGGTCCGGGATCGTCAGCGCGTAGACGATCGCCGCTCCCCGAATCTCGACCCTTTCACCTTGGGCTCCCGGGACCGACACCCGCGCCCGCTGGTACCATGGGTTGAGCGTTGGGTCGTCGAGGGCAATGCTATCAGGCAAGGGAAGGTAGTCCGTCCCCGTCATCAGAGCATGTGACCGATAGGACCAAGCGTAGTCGAGGTCTCCGGTTTGAATCAACGCGAGCAGATCGGCTCCCTTCTCCCGCATATACCGGGGCGGTGAAGCCGCGAGTAGTTGATCGGTAAGACCGGAAATGGGAGAGGCCTTTCCTGCCAGCTGCATGGCCATCACTGCCCGATACCCGTTGGGATCGCGATCCGGATCCGCCCGCCCAATCCGGAGACCTGGTTGCAACAAGATCTCAGTCCATGGCCCTGACCCCGGAGGCGCCGAGGCACTGCGCAAGAGGACCAGCGCATTACGAGCAAAGGTGACCTGCCAGGTGGCGTAGTCGGGCATCAAGAGCGCAGGAATGACCGCCGCATCCGCTACGGCCAGCAGATCGGGGATCTTCTCAAGGTCAGAGATTTTTCGGGCGGCTTCCAAGCTTCCGGAATGCTCCTGCACCCCCACGACCCCATCATGCTCAACGACGAAACTGTCGAGGAGCGCACGCATGGGACCGGCCAACGATCCCGCGTTGAACACGAGCAGGGTGGTGGAGGAGCCGGTACCCGCGCCGGACCGGCAGGCACCGAGCAGTAGACCGACCAGTACGGTGGCGCGCGAGAGTCGAAACCGTGTATACAACATGGCGAAGAAGATAACGCCCTCGACTATATTGTCTGTGACTTCATGCTCCCTTGTTGCTCGACCCCACGGCCCTGAGGATCTCATGCCCCGTGTGATGCTCCTGTTCACGTTGACCGCCGCCCTTGCAAGTTGCCGAACCTACGACGCCTACGCTCCGGTCACCGACCAAGCGGGGCTGGTTCCAGCCAGCCAAGCAGCTCAGTACGGGGCCGAGCAGGCTCAAGCGATTGCCATCGGGCGCGCGCTGGGGGCGGCCTATGCCGGCGACCGGCCAACTGACTACGCTCGCCAGGTCACCGGGTCGATCGAGTATGCTCTCTCGTTGCCCGGTGTGAGATCGGTTGTGCCAGACACCCTTGGCCACCGCCTCACCGTGACCTTTGCGAGCGGCTGGCGAACTGCGGTCCTCCCCATCCCCGACGGGGTGGCTCCCGATTCCACCCCGGGGCTACCACCCCGGCCTTAATCGGCGCATGGAACTCGCGATCGTACGGACCACAACGGCATCGTGCGCCGAAGCAGAACAGATCGGGACAGCCGTCGTACACGGACGGCTCGCTGCGTGCGTGCAGATTACCGGACCGATTCGCAGTATCTATCGGTGGAAAGGAACGGTTGAATCGAGTGACGAGTGGATCTGTGACTGTAAGACCGTTCCCGAACTTGCGGACACTCTGATGGAACGGATCAAGACCCTGCATTCGTATGAGGTCCCGGAGATCATCGTGCTCCCCGTGATGAGGGGGCATGCTGCGTACCTCACCTGGCTGCGGGGGGAGGTGGACGACCGTCCCGCTCTGTAACATCTGAAACTCTCGCCAACCGTCGCTCGTCTCGTGGAACGCACGGCCTCAATTCCAGCCCATTCCAAGAGGATCCCATTCCAAGAGGATGAAGAAATGACAGACACAGCCGTTGCCTCGGGCAGTCCGTGGTGGGAGGATGTTGTAGACGTCTTCATTGCTCCCGGCACCCTCTTCGACCGTCGCGCCATCACTCCAAAAATTGGCGGCGCCTTTCTGGTGCTGATCATTGGTGTCACGGTACTCTACTACGCTACCACCGCCGCAATGGCCCCGATTTACGACGCCGAGTTTCTTACGGGCGCCCAAGCTGCCATGAAGGACAACTCGAATCTTACAATGGAGCAGTTGCAGCAGGTCCGAGGTGTCACCCAGAGGTTTGCCGGCGTCCTGGTCGCACTCACCATCGCGATCGGGAGTCTCCTTCTCTCACTTGTCGTGTGGGCGGTCGGGAATCTGTTCAGCGCGAAGCTCGACTTCAAGAAGGGCTTCATGATCGCTGTCTTCGCCTTCTTTCCGCGGATGGTCGAGTTCATTACCAATGCGATCCAGGCCCTCCTGATGTCCGAAGCGAGCCTCACATCACGTTACAGCGTCAGCTTGGGCGTCGGTCGATTTCTCGACCCTAAGTCAACGGCACCCGCCGTCTTGGGGCTGTTCGGAAGGGTGGACCTCTTCACCCTCTGGGTGACGATCGTCATCACGATCGGATTGATGCGGGTCGGGAAGCTGCCGCGGAATCAAGCCATCGGTGCCGCCCTTGTCATATGGCTGGTCGGAGCGCTTCCAGCGGTGTGGGCTGCCTTCAGGGCTGCGTCGGCATAGACAAGATCTGTACTCTCAGGAGGACACTGCCAGAATGACACGTTCTCGTCTTCTTACCATAGCGATCATTACCGCTTTCATCGCATTTCTGGCTTGGAGTACCCTGAATTCGCAGCCGGTAACTTGCGATGTCTGCGTCAGATACAGAGGGTTGGAGAACTGCGCCAGCGCCAGCGGCGTTTCTGAAGCAGAAGCGGCCGGCACGGCACAGACCACTGCCTGTGGGCCGCTCACAGGTGGCATGAATGATGCGATTGCTTGTGGTAACCTCCAGCCTCTCTCGCGGCAGTGCCGGACCCGATGAGAGCCTCCCCCCGACTACAGGGGGATTTACAAACCGGCGGCCAGGTGGGTCCCATGATCGGATCCGAACGGAACCTGACAATTCACGAGATTGAGGATGGCGAGGAATTCTCCGCTTGGCTTGGCGAACTCCTCGACAACCACCCTTCGACCCGTCTTGTTGACCTCAGCATCGAGCAGCGCCATCTGGCGTTGGCCAATGAGATTGGGGATTGGATTGGTGGCGTGCGCTACACCCTGCGCGGGGGAGTCGCAACTCTGATGGAGATTGGTGTCGTCCCGGCCGAACGTGGTCGCGGTCACGCCCTTCGCCTGCTCACTGCATTCCAAGCCCATGCCGAGGCTGACGGGGCGCATCTCGCCGAGTTCTGGACCTCGACTCTGCAGACCGAGCCCCTCCTTTCGGCACTCGGGTGGAAGCTCCGCCTGACCCGGGACGGCTACTGGAATGGCGCTCGTTGGTATCTCTTCGAGCGGGAATTCGATCCTCTCAGCCCCTGAACTCCTGGAACAGCCTCGCCAGCCACTATCATTCGCACAGACCCCCGTTTGGGAAGGACGAAGCCTGTGAGCGCCTGGGGCGTTGCCAGTATCGTAGAGCTTATCGTGAAGGCCGTCGCCGCCATGGGAGTCGGTGCGGCATCTCTCATCGCGGGTACCCACTACGCTGTCCGGCGTGGCTATCTCCAACCGTTCAGTCCTTGGGCCAAAGCCATCCGCCGGTTGAGCGACCCCGCGCTCAAACCGATGGAGTCCCGATTGGTGCGGTCTGGGCGGAATCCTCAAGACGCCACCCTCTGGTTGCTCGGCGGCTCATTGCTCGTTGGGGTGCTCCTCATCAGCGGGACTCAGTGGCTCGTTGGAACCATCGCGTGGTCGGCCTCGATGGCGGCGTCCGGCCCCCGGGCCATTGCGTTCCTGCTTATCAGCGGAGCAACAAATCTGCTCATCCTCGCTCTCGCCATCCGCGTGTTCGGGTCGTGGTTTGGGGTGGGGCGCTACAGTCGGGTCGGTCGGATCGTCTACCCGATGACCGATTGGTTTCTTGAGCCGATACGACGACGACTCCCCACCTTCGGGCCGTTCGACTTGAGCCCACTCGTGGGGTACTTCGGATTGATCGTCATCCGGGCGCTGTTGCTCGGGCTGTTGTGACCGGCTGGCTGACGCCTCACGCCGAGGGTATTCGGCTCTCGGTGTATGTCCAACCTCGCGCGTCACGAACCGAGTGCACCGGAGTGCATGGTGACGCGATACGAATTCGCCTGGCAGCACCCCCGGTCAACGGGGCGGCGAATGATGCCCTGATCCGATTTCTCGCCCAACGTCTTGGTGTCTCCCGGGACTCGATTCGAGTTGTGCACGGGCAGACCGGTCGGCGTAAACTGGTCGAAGTCCTCGGCGTCAGCGTTCAGCAGGCTGCAAGCGGTCTTGGCGTCTAGCCCTTGCCGACGCACAATCATCTATTAGTCTTGAGGGTAGGACAATCCATTTCGTGGCGATTTGCGCGATTGCGGCCACGTAAAAAAATCCGCTAAAACGCAGCCCTGGCCCGTTTTGGCCGGGGCTTCGTATTGGAGCCTCACCATGGCCCACACCATTACCGCCCCGGATCCGACCCTGGACCCTGCTCGTCGACGCAAGCATCGCATTGCGACACTTGGTCCCCTGGCCGATCGCCGTATCCTGATCTTGGATGGGGCGATGGGCACTATGATCCAAGCCCACCAACTCGACGAGGCGGGGTATCGCGGCACACGGTTCCGTGAGGCGAAACACGACCTTCGGGGGAACAACGATCTCTTGAGTCTGACGCAACCAGCCATCATCCGTCAGATCCATACCGCGTACCTCGACGCAGGCGCAGACATCCTTGAAACCAACACCTTCAACGCCAGCGCCCCCTCCCAATCCGATTATGAGCTTGAGGCGTTAGTCGAAGAACTCAACTTCCACTCCGCCCAAATCGCGCGGGCAGCCGCCGATGAAGCCGAAGCCGCTGACCCGACACGCCCGCGTTACGTTGCCGGCGTCCTGGGGCCGACCAACCGTACCGCATCACTCTCTCCCGACGTCGGAAATCCGGCGATCCGCAATGTGACGTTCACTGAATTGGCCGACACCTATGCGGTCGCCACCCGTGCCCTTATCGCCGGTGGCGCAGATCTCCTCCTCGTGGAGACCGTTTTCGATACCCTGAACGCCAAAGCGGCCCTCTTCGCCATCCGGAAGGTTCAGGATGAAACCGGAATATCCCTCCCGGTGATGATCTCCGGCACCATAACAGATGCCAGCGGCCGGACGTTAAGCGGGCAGACGCCAGATGCGTTTTGGATCTCGGTGGCACACGCCCGACCCTTCTCCGTCGGGCTGAACTGTGCCCTTGGTCCGGCCGCACTTCGGCCCCACGTCCAAGACCTGGCCCGAATCGCCCCGGTGCGCGTGAGCACCCACCCCAACGCCGGGTTGCCTGATGAGTTCGGCGACTACCTGGAAACACCCGAGGCGATGGCCACCGTCCTCGCCGAGTTTGCACGGGCCGGGTTGGTCAACATCATCGGAGGGTGCTGTGGGACAACGCCGGAGCACATTCGAGCGATGGCCGATGCGGTGAAAGAGATTTCCCCACGGCAGGTGCCGGCGGCCAGCGGGATGACTCGATTTGCCGGCCTGGAGCCGCGGGCCGTCGGCCCCGATTCGCTCTTTCTCAATATCGGCGAGCGTACCAATGTGACCGGCTCCCGTCGATTTGCTAAACTGATCCTGGACGGCCGGTACGAGGATGCCCTGGAGGTTGCCCGCCAGCAGGTTGACGCGGGGGCCCAGATGATCGACATCAACATGGACGAAGGATTATTGGATTCCGCGGAGGCGATGACCACTTTCCTTCGCTTGGTTGCCACCGAGCCGAGTATCGCGCGGGTACCTCTGGTGATCGATTCGTCGTCCTGGCCAGTGATTGAGGCGGGCCTCCAGAACGTGCAGGGGAAACCGCTCGTCAACTCGATCTCTTTGAAAGAGGGTGAAGACGAATTCCTCCGTGAAGCTCGGTTGGCGCAGGCCTATGGTGCGGCCGTCATCGTGATGGCCTTCGACGAGCAGGGTCAAGCGGACACCGCCGATCGCAAAGTGGCCATCGCTACACGGGCCTATCGGTTGTTGATCGCGGAGGCTGGCTTCGAGCCGCATGACATTGTCATCGACCCCAACATCTTCGCCATTGCCACCGGCATAGAAGAACACAACAACTACGCTCAGGAGTACCTCGAGGCTATTCCCCGTATCAAAGAGGCGTGTCCGGGAGTCCTTATCAGTGGTGGGGTGAGCAACGTTTCCTTCTCCTTTCGGGGGAACGATGCCATTCGCGAAGCGATTCACAGCGTCTTTCTCTATCATGCAATTGCCGCCGGGATGGATATGGGGATCGTGAATGCCGGCCAACTTACGATCTACGACGACATTCCCACCTCCCTCCGGGAACGGGTCGAGGATGTCGTCTTAAACCGGAGGCCCGACGCAACCGAACGGCTGCTGGAGGTGGCCGATCAGGTGCGCGGTCGAGCGGCAACCCGCACCGCCGACCTCTCCTGGCGCGAGCAACCTGTCGGCGAACGTCTCGTCCACGCCTTGGTCGAGGGTATCACCGAATGGATCGAAGCCGATACCGAGGAAGCCCGCCAGGGGGCGTCGCACCCGATCAAGATCATCGAGGGGCCGCTGATGGATGGGATGAACAAGGTGGGCGACCTCTTTGGGTCAGGGAAGATGTTCCTTCCCCAGGTCGTCAAGAGTGCCCGGGTCATGAAGCGGGCCGTCGCCCATCTGATTCCATTCCTGGAAGCCCTTAAGGTCGCGGAGGGAGGCTCAGAGACCACGCACCACACCAAGGGGCGGATCCTCATGGCGACCGTTAAGGGTGACGTCCACGACATCGGGAAAAATATCGTCGGCGTCGTGCTCCAGTGTAACAATTACGACGTGATCGACCTTGGGGTCATGGTACCATCCGCGAAGATTCTTGAGGCGGCGCGCAGCCACCAGGTCGACATCGTCGGGTTGAGCGGCTTGATCACACCATCACTGGAAGAGATGACCCATGTCGCCCGGGAGCTGGAACGGGAGCAATTCGCCACGCCACTCTTAATCGGTGGCGCGACCACCTCCCGCACCCACACCGCCGTCAAGATCGCTCCTGGGTATTCCGGTCCGACCGTGCATGTTCCGGACGCTTCCCGGGCAGTCGGTGTCGTTTCCCGATTTCTGAATCCTGCCGAAGCCCCCGCCGCAGCTGCCGCCCTCCGGACCGAATACGACGAGATCCGGCAGCGGCGTGCGTCTGCCAGCGAAGGACGCACCCTCGGCACCATTAGGGCTGCGCGCGCTCACCGCCTCCAACTCAATTGGGCTGGATCCCCCCCTCCCACTCCGAAGATCACCGAGCCCCTCATTCTGGACGGGTATCCCCTAGAGGAACTGGTGAGTCGGATCGACTGGACGCCGTTTTTCCATGCGTGGGAGTTCCGTGGGGCATACCCTGCCCTCCTCGACGACCCAACCACCGGGTCGGCAGCTCGAGATCTCTTTCAGGACGCCCAGACGCTCCTGTCGCGGATCGTCGACGAGTCGTGGCTCACCGCGCGGGGCGTGGTGGCTTTCTTCCCCGCCAACACCATCAATGACGATATCGAACTCTACGTCGACCCAACCCGCGAGGCGATCCGAGCAACCATCCCCACCCTGCGACAGCAAATGACCAAGCGAGACGATCGCACCAACCTGTCCCTGGCGGACTTTGTAGCGCCGAAATCGACCGGAGTGGCCGATTGGATCGGTGTCTTTTCGGCAACGACTGGGATCGGATTGGACACCGTCATCCAACGATTCGAACAGGCACACGACGACTACAACGCGATCCTGGCCCGTGCGCTCGCCGATCGTCTTGCGGAAGCCCTCGCCGAACGACTCCACGAGAGGGTGCGGCGCGAATGGTGGGGATATGCGCCCGATGAAGATTTCGACAACCGTGACCTGGTGAGCGAAGCCTATCAGGGCATTCGCCCGGCGCCAGGATACCCTGCCTGCCCCGACCACTCCGGCAAGACAACCCTGCTCTCCCTCTTAGGGGATACCGCCTCAACCGGCATCACCCTCACCGAATCATTCGCGATGCTACCCACGGCCTCGGTGAGCGGATACTACTTTTGGCATCCCAAGGCCACTTACTTCGGCGTCGGCCGGATCGGGAGAGACCAGGTTGAGGACTATGCCCAGCGCTGTGGCGTCTCCATTCCTACCGTCGAACGGTGGTTGGCCGTGAACCTGGGCTACACACCACCCTCCGCCAACGGAGACCCGTCGGCATGAATCCCCTTCGCGTGTTACTGGACGATGGCAAGGTGCATGTGTTCGACGGTGGGATGGGAACCGAACTGTACAATCGAGGGGTTTTTCTCAACATCTGTTTCGATGAACTCGCGATTCGGCAGCCCGAGTTGTTGCGGGATATTCACCGTGAGTACCTCCAAGCCGGAGCCGAAGTCCTCGAGACCAATACGTTTGGAGCCAATCCGTTCAAACTCGCCCACTACGGCCTTGCCAGCGAAACCAAAACGCTCAACCGCGAAGCCGCGAGGGTCGCCTGCGAAGCCGCCCATGACCGTGCGGCGGTGGTTGGCGCGATCGGCCCCCTCGGTATCCGGATCGAACCCTTCGGCGAAACCAGTCGGGTCGAGGCGGAAGACGCGTTTCGGGTGCAAGCGGAAGGGCTGTTAGAGGGTGGAGTCAACGGCATCATACTCGAGACATTCAGCGACGTTGAAGAGTTGGGCGCCGCAGTTGCTGCGGTCCGGTCTCTGACGGACCTGCCCATCCTCGCCCAGATGACGATCGGGCCGGACGGACGGACCATCTATGGAACGGCACCAGAAAGTTTCGGCCCCGCGCTGTCGGCGATGCAGGTCGATGCGGTCGGGGTGAACTGTTCGGTGGGCCCGCAGGGGGTGCTCGAAGCGGTGGAAAAGTTGGTCAATGTCGTCACCCTTCCTGTCATCGCCCAACCCAACGCCGGCCTGCCACGTCCGGTCGGTGACCGCAAGATCTACATGGCGTCTCCCGAGTATATGGCAAGTTACGCACGACGGATGGTCGAGGCGGGAGCGCGCTTTGTCGGTGGATGTTGCGGGACGACCCCAGCCCATATCCGCGCCATCCTTGGATTTGTGCAAAGCGTGACGCCCCGGTCAGGGCCAGCCCAAGCGGTCAGTCCCCCAGATATCAAAGGGGTCGATCCAGTTCCGCTGACGGAGCGATCGGCCCTTGGGGCAAAACTGGCAGCCGGTGCCTTCGTGACGACAGTGGAGATCGTGCCGCCCAAAGGGATCGATCCGGCGCCGATGTATGCTCAAGTACGCGCATTGAAAGAAGCCGGGGTCGATGCCGTCAATATCCCCGACGGTCCCCGAGCCCAAAGCCGGATGGGGGCGCTCCTCTCCGGAGTGATGATCGAACGGGAGGTGGGGCTGGAGACGGTGGTCCACTACGCCTGCCGCGACCGCAACCTCCTCGGCATGTTGTCGGACCTCTTGGGGGCGTCGGCGGCAGGGTTGAGAAATCTCCTTCTGGTAACCGGGGACCCGCCGAAGATGGGACCCTACCCCGAAGCGACTGCGGTTTTCGATATCGATGCGATTGGCCTTACCAACTTGGTCGCACGCCTGAACCATGGCCTCGACCCAGGTCACAACGCGATCGGCAAACCGACCCGCTTTGTGATCGGTGTGGGTGTGAACCCCGCTGCGACCGATCTGGAAAAGGAGTTGCGCCGATTTGCCTGGAAGGTCGAGGCCGGCGCCGAGTTTGCCGTGACCCAACCAGTCTTTGATCTTGATCAACTTGATCGTTTCCTCAAACGGATCGAGTCGTACCAGATCCCGATCATTGGAGGTATCTGGCCGCTCGTCTCCCTTCGGAACGCCGAGTTTCTGGCCAACGAAGTTCCGGGGATCACCGTCCCGAACGAGGTCCTCAAGCGGATGCGCACGGCAAGCGAAGGCGGCAAGGAGACCGCCCTCGCTGAAGGCGTTACCATCGCGAAAGAGATGCTCGCCGCCGTCCGGCACCGGCTTCGCGGAGCCCAAGTGTCTGCCCCACTCGGCCGGGTTCCGGTCGCGCTATCGGTGTTATCTGCCGGGCTGGAGTAGACTCCCTCCCGCTCAGCGCATCTCCCCACCCTGAGCGGCCACCGCCTGCTCCCGGGCGATGAGATCCATCGCTTCAACGAGTTGGACAAACTCCGCCCGGTACCCGTGGGGATCCTTCCCACGCGCCCTGCGTGCACGTGTCGCCATGCGTGCGAAGGTGGCAGTTCCCTTGAACTCCGAATCCCGGAGCACCATGCCCACCCCCGCGACCGCCGAGGCGAACCGGAAGTTCACCGAGGGTGAGGCCGTCGAGGATCGGACCACGCGTTCCAGCTTCTGACTCACGATCCCGGTTGGAGCCTTGTACCTCAGGGCGACGGTGAACCAATCATCCGACTCCCGAGCACTGGTGCGCGACACATCCTGATACCGCAAGGAGTCCACCGACCCGATGGGGACATCGAGCGGTTGGCCCACCGGCACGATCTCATACAGTGCGGTGACTGCGTGCCCCGCACCCAGTTCCCCCGCATCCTTCGTATCGTCGTTGAAGTCCTCATCGGCCAAGAGTCGATTCTCGTAGCCAATCAACCGATAGGCAGCGACGCGCGTCGGATTGAACTCGACTTGAATCTTTACATCCTTGGCAATGGTCATGAGCGTTGCCCCCAGCTCATTCACAAGAACCTTCTTGGCTTCGAGCAGGTTGTCGACATAGGCGAAGTGTCCGTTCCCGTGGTCCGCAAGTTGTTCCATCTTGCTATCCTTGAGGTTTCCGGTGCCAAATCCGAGGACCGTGAGAAACACCCCCGAAGTTCGTTCGTGTTCGATCAGCCTGATCAGATCGCCCTCACTCGACACGCCGACGTTGAAATCCCCATCGGTGGCCAGGATAACCCGGTTATTGCCACCTGGAACGAAGTGTTGCCGAGCCGCTTGGTACGCCAGGGTAATGCCTTGACCACCAGCCGTCGACCCGCCCGCCGACAGCCGTTCAATCGCATCGAGAATTCGGTCGCGTTCGCTCCCCGACGTCGATGGGAGCACCAATCCTGCCGCGCCCGCGTAGACGACGATGGCAACCCGATCTTCCGGGCGTAGCTGGTCGACCAACAGTCTGAACGCCGCCTTCACGAGCGGTAACTTGTTTGGGCTCCCCATCGAACCCGATACATCGAGCAGGAACACCAAGTTGTTGGGAGGCAGATCCTCCAAGTGGAGTCGCTGACCCTGTAATCCGATGAGGGCCAACTTGTGCCTGGAGTTCCACGGCGCGTCGGCAAGTTCCGTGGTTACGGAAAACGGCACGCCCCCTACCGGCTCAGGATAGTCGAAGGGGAAATAGTTGATCATTTCCTCGATCCGGACCGCATCCTTTGGAGGAAGGTGGTTATCCCGAATGAAGCGCCGAATATTGGTGTAGCTCGCGGCGTCGACGTCGATGGAGAAGGTGGATAGGGGACGGCGCCCTGGAGCCTGCCATCGGTTATCGATGATATGCGCGTATTCCTCGGTGTTGAACCCGCGCCGACCTCGAACCGGTGCGCTCGCGCTGAGCATTCCCTGACTCAGCTTCTGCCGCCGAGCTTGGGGAGCGTTGGCCACCATCTCATCGAGAGCGAACGGCGTCGCCGTCATCCTGAAATCGGCGGTGGTCACCTTACCGGGCACCACGTTCACACGCACGATCTTGGACTCATATCCGTGCGCCACCGCCCGAACGCGGACAGTCCCCTCCGGCACGGAATCAATCTGGTATCGGCCATTGGCTCCGGAAACCGTATGCTGGCCAGTTCCGAGCACGGTCACGCGGGCGCCAACGACCGGCTGGCGCGTGAGGCTGGTCACCTGCCCCACCAGACTGCCTGTTCTTGCGGGTGCCTCCGCGGGGGGAGATCGGAGTGGGACCAAGAGCGCCACGATGAGAGGGGCCCCCAGAATGAAACTATGACGTCCCTTCATTACGTCCTCCCAGAGAGATGGGTTGTCATGGGAGATGACGACAGTGTTCGGACTTGCACACCGACCGCTATTCATCGATTATGAGGGCCTATAGCTCGCCATGCCAAGGAGTTGAGTAATGCAAGACCTCGCGGTACGCGCACCAGCCTTGACCACGTTGTCGGAAGAAGAGGAGATGTTCCGGCAGGCGATCCGCGATTTCGCCGAGACCGAGGTGCGCCCTCACGTCTCCCGGATGGACGAAGCCGCCCAGTTCGACCCCGCCATCATTACCAAATTCTTCGAAATGGGACTCATGGGAATCGAGGTTCCCGAGGAGCTTGGAGGGGCAGGAGGGGCCTTCTGCATGGCCACCCTGGCCATCGAAGAATTGGCGCGCGTCGACGCTTCCGCCGCGATCTATGTCGATGTGCACAATACCCTGGTGAATAACGCGCTGCTCCGCTGGGGAACCGGCGAGCAGAAACAACGATACTTCCCTCGCCTATCGTCAGAACTCTTGGGCGCGTTTGCGCTTTCGGAACCCGACAGCGGAAGCGATGCGTTTGCCTTGACCTGCAAGGCCATCCGGGTGGGGGACCATTGGGAACTCACCGGCCGGAAGTTCTGGATCACCAATGGAGCCGAGGCAGGCTTCTTTATCGTTTTTGCCAATACTGATTTTTCCAAGGGGTACAAGGGCATCACGGCGTTCCTGGTAGAGAGGGACTTTGCAGGGTTTGCTGTTGGAAAGAAAGAAAGCAAGCTGGGTATCCGAGCCTCGAGCACCACTGAACTGATTCTTGAGCAATGCCACGTCCCCGATGCGAATGTGTTAGGTCCGGTTGGGAAGGGGTACAAGATCGCCATTGAGACGTTGAACGAAGGCCGGATAGGCATCGGGGCCCAGATGGTCGGTATTGCTCAGGGTGCCCTCGACGCCGCACTGGCGTACATCAAGGAACGGAAGCAATTCGGAAAGACCATCGCGGAATTCCAGGGTATCCAGTTTCAGGTGGCCCAGGCCGCGACCGAAATCGAAGCCGCCCGCCTCATGGTTTACAACGCCGCTCGGCTGAAGGACACAGGGCACCCCTTTGCGACTGAAGCGGCCATGGCCAAGCTCTTTAGCTCCCAGGTCGCGAACCATGTCACCTCCTTGGCGGTGGAGTTGTTCGGCGGATTTGGGTACTCCCGGGAATACCCGGTGGAGAAGTTCTTCCGGGATGCCAAGATTGGCACAATTTATGAGGGCACAAGCAATATGCAGCTACAGACCATTGCGAAGACTCTGCTACAGTAGCTGCTCACTGAGGTGTGCTTGTGACTCTGGTTCTTCTGCTTGCCGCGCTGGTGGCCAATCCCCCCAGCGTCATCCAACCATCCGCCGTCAGGCCGGATTCGTCTGACCTTCGGTTGGTTCTGGCCGATTGGTTTCGATCCGCTGCCCGGGCGGCACCGGGCCAATGGGGGGTGGCAATCGCCGATGAGCGGGGTCAGTTTCTCTGGGGAATCAATCCAACCAAACCGCTAATCCCAGCCTCCATCGTGAAGATTTTCACGACCGGTTTCGGACGGACGATCGTCGGCCCCAACGGCCGACAGATTACCCGCGTGATCGGTGATGGGACCCTGGATCCACTCTCCGGAGCATGGAAAGGAACCTGGGCCCTGGAGTTGAATGGCGATCCGACGTTTGAGCGAGAAGGGCGGGCGGGCGCGATGCTCTCAGACCTCGCCGATCAACTCTACCACACCGGGATTCGGCGGCTCACCGGCCCTCTTTTGGTCAAGCAATCCAACGGCGACAATGCCGACGCCCGGTATCCCTCGGCGTGGAGTCGGCGCCATCGGGGAAAGAATTTTGCTCCTCTCGTCGGCCCCCTGACCCTCAACGAGAACTCCATTTCAATCGCTATCGCGCCGGGCAATCGGGTCGGTGGAGCGCCCGCCGTCCTGACGGCGAACCCGACGGGCATCCTGTCGTTGGTGACAATCCGTGCACGAACCGTCTCGGGGTCTCGCAACCGTTTGGTCTATCGACGGCAGGCCAGCGGGCACTGGATCGTGACCGGTTCGATCGGCGTCCGGGCTCGTCCCCGGACCTACACAGGGGTCACCAACGATCCACGCGCCATGCTCGAAGCGGCCTGGGCGCAGGCGCTTGCGGAAGCACAGATCGAATGGGTGCAAGCCGACGCACTCTCCGCCCCACCCGAAGCGACCGAACCGTCGGTCCTCGCGCAGGTCGTGTCACCAACATTCGACTCGGTGGCGAGCGAGGTCAATCGGCGAAGCTCAAATATCGGCGCCGAACTGATGTTGCGGTGGGCCGCGGCGGGCGACCAAGGGAGTGCCGCCCTGCTGACGCAGCATGTCCGCCAGGTGACCGGCGACTACACCGGCGTTCATCTCGCCGATGGCAGTGGGCTTTCATCGGAGGATCGCGCCTCACCGTGGTCCTTTGCATCCTACCTCGCCAACTTCCCCACCCTACCCGAGGGGCGGAACTTTCCACTTCTCCTGCCGGCCAACGGCACTGGAACCCTTAAGCGGCTGTCCCGTTGGATCCCAGAGGAAGGGGTCGTTCGGGCAAAGACCGGGACCCTCGGCAATTCCGCGACCCTCGCCGGCTATCTCGGCCAAAAGGACGGAATGCTCGTGATTTCGCTGATGTACAACGGATCCCATGTGTATGACGCGCGTCAACAACAGTGGAGACTGTTCAGACTGTTAGGGGCAAACGGCGTCGTCATCCCCACTGATTCGCTTGGTGCCTTTGGCGGCTAGCATCCCCCGAAGGACGAACCTGTTACTACCCTACCGCGTCCAAATCGATATCACGGCACAGACCCCACCGGCGGCACCAAATTCAGCTGGTATCTGCGACGCTCCACGATAGATCTCGATCGCCTCGATCGCACTCGGCAACAGATTCGGTCCGATCTGTGCCCGATCCCGATTTCCGTCTAAGAAGAGTAGGACCCGCCCC
>JAJCZW010000049.1 GCA_029262155.1 Gemmatimonadota bacterium
AAGCGCCGGCAGTGAACTCGCACCTTCGATTCTCGGCAGCAACCGGCCGCCTGGCCCGCTTTTCGAGCTCTTCCTCCTCCGAGACTCGGGCTCCGGTATCTGCAGCCAGACCAGGCAGAAGTTCGCGCCCGTCAAGACAGCGGCTCCGAGAGGTACGGCAACCGCGCCCCAGTGGCTCAGCGCGGCCCCGAGAGCGGGACCGAAGACGAACCCGAGGCCGAACGCAGCACCGAGCCATCCCATCGTCTTGGCCCGCTCCTCTGGGCGCGTGATATCCGCGATATACGCCTGCGCAATCGTGTAGTTGGCGGCTGCCGCGCCGGCTAGCGTGCGCGCAACGAAAAGTAAGACGAGGCCCTGTGCGGCAGCGAAGAGAAGATAAGCAATACAACCTCCGAAGATCGACGCAAGAAGCAAACGCCGCCTTCCGAGACGGTCCGAAAGCCCTCCCCACAGCGGCGAGCAGACGAACTGCGCAAGGCTGTAGGAAGCGAAGAGAAGACCGACCTGAAACGACGACGCGCCGAAGCGTTCCGCGTAGAATGGCAACAGCGGCAAGATCATGCCGAAGCCGACCAGATCCAGGAAGACCGTGAATGACAGAACGCCGAGCGTCGCCTTCAGTCGAGGCTCATCTTTACCGAACCTGAGAGTCATCGAAGCTGCCTAACGAGTATGCCCTTCTACCATCGCGAAAACTGCGGGATCCGGAAAACCTCACTGAATCTAGTATCGGCGACCAGCGGTTGTGTCACAGGACTGTCATGGCCTGTTTAGAGTCCATAGGACTTGTAGCAATTGACGCTTTGGACTGCCCCTCGCCAAACTCGACCGTACGCTCAAGATTGTCTCTGCCTTCGCAGCCGCGCGCCGCTCTGTCCTCAAGGCTCACCGAGATCTCGCCCTTGAGAATCCGGCTCTCCGGCACCAGGCGATTCTGACCCGCTCGGACAAGCCTCGAGGGTTCCCTGCTGGAGAGGTGCTGCTGGAGAGGTGCCACCCGAGTGCTGCCCTGGAGAGGTGCTGCTGGAGAGGTGCCACCCGAGTGCTGGGAGAGGTCGATTGCGGTAGCGATCTTCTCGGCGCTCGCGTGGCGATTCGATCTCGTCCGCCTCGATCCGGTGTCGCGTGAGGAGCGAGCGAACAGAAGTAGTGTCCGTTCTCGTGGTGTATGAGTCTCTCTAAGCCGTCGTCGTAGCGGCTGTGGGAGCGGTGGGAGGTGTGGGAATCCCGAAGGGATTTCCAGGGAGGGGGGCTGGGAGGGCGCCTTCCACGGTTTCCACAGCCATCAGATAGACGCCGCGCTCGGTCCGCGGAGGGCCTTGAAATACAAGGGCCACTGCCCGATCCTTGGTTAGCCAATTTCCACGTCAACAGACCAAGGAGGAAGAAGCAGTGGCCAACAAAAGGATGCCGGTTTCCGAGTGGATGCGCAAGGGCCTCGAAGAGCACGGAGGCGATCTCTTGCGCGAGATGGTCGCCGTGTTTGCCCAGGTCCTGATGAGTACCGATGTCGACGCCGTCTGCGGCGCCGCCTACGGCAGTCGCTCGCAGGAGCGAGTCAACCGCCGCAACGGCTATCGCTCGAGGAGCTGGGACACGCGCGTCGGTACCGTCGAGCTGCAGATCCCCAAGCTGCGCGAGGGGAGCTACTTTCCGGACTTTCTCATCGAGCCCCGGCGTCAGGCGGAGCGGGCCCTGGTCTCGGTCGTGGCCGAGAGCTACGTCAACGGGGTCTCGACTCGCAAGGTCGAGCGGGTGGCCCAGGCGATGGGCATCGAGCAGCTGTCCAAATCCCGGGTCTCGGAGATGGCCAAGACGCTGGACGGCAGCGTCGAGGCCTTCCGCAACCGACCGCTGGATGGGGGTCCCTACCCCTTTGTCTGGCTCGACGCCATGGCGGTCAAGAGCCGCGAACAGGGGCGCATCGTCAACGTCGCCGTGGTCCAGGCCATTGGCGTCAACGCCGAGGGCTACCGTGAGATTCTCGGCGTCGATGTGATCACGACCGAAGACGGAGCCGGCTGGCTCGCCTTCCTCAGAGGCCTCGTCAGCCGCGGCCTGTCCGGCGTCGCCCTCGTCGTCTCCGACGCGCACGGGGGCCTCAAAGATGCCATCGCGTCGACCTTGCCCGGGGCTGCCTGGCAACGCTGCCGGACCCACTTCATGACCAACCTCTTGACCCGGATTCCGAAGGCTGCTCAGACGGCCGTGGCGACGCTCGTGCGCTCGATCTTTGCCCAGCCCGACCACGACAGTGTCCACGCCCAGCACCGCCAGGTCGTCGAGCAACTCGAGGATCGCTTTCCGCACGCCGCCGAGATGCTCGGCCAGGCCGCGGCCGAGCTCCTGGCCTTCGCCGACTTCCCCAAAACGGTCTGGAAGCAGATCTGGTCCAATAACCCGCTCGAGAGACAGAACAAGGAGATCCGGCGGCGCACCGACGTCGTCGGCATCTTCCCCAACCGTGCGGCCATCATCCGGCTCGTCGGCGCCGTGCTCACCGAGCAGAACGACGAGTGGGCGGTGACTCGGCGCTACATGAGTCTCGAGGTCATCACCGCCTGCCACCCCGATCAACTACGCAACGCCATCGAGGAGGAACCCACGCTCGCTATCAGTGCATGACCAGGATCGATCCCAGTGGCCCTCATACACCACTTGACAGGACGTGACCACACTCGTGTGGCACCTCCCTCGGGGACTTTTTCCCGGCTTCGGGAAATCGCTTCCGCCAGGCTCGGGCGCGGGTTTTGAGGACGGGTGACGGCCGACCCCGACCCTTGGTCCGCAAATCTCATGAATACAGATAGTTAGAGATCCGTCGACGGGGCTCGTTCGGCTGGCACGCGTCCTGCTCAATGGGTGGAGAGAAGGTGGAACGTCCAACCAAGGAGGCTTCATGACGAACTCAACCAACACACAGTTGCCCATCTGGCTCG
>JAJCZW010000050.1 GCA_029262155.1 Gemmatimonadota bacterium
CCCACCACGACTGGAAGCCGTCCTGCGGCCTGAATCCGGTGGATAGCCCGTTCAGCATCGGTCGCAAAACGACCGGCGTTGTACCGGGTACCCGGCTCTATCTGATCGAGAAGATGGTGGGGAACCCGTTGTTGCTCCCGGCGGGTCGGCTTAGCCGTTCCAATGTCGAGTCGCCGATACACCTGCCGCGAATCGGCAGAGACGACCTCCAACGGCCAGTAGGTTGCAAGCGCAACGGCAACTGCTGTCTTGCCGATTGCGGTGGGACCGACGAGGACCGGAATATCAACGTCGGCCAAACCGTCGCTCCAATTCGTCTCGTGGAAGCTGCACAATCGACGCACGCCCATGCACGTCATGGGCCGGGAGCGGCGTCGCAAAGACCGCCATCAGGAGGGCACGCATTTCGGTTTCCTCAAGGACCTGCCCGGCCTTCACCGCGGCACGACACGCGTAAGTCGCCGCAAACCGTTCCAGTCGGTTATTCCAAGCCCCAAACCGTCCTCGGGCCAAATCGGCCACGAGTTCGCGGAAGCAGGTCACCGCATCAAACCGAGGATGTGGGGATGGCACCCCCTGGAGAATGACCGAACGCCCACCAAACGGTTCCACCAAGAACCCCACTCGTTCGAGCGCCTCTCCATACGTTTCTACCACACCCAATTCCTCATCGGTCAAGTCCACCGTCGCCGGGAGTAGAAGACGTTGGGAGGCGACGTCCTTGGCAGATAACTGCGCCATGATCCTCTCGAACAGCACCCGCTCGTGCGCCGAGTGTTGGTCGACGAAGACCAGATCTTCATCGTTTTGAAAAACGATGTAGGTCTGGAAGAGTTGCCAGAGTGGGGAGGCAAATTCCCGTCCCGATACAGTGGGCTCATCATCCGGACCCACGACCTGTTCGTGGGGTTTCTCATTCCCGAAGAGATCCGTGAGCGAAACGGCCTCTCCCTCATTCCTTGCTCCGGCAAGAGGCGGAATCTGATGCAAAGGAACGCCAGCCTCCAAGGCCTGGGGGAGGCCGTCTGGCAACGTGAGGGGCCGCGCGCTATCGAGTCCCCCTAGTGCATCACGGGTCGCTTCTTCCACGACTCGCTCGATACCTATCCGATCGCGAAATCTGACCTCCAACTTGGCGGGATGGACGTTCACATCGACCCCCTCGGGAGGAGCGGTGATGTGGAGGAAGAGGCTAGGTCGATCCCCTGGGTGAATGGTCGAGCGATACCCCGCTTCGGCCGCGCGGACCAAGAACCCATCCCGAAACGGCCTCCCATTGATGAAGAGCTGGGTCCGGCGCCCGGTGGGTCGAGCCTCGGCTGGTCGCTGGATATAACCGTGAACCTGAAACTCGCCAATTGCGTAATGGACTGGGACCAATGTCGCTGCGAGGTCCGGCCCCCAAACGGCGTGGAGGCGGTCAAGGGATGATTGTTCCGGCGGTACATGGAGGCGGACTCGTTTTTCCACGACGAGCTCAAATCCGATCTCCGGATGGGCCAACGCCAACGTGGCAACAACATCCCAGGCGGCTCGTACCTCGCTCGACACGGAACGAAGAAATTTCCGGCGCGCAGGGGTGTTGAAAAAGAGGCCGCGAACAGTCACGGTGGTCCCCGGCTGGCGAGCAGCCTCGCCCACGTGATCCACACGTCCTCCCGTAACCCGGATCTCAGTTCCCAGGCCATCCTTTGGCGCCGTCACCATCGAAAATCGAGACACCGATGCGATCGCCGGAAGTGCCTCACCACGAAACCCAAAGGTGGGTACCCCAACGAGATCCGTCACGTTCACAATCTTACTGGTGGCGTGTCGATCCAGCGCGAGCACGGCATCTTCTCGATCCATGCCAATACCGTCATCGCTCACCTCAAGCAGCGTCTTCCCCCCGCCATCAACGACTATGCGGATATGCCGGGATTCGGCATCGAGAGCGTTTTCGACGAGTTCTTTGATCGCGGAGGCCGGACGCTCGACCACCTCTCCCGCCGCTATCTGGTCGGCGACGGTGTTGGAGAGAATCTGGATTCGCGTAAGGCGTGGCTCGGGCATCCGGAGAATCTAACGCCGAGCGGTTGGGACGGCCGCGATCGCCTCGGCCTCCACCCACCCTTCGAACCCGGTGGTCAGTCGGACGCGCCGCCACCCACCTCGTCGGTCCGCGATAATCACCCACGCGAGTCGCCGACCGACGGCCACCGCATTGGAGAGTCCATGCGGTGACTCTCGAATCGAAGCGTCCATCAGGAGCACACCCCCCTGGGTTTCATTGGTCCGCTTTACTTGTATGGCCAGGCCAAGGACAACAAGACTTGCCCCAACCATGCCCCACCCCATCCAGGTTCGCCCCAGACGCCCACGCCCGCGCCACAAAATCCACACCCACCCCACGAGCCAGAACCCAAGGCTAATCGCGAACCCCTCCCCCGGCGTCATAGGAACTGGCTGGTTGGGGATCTGGAGCTGACCTCGGGTAGAATCGCGCAGCCGGTCCCATGCTTCCTGCACGATCGGTGACCGGGGAGCTAACCGTCGGGCTCGGAGCAAGGCGCTTGCCGCGATAGCGTCTTCGCCGATGGCATAGGCACTCAACCCCATTCGATACCAGAGGGCGGTGGATTCGGGAGACGCCTCTGCCTGTCGCCGGTATTCCACCAAGGCAGCTCGAACATCCCCTGATCGGTACAAGGAGTCAGCCGTGCGAATCTGAGCAGCGGCCTGATCGCCCACCGCAGCCAGGAGCACAAGGACGACCACACTCAAGCCAAGTGCCTGACGAAGACGAGCGACGAGATTCCTATCAGTGTCCTTCCGCTGGGGCTCTGAGGACGGTTCCGGGGTTGGGGATGAGCCATAGCGCTCTTGGTGTCTAGCTTTCACCGCTTCCACGACCTCCCTCGCCAGAACCGCAGGAATACCACGCCGGCGGAGGGATTGCTCCAAGGCAGCGCTTCCCCCCATTACCTCTGTCGGCACAAGACCGCGGACGACGGTGATCAGATCAGGCGCGGGGGGGTCAGCTGGGTTGTCCCACCACCCTCGAGTCCGTCTGAGGAGATGCAGACCGGCCAACCACAGGAGCGGGAGCGCGCCCAAGAGTAGGCCGCCGACTGGCGTGAGCAGGTCCCAGAGTCGACTTAGCGGCGGAGCGGAAGGAACAAACCCCAACCCAGGTCTGATGCGATGCAGCTTCGCCTTCCGTGCGGGAGCGATGGGCAGCGTTGCCGAGGGTGTGGTGGCAGCGCTGAACCTCTGGAGGTTGGGGTCGAAGAACGCGTAGCGCGTCGTCGGCAGAACGATCGGACCCGACGAATCGGCCAGCAGATTGTAATGGAACCGTTTCAGCCCACCGGCCCGACCCTGTCGCACGGAAGCCTCTTCGTCGATCTGATCGCGGTAGGCACGAACACCGGCCGGCCACTCCACCTGTGGTTCTGGCCATAGCGCCACATTGCCATCCCCTTCGACCACCACACCGACCTCGATCAGTTCACCGGCAAACGCCTGAGCCGAAGGAAGCTCATAGCGCACTCGCATTCGACGGGCGGTAGGGCTTCCTCGATCGCCGGTCAGAGGGCGGGAATGAACAGTTAGGGTTTCCGGGGGACTCGCGAGCTCATACTGCTTGCCCTCCGAAAAGAACTGTCGCCCTTCCGGCACAACGAACGTCAGCGTCGCGCTCGGGATAACAACCGTTCCGGCAGTCAGGGGGAAGAACACTTGGTGACTTACGAACAGGTCATACCATTGGCCCTCCAGAAACCGACTCGCCACGACACCAGGGTTGGCTGGTTGCGGCAAGCTCCAGACACCTTCAAGCGATGGTGGTTTCAGGGTCGGTGGGCGACGCAGTCGGGTCAACAGTGACCGAGGGAACCATGCTGCCGTCGCCAGATCTACCTGCTCCCCGACGAAGGCGCGCTCCGAAGAAAGGACCGTCGCGACACGTACATCCCCTCTACGAGGCGGCGGGGCCCGCGCGATCAGTCGCCGGACCTCAGGGTTCTTGGGCTGCATGGGCCCCCCGGCTGCCGTCGCCATGTCGTCACCTTCCACCTCGACGATGAGGCGGGGCACCACCACAACTTGAAAGCGCTGCTGCACTCGAATAGGCCAGATCGCGAGCTGTCCACCCCGGATCGCCCGCAACCGAAGTTCCAAAATCGCGGAGCGCCGGGGGCGAGCCCCACGACTTACTTCCCCTGTTTCCGTTCGCGCAATAAGGGAGAATCCATCGAAGGATGGGAGGATGAATTGAATGGGTTCCTGTTCCCCACTCGTGGCGCGTACCGTAACAGCCACTTCTTCTCCGACGCGGGCATGGTCCCGGTCCGCAACCGCCGATACCTGTAGGCCGGTGACTTGAGCGACGACCATGGCCAACCCCACTGTGGTCAACATCACCAGTCCTTCACGACGCGGGCCTGTGCATTCCGGCGGCGCTGCGCTTGTTCCGCCCGTGTGGCCGTCTCTCCTCGTTCCACAGAAGAAAGAATTGCCTCCGCCTCCGCCGGACTGAGCCCACCAGCCTGCGGTTGGGGCTTGTCTTCCCCGTCACCTCTAGGCGGTGGAGGTGGCGGGTTGCCACCTCCTCCGGTTGGGGGAGGCGGTTGTTTCCAATGCCGCATCGCGAGTTCAAGGTTCCACTTGGCGCGTTCGGCCCCGGGCCGAATCAACAACGCCTCTCGAAGCCGGGCGGCGGCCACACGCTCAAGAGAGTCCCGGGCTTTCGGGAGACGTTGGGCATCAAGGAGCGCAGCGACCCCCACGTTGTAGAGGGCCCGGAAACGTAGATCGGGGTCGAGTGACCGCGCCGCACGGTCCAAGGCCTCACGCGCATCCGCCAATCGTCCGGCGTTCAGGGCAGCCGTTCCGGCGTTGTACCATGCAGTATCGCTCGACGGCCCGCCGCCACGGCTGGCATGACGTCGGAAGGTCACCTCCGCGCGATTGAAGTCGCCTCGATCACTTTGGGTGACACCCTTGGCGGGTCGCTGTGCCTTGAGCCCTCCAACCCAGCTCACCAACGCCAACACGACGAGAGCGGTACCACGTCGGGTCACGGTGTGTCCGAGCAGGATCAGTCCTGCCAGCAGGGCGGTCACCCAAGCCAAGGGGCGCCTATCCCGCATGCGGCGCTCACTTGACGGACGACGTGCGAGATCGCCCAACACCCTACTCACCGCACCACTTTGATTCACAACGTCCGGGGAGACGTACACCCCTCCGGCGACCTGAGCGATACGACGGAGCACACCATCCTGTCTCGCCGTTTCAATCGTCTCCCCCTCCGGCGTGAGCTGGTATCCGCTCAGCCGACCCGTCGCATCCCGCAATGGAATCCGGACGGGTGTATTCCCGCCGACTCCCACAACAACCACCATGATGCCGTCATCTCGCAACCGCTGGGCTGCTGCCACCGAGGCGTCGAGGGTATCGTGCGCCTCACCATCGGTGATGACCACCAAAGCGCGATCTCCGCCATCGAGGGAGGCTCCTAAGACCTGCCTTCCCTGCTGCAACGCTGCGGCGAGATGGGTCCCACCCTCACTCGCGAGATCGGGGTCCAACGCCGAGAGGTAGAGATCGACCGCCGCATGGTCGAGGGTGAGTGGGGTCAGGATATAGCTGTGCCCAGCGAATCCGATAAGCCCCACCCGATCCTCGGCCAAATCCTGACTCAACCGACGGGCCTCCTGCACTGCGCGCCCGAGTCGGTTCGGCGACACATCTTCGGCAAGCATCGAGCGACTGATGTCAATTGCGAACACTAGGTTGAGGGACCGAGCGCTGGCTTCCTGCTCGACAACTCCGCCTCGCGGCGCCGCCAACCCGAGCCCGATCAATCCTCCAGCGGCGGTCAACCAGAGTACGGTGTGCCTTCCATGCCCAATTGCGTCCAATCCCAGTGCAGCAGACCACGCCTGCGCCAATCGAACGCGGGCCCGCCGTCCCCACCATGCCAGTATTCCAATGGTGGCAGCTATGACGGGCAACAAGATGAGCAGGAAGGGGGCCTCAAATCTCATGGGACCCGGACCACCACTGTGGCGTTGAGCACCAACTCCAGGCCGAGGATAGCAAACGCCACCAACAGGAGGGCGCGGGTACGTTCTTCAGGCGGAGCGAAGACAATCGCATCCACGGGAGTTCGCTCCAGGGCATCGATTTGCTGGAAAATGCGGCTCAACGCCTGACTGTCCTTGGCACGGAAGTACCTTCCGCCGGTTTCCGTTGCGATCTCCGTCAACAACACCTCATCGATCCGGACGGGAAGCACTTCATAGCGATATCCGCTGAGGCCGCGCCCGGTTGGGATCCGAGCCTCTCCTTCGGTCCCCACGCCGACCGTGTAGACCTTGATTCCAAAGGCCTTGGCCGCGGCAGCCGCCGTTCGTGGATCCACGGCGCCACGGTTGTTCTCACCATCTGTTAGTAGCAGGACGACTCGGGAAGCGCCCGGAATGCGTCGGAGACGATTGATCGCGGTGGCGAGGCCACTCCCGATAGCAGTCCCATCCTCGAGTACACCGACTCGCAAGTTGGACACTGAGCGCTCCAGCACCGGATAGTCGAGAGTGACCGGCACCTGCGTGAGCGCTTCACCTGCAAACGCGACCAACCCGATCCGATCGGCCTCCCGGCCGCGAATGAAGGAGATAGCCTGGCGCTTGGCCACCTCAATTCTATTGCTCGGGGCAAAATCTTCAGCCAGCATGCTGCTGGAGACATCGATCGCAATGACAATCCCAATACCGTTTCGTCTGATCGTCCGCTGACCACTCTCGGTTATTGGTCCAGCCGCAGCAATGATCAGGGCGACAACCGACGCGGTGCGGAGCAGCGGTGGCACGATTGGGAGCCATCGCCGTCGCGCCACCCGAACCGGGATCTGGAAATCTCCGAACGGCACCGATGGTTCCTTACGGTGACGTCCCCGCCACCACCACCACACCATCCCCAGCAGGAGGAGCAGGAGCCACGGTCTCGCAAAAGTCACTGCGCCGCCTGCTCGTGCTGCTCCCACCGCGCGGCTGCCTTCTGACACGCGTGGGCGACGCGGGTGTCCCCAGGAACCCGAAAACGGCTTTGAGCGAGGATCTGAAGGATCTGATCACATTCGGGATCGGTACCGGGTACCGACACGTCCGCCAGGATTGCCTCCCAATGGCGGGCGGCCATCGAGACCTCTCCGGAGTCGACCCAGCGCTGCAGGCGGTCGGTATCAACCGATCGACGGGGGATCGTCTGAGTCGCCGGGCTTGTGCTCCGGGGGGGCCTTCGTCTCCACCAGAGTAGCACTGGGAGCAAGAGCCCGAATCCAACGGCCGGGAGAAACACCGCTGGCCACAAGACCGTTTCTGTCTGGGCCAGGATCGACGCAGCCGGCTGAGGGGGGATGGAGTCAGTGTCATCAGTTGGGAGCAC
>JAJCZW010000051.1 GCA_029262155.1 Gemmatimonadota bacterium
TCCGCGACCCCGCATCATACTTCCATCGCTACGCTGCATTGACGGCCCGCGAAGCCACCCGCGTCGCGCGTCAGGTATGGCGGGAGATCAACGGAGTCAACCTTCAAGAGAACATCCTCCCTACCCGCTCACGGGCCGACCTGATCCTCACCAAGGGCGAGGATCATGGGATCAGTCGGATCCAGCTGCGTCGGCTCTAGGCCTCCAGTGCTGCGGTGGGCCGAAACGTTGGGGGCCGTCGATGCCGGGTCGCCTGCTCAAAACCATACGCAAGGCGCAACAGGACCCCCTCACTGAATGCTCGGCCAAAGAAACTGAGGCCCACCGGCAAGCCGTGGATGAACCCTGCCGGGACGGTGATGTTGGGATATCCTGACACCGCCGCCGGAGACGAACTCCCACCAAGATAGTGGTCCCCATCTACCAGATCGATCGTCCAGGCTGGACCTCCGCTCGGGGCGACCAATGCATCGAGGCGATGCTGATCCATGACCGCATCAATGCCCTCGGAACCCGACAATCGTTTGGAATCTGCTAACGCTTTCCGATAGTCGGGCGATGTGAGCGGTCCCTTCTCTTCGGCCATGAGGAAGATTTCCTGGCCGAAGAACTGGAGTTCCCGATCTCGATTGGCTTCGTTGAAAGCGATGAGGTCGGCCAGAGTGCGGTGGGGGGTACGGTCACCAAGTCCGGCCAGATACTCTGCGATATCGGCTTTGAATTCGGTCAGGAGGACTTCGAATTCAGCGTCATCGAAGGTGCCTGCCGTCGGAATATCGGCCGGGTCAATAAGCTCGGCGCCTTCCGCCTTGAGCGCTATGAGGGCCTCCTCAAATACCTGATCGGTGGCCGGATGGTATCCGGAATACTGTTTACGGACGACACCGATCCGAGCCCCCCGAAGCCCCCCCAACTGCAGGAACTGGGTGTAGTCGCCGGCACCCTGATTCTGGGCTGCGCTGGTAATTCCGTCGTCGGGGTCCGATCCCACGATGGCCGAAAGCAGGATGGCAGCATCGCGCACCGTCCGCGTCATCGGCCCGGCGGTATCCTGGCTGTGGGCGAGTGGGATAATTCCAGCTCGCGACACCAACCCTAGCGAGGGCTTGAACCCCACCAGACCACAGGTGCTGGCCGGTGAGGTGATGGACCCATCCGTTTCTGTCCCAATCGTGACGGCGGCAAGATTCGCTGCACCCGCCGCCCCGGATCCCGCACTCGACCCGGAGGTGTTGCGATTGAGGGCATACGGGTTCCGACATTGTCCTCCAATACCGCTCCACCCACTGGAAGACTGGGTCGACCGGAAGTTGGCCCACTCACTCAGATTGGTCTTGCCGAGCACGATCGCCCCGGCCGCTCTGAGCTTGGCGATGAGAAACGCGTCGCGTGGTGCGATGACCCCCTCGAGTGCCAGGGAACCGGCAGTGGTGACCATCCGATCGGCCGACCCGATGTTCGCTTTGACCAAGACCGGGATGCCGTGCATCGGCCCGCGCACGGTTCCTGCCGCTCGTTCCCGGTCGAGCGCATCGGCAACCTCCAGAGCCTCGGGATTGGTTTCGATGACGGACCGGAGTGTGGGTCCGGCCTGATCAACCTCCGCAATGCGACCGAGGTAACGTTGCGTTATCTGGCGAGCGGTGAGTTCACCCGACGCCATGCGCTGCTGGAGCACATCGATAGTGATTTCATCGAGTTCGAACTCCCCTGGTGGGGCACCGACGGACACCGTTCCTGTCGACTGGGGTTCACATGCAGTGAGCACCGTCCCACCGGTCGCTGCCAGGGTTCCGGCAAGGGCACTGGACTTGAGGAAATCCCGACGACCGAGCATGCTCGCATCGGCTGGAGTCAAAGGCATCGAACCTCCTGGCGCAGGCAGACTGGTGAGAAGAAGGACCCTGAAAGTAGTTTGGTCGACAGGTCCGCGTCACGCGTCCTCCGGAAAGGATCACCGTGCACATCCTCCTCGACCCCGAGCGTCGGGTTCTTATCGCACATCGGGGAGCCTCCCTTGAGGCCCCCGAGAACACATTACCGGCTTTTCAACGTGCGGCAGATATCGGGGTCGATGCGTTTGAACTCGACCTCCACCTCTCGGCGGACGGCGTTCCGGTCGTCATTCACGATCCCACGCTTGGCCGCACCACCGACCGCGACGATCAGGTCGCGTCATGTACGGTCGCGGAGTTGCAAGCAGCAGACGCCGGTGCCAAGTGGGTTGGCCCGAATGGGTCGAGCTGGGCTGGACGCGGTGTCGTGGTTCCCACCCTGGCGGAGATCCTGGAGCAGTTTCCTACCATGCCTCTTCTTCTTGAGATCAAGGCATCGGCCGCTCAGCAAGCGGTCGCCGCGACCCTCAAACGCCATGCCGCCGAACCGCGGGCCGTGGTGGCATCGTTCGAACACCGGGCTTTGGATGCGTTCCGGCGGGCGGAAAGTGCGGTGGCCGTGGGTGCTTCACGACGGGACATCGCACGCCTCTTCTTCGTCGCCATCTCTCACCTTCCACTCCCCATCCCCTCCGCCGTCTGCTTCGCGGTTCCCGATCACTATAGAGGGTTAGAGGTACCCACACCTGCTGTCGTTCGCTTGGCACGACGGCATAGGCGGCCGGTACATGTATGGACGGTCGATGATCGGATTCGGGCGGAAGAGCTTTGGGAACGGGGGGTCACGGGGATCATCACCAACAACCCCCGTATCATGCGTTAGCCACCTCGGGGATTACGACTCAGAGTATCGATAACGACCTCTGTCATGCTCAGCTGGACACCGCTCCGTGTGAGCCGAATCACCCCCTCCATCGGCGTCTGTACCAACAGCACGCGCCCCGACGAGGTGAGAACAGGGTACTGGGTTCCCACGCGGGTAAGGAACGGACCGAGTATCGTTTCGGGAATAGGGAAACCGTTGATGGAGATGGTGCGAAGAATGAACCGAGCCAACCCTGCCTGACTCGCTCCCAAGATGATCTCTGCCTGCATCGTCGTTGAGGAGTCGAGGAGGGTCGCCATCGCACCGAACAACACCCGGGTCTCCTGGGGGAGGTCGCCGAGCCGGCCAGAGATCAGGATCCGGGCACTGTCGACCGCGACATGAATACCGGACATATCCGGAAGGGGCACCACGCCGAGCCGGGCGGCCAGGTACGACACCCAGTCACCACCATCCACGAAACGATCGGAGGCCAGTCGATCGACGAAGACCGAATCGACGGTGGCCGACGCACGTCGCACCCCCTCGTTCGACAGGCCCGACCAGAGCAGCTCTTGCCCCTGAGCCTGCGCGAGCGGGAACGCGAGGAGCCCGAACGATAAGACGACCGCCCGCACTCTGCCGATCCTCATTCGGGTTTGACCAGCGTGGTCGTCAGCGGACCGATCCCAAGCAGTACGAGTGTTGTGCGCCCGCGTGCACCCTCATAGTGATGCGCCTTGGCGGGCACCACGGCAACAACGCCCGGCTCCAGCACGCGTACGGAGGCGTCTTCAATCGCGTCTCCAAATCCGAGGAGCACCGCTCCCTCGATCACCACAATTCGTTTTTCCAGGCCGTGCCAATGCGGGGGAATCCACTCACCATCTTCAAGCCGAAGCCCCAGGGCGTACGGCACCCCAACCGCCGACGGGTCACCCTCCACAACGGCAGTTTCAAGGCCTGGCCGGGCCTGGCGCCATACCAGACTATCGATGGTTGGAACTACCTGATCGCTTTGGGCGGCTCCCACAATTGGGATGCTCCCGGCGACAATGAGAGTCAACAAAAACATGGTTCGTGATGGTCGCATGGTCCTCGCTCCGGGTAGCACGCTCAGCGCGCGGTCGTCTGAATTTATACATTGTGGGGTCATTCCGTCCGCCTCATCCTTAACGGCCATACGCAATGCTCCAGGTTATCGATCCGACCACCAAATACACCGACCTCCTCCTACAGGGTCAACCCGGCTACCTCGCCGCTGCAATCCTCGATACCAACGACGGCCCATTGGTGATCGACCCCGGCCCCACGACCTGCCTTGGCTATCTCGAGGCCGGGCTGGCTGAAGCGGGCTATCGGGTGAAGGACGTTCTTGCGCTCCTCCTGACCCACATCCACCTCGATCACGCTGGTGTATCGGGTAGGCTGGCAGCCATCCATCCAGAACTCAAAGTTTACGTGCATCCTCGAGGGACACGTCACCTCATCGACCCAACCAAGCTCGTGGCCAGTGCCACCCGACTGTACGGCGAGGCGATGGATCAACTCTGGGGCGACATCCTTCCCATCCCATCGGAGCAGGTAGAACCCGTGTCGAACGACGAGACCCTCATCCTCGGCGGGCGAAGTGTTGTAGTGCTGGAGACGCAAGGACATGCCCAGCATCAGGTCGCGTACCTCGATCAGAGCAGCGGTACCATCTTTGTCGGGGATGCCGCCGGGGAACGATTCGAAGACACAGCCATCGTGCTCCCGGTGACCCCACCTCCGGATATCCATGTTCCTCAGATGTTGCAGAGCACCGCAGCAATACGGGCGCTGGACCCAACCCGGCTCTTTCTTACACACTATGGACCTTTTGATGATGTCCTGGCCCACCTCGACCAGCATGATCAATGGCTCCTCCGCTGGGAGGGATGGGTCGCAGCGGACATCGCGAAGGCCGATCACAGCGATGAGGAATTTGCCAAAGCCTTCACCGCTCGCGTGCTGGATGAATACCGCACTGCCGTGGGCCCGACCGCAGTGGTACGGGTCCACCCCGATGGGATCGAGAGTAGTTGGTATGGCCTAGCACGGTGGCTCAGACACTCCCCAACACACTGACAGACACTGTACATTAGGTCCGTGTCCCGCATCCTCATCGTCGTGAGCCTGCTGCTCGGCCATGGAGTTTCTCTGCTCGCCCAGAACATCTCTGGGACTGGCCCTGCAACATCCACCGGCCCCATCGCCCAGGCGTCCCGCACAGCACAACAGGTCGTCCTCGATGGCAACCTGCACGATGCCGTATGGCAGACAGCCCCCCCGCTCCTCGAGTTCGTCCAGCATGAACCCTTCGGTGGAGAGGCAAGCTCGGAGCGCACTGAAATCAGGTTCCTCTACGACAACCAGGCGCTCTACGTCGCCGCATGGATGTACGACTCCGATCCATCGGCGATCGTGCAAGGTGAGGGTCGGCGCGATATCGACCTGGCAAACCAGGATGCCGTCATTCTTGTGTTCGATACGTTCCACGATGGCCAGAACGCGTTCGTCTTCGGCACCACGCCGGCGGGCATCGAGTACGACGGTCAGGTGACGAAAGAGGGTGAAGGAGGATTCGGCAACACGAACCGCGGCCAGCAACGCGGTAGTGGAGGTGGGTTCAACCTTAACTGGGACGGAAGCTGGGAGGTACGCACATCGCGGGATACGCTTGGCTGGTATGCCGAGTTTCGTATCCCTTTTTCGACCCTACGTTATCCCGGTCAGTCGCGCCAAGAGTGGGGACTCAATATTGCCCGGAATATTCGTCGGCGGAACGAACAGGCTTTTTGGGCACCTGTCCCTCGCCAATACTCACTCTATCGGGTATCCCTGGCCGGCGTGCTGGAGGGAGTCGAGGCTCCTGCGCAACGGATACTCCGAGTCACCCCCTATGCCTTAGGATCGGTGCAGCGAGACTACACCACCGCGACACCAACCGATGCAGCCTCCGAATTCGGCGCGGATGCCAAGATCGGGCTCGGTTCGTCCCTCACCCTCGATCTGACATACAACACTGACTTTGCTCAAGTCGAGGTCGACGAACAACAGGTCAACCTGACGCGTTTCTCCACCTTCTTCCCCGAGAAGCGGCCCTTCTTCCTCGAAAACGCCGGCACCTTTTCCGTCGGAACTCCGCAGACTGTCGAACTCTTTTTTAGTCGGCGTATTGGGATACAGAACGGACGCTCAGTCCCGATCCTGGGCGGCGCCCGGCTCACGGGTCGCGCGGGCAACCTTCAACTTGGTGTGCTCAACATCCAGACCAAATCGACTGACGGCGCCCCAGGGAACGGTTTTTCGGTCGCGCGAGTCTTTCGCGAACTCCCCAACCGGTCTCGCATCGGTGCGCTCGCCGTCAGTCGAATCAACACCAGCGACGGGGCCGATCACAATGTCACCGTCGCCGTCGACGGTCGACTGGGCATCGGTGACGCCTTCTCCTTCGACGGGTACGCCGCGCGAACCTTCACACCCGGTAAAACGGGACGGGAATCGTCCTTCGACATCAGCGGAACCTACCGCACCACCAAGTGGGATGCGGCACTCGCCTTTCGGGACGTTGGGGACGGGTTTAACCCTGAGGTCGGGTTCCTGTCACGCGAGGCCTATCAGTTCGTGAGCGGCAGGATCCTCCGACGAGTCCGGTTTCCCTCGGTTCCGTGGTTTCGCGAACTCCGTCCTCATATCACCTATCGGGAGTTTCTGGATCTCGAAGGATTCACGACCACACGCCTTATCCATTTCGACAGTCACTTCGAATTTGCGGATGGTTCCTTTTTCCAACTCCCGGCGATCAACCTCACCCGGGAAGGACTTCGGGAACCCTTCGAAATCGCGGACGGCATCTTCGTCCCACCTGGCACGTACGACAACGTCGAATGGGGATTCGCGTATAACACGAACCTGAGTTCGCCTCTTTCGGTGCGCGGACGGGTCACTGTCGGTGGGTTCTACACCGGGCACCGGTTCGGCACCGAGACGAGTGTGGATGTTCGATCGGGGGAGACGTTCGCCGCGTCCCTCCGCCTGACCCACGACGACGTCTCACTTCCCCAAGGCGATTTTACTTCATTGCTCACCGGACTTCGCCTCTCCTATGCATTCACACCTCGCGTCTTCGTCCAATCGCTGATTCAATTCAACAACCAGACCGACCAGGTCTCGAGCAACATCCGGTTCGGTTGGTTGGGGACAGCGGGGACGGGCCTCTTCGTCGTCTTCAACGACTTGGAGCAAACCGGTCGCAATGCCGATCCGCTGGGTCGGGGCGTGATCGTCAAGTTTGCCCGTCAACTCGATATCCGTTGACGACCGCGAACCGACCCGACCGCCGACTGGCCCAGCTCCGGCGCATGGCGTGGTGGTTGGATGAGGCGATCCCCATCCCGGGCACCTCCCTCCGATTTGGCCTCGATCCGATCATGGGCTTGGTGCCTGGTCTCGGCGACGCCATCGGCCTGATCTTGGGCGGGTGGATCGTAGTGGAGGCGTGGCGCCGTGGCGTCCCCAGACTGGTCCTGTTGCGAATGGTGCGCACCCTCGCGCTGGATGGACTGGTGGGAACCATCCCCATCCTGGGCGACATCCTGGACGTCAGAATCAAGGCCAATCGCCGCAATATCGAACGACTGGAGCGCCATTCGGCTCCACTCAGTGCTGAGATATCCGATGTCCGATCGCTGACACTCATAGGTCTTGGGCTGTTCGGGGCGACGGCGCTGGTCATTCTCCTGGCATCCTTTATCTTCAGCAAAGTCATATTGTTCATCAATGCCTAACGGTAAACGACCTAAACCTATCTTGACGAGGCGCTGTGCTCTGACGGCGCCTTTTCCGCAACGGAGACACCCATGCACAAAGTCGCCATTGCCACCTGGAACAACCTCACCCCCGAATCACCCACCCATGCCCTCGTTGCGAATGTCGACCTGGTGCTCGTGCGCTGGTCCGATCAGGAAAAGGTCTCGGTCCTCTATGGCCGATGCCTCCACCGCGGTGCCCTCCTAGCGGATGGCTCGGTGCGGGGCGATGACCTCGTCTGTGGCGTGCATGGATGGGACTTTCGGTATCGCACCGGCATCAGCGCCTACAACGAGAAGGAACAGCTCCACCGGTTCTTGAGTTGGATCGAAGAAGGACAAGTCTGGGTCGATGCCGACGAGATCGCCACGTGGGAAAAGGCACATCCGCAAGCCTACGACCGTGATGCCTACCAAGGTGCCTACGCCGACCTCCACGGCACCCCACTCGAACCCCATACCGGCTGGATCCAGGAACTCGCTGGCCATGGTCTCAAACGAACCGGGCACCACGGTCGGACGGCGGCGATGGGGGTTCCCCGCGATCAACTCCCCGGTTGGGATGACATCCAGATCGTCACGGCTCAGTTGGCGCGTGTGCCCCTTCTTGATGAAGAACCGGTCGGCACCGATGTGGTGATCGGTCCCAAGGCCGCAAAGCCACTCCGCCTGGAGATCCCCCTCCTCGTGAGTGACATGAGTTTCGGTGCCCTTTCCGCTGAGGCCAAGACCGCCCTGGGGCGAGGAGCGGAGTTGGCCGGTACTGGTATCTGTTCCGGTGAGGGTGGCATGCTCCCGGAAGAACAGGCCGAATGTTCGAAATACTTCTACGAGTTGGCGTCGGCCCGGTTCGGGTTTTCGATGGATAAGCTCAGTCGCGTACAGGCATTCCACTTCAAGGGTGGCCAAGGTGCCAAGACCGGAACCGGGGGGCACCTCCCCGGTAAAAAGGTGACCGCGCAAATTGCCGCTGTCCGGGGTCTGTCGGTTGGAGAGCCTGCGATCTCTCCATCCCGTTTCCCCGACTGGGACTCAGTCGACGATTTCCGTACCTTCGCCACCACCGTCCGGGAGGCCACCGGCGGCATCCCGATCGGCTTCAAGCTCTCCGCCCAACATATCGAGGACGACCTCGACGCGGCGCTCGCGATTGGTGTCGATTATGTCATCCTCGATGGCCGCGGAGGCGGGACCGGAGCTGCCCCACTCATCTTCCGCGATAACATATCGGTTCCGACGATCCCGGCGCTTGCGCGGGCACGCCGGCACTTGGACGCACGCGGGGCAAAGGATGTCACGCTCGTTGCTACCGGTGGTCTCCGAATCGCCGAAGATTTCGCCAAGGCCCTCGCACTCGGCGCCGATGCCGTGGCCGTCTCGAACAGTGCACTCCAGGCGATCGGTTGCCTGGGTATGCGGGCCTGCCACACCAACAACTGTCCTGTCGGCATCGCAACGCAGAAGGATCACCTCCGCGCCCGGCTCATGATTCAGGAAGCTGCGGAACGCCTGAACCGGTTTTTCCGAGCCAGTACCGAGCTGATGCAGGTCCTGGCCCGAGCATGTGGCCACCGGCACCTCTCAGAGTTCACCGCGTCCGACCTCACGACGTGGAAGCATGAGATGGCCCTCCTGAGTGGTGTCGCCTTCGCCGGCGTGGGTACCCCAACCCTGGAGCGATCATGACTGATTCCAAGACCCCAACCTCCACGGGTGACCTCGTCTGGTATCGGGCGGCAGGAACCAATGATCTCCCTGATGGTCGCGTCCGGTCTGTCGTCTGCGGTCTCCGCACGGTATGTCTCACTCGGTACAAGGGGACGTATGCCGCACTCGACAATCGCTGCCCTCACCAAGGCGGGCCACTCGGTGAAGGGTCCATCGAGAATGGGTATCTCCGATGTCCCTGGCATGGATGGGATTATGACCCGCTCACCGGTCGGCCTCCTGGAGGATACGACGATGGTGTCGAGACGTACCCCGTCGAGGAACGAGAGGATGGGGTGTATGTCGGTGTTGCCGCGCCGGCTCCCCACCAACGCACTGTTTCCGACCTAATGGCCGAGACGATGGTCGCATGGGGCATCCGGCATGTGCTCGGCATGGTGGGTCACTCTAACCTTGGCTTGGCAGATGCACTCCGTCGCCAAGAAACTGCAGGGACACTCACGTACATCGGAATCCGGCATGAGGGGGCAGCTTCGTTTGCGTGTTCTGCCTACGGCAAGTTGACCGGTCGCCCCGCCGCCTGCATGTCGATCGCAGGACCCGGCGCGACCAATCTCCTGACCGGACTCTGGGATGCCAACGTCGATCGCTCACCGGTCCTCGCTCTGACCGGGCAGGTCGACACCCAGGTCCTCGGACCAGGCGCATTCCAGGAAATCGATCTGACTGCAGCCTACGGCAAGGTGGCCCAGTGGAGCCAACCGGTCCTGACCACCAGTCGTCACGCCGAGTTGATGAACCTCGCCTGCAAGAGCGCCATCCTGAATCGCGGAGTCTCCCATCTGATCTTTCCGGATGAGACCCAAACCGTTCCGGTAGACGCGGACCAACCGGCCGGAAGTCCAACGGGGCGACTTCCCGATCGTCGTATTGCCCCGCCAGAAGCCGTATTGGAAGCGGCCCTCGACCAGATCGGGTCTGCCAAACGTCCGGTCATCATCGTCGGTCACGGGGCCCGCTTCCAGATGGATATCATCCTCGCCCTCGCGGAACGACTCCATGCCCCCGTGATTACCACCTTCAAGGGGAAGGGGCTTATTTCGGACCACCACCCGCTCGGGTGTGGTGTGTTGGGACGGAGTGGCACGCCGATCGCCAGTTGGTTCATGAATGAGGCAGATCTGCTGGTCGTGTTCGGGTCAAGCTTCAGCAATCACACCGGCATCACCCCAAAGAAGCCGATCATCCAGATCGATTTTGATCCCATGACCTTAGGCAAATTCCACGCGGTCGCTCTCCCCGTCCTCGGCGACATCGGCGTCACCGCGCGGCGTCTCTTGGATAGTCTCCCGGATCAGATCCAGGCCGAGAACCAACGCCAGGAGGTCGCTGATCGATGGAAGATCTGGCGGGCAGAAAAGCGCCGTCGCCAGACGGAACGAGGACCCAACGGTCTCGATTCTGCTACGATCTTCAGTGCCCTTACCGACGTCCTGCCCGCCGATGCTATCATCGCAGTAGACGTCGGGAATAACACCTACTCCTTCGGACGCTACTTCGAATGCCAAGGCCAGGCCATCCTGATGTCGGGGTACCTCGGCTCGATCGGGTTTGCCTACCCTGCGGCGATGGGAGCGTGGTTGGCCACCCAGGAAGAGGACGAGCGTTTCCACGGTAGAAAGGTCGTCGCGATCTCGGGTGATGGAGGCTTTGGGCAGTACATGGGTGAGTTGCTCACGGCTGTGAAGTACGGCATGAATATCACCCACGTGCTCGTGAATAACAGCGAACTTGGCAAGATTACCAAAGAACAACGGGCGGGAGAGTGGGAGGCATGGCAAACCAGTCTCCACAATCCTAACTTCGCCGAATACGCAACCGTCTCCGGGGCATGGGGGCGACGAGTGACCTCGGCGGACGAACTCGATCAGACCCTTCGTGAGGCCCTCACCGTCGACGGCCCTGCCTTAGTCGAGATCGTAGCTGATCCATTGTTGATCTAGCGATATATTGATAGTTGACTGGAGACTGACTATGCCACATCTCAAGACGCCCTCGGTGCTGTTCGCCGGACTGGTTCTTCCAGCCCTCCTCCTCGGACAAACCGCACCCAGCATGGTGGAACAGAGCGCCGTACAGCCGGTCGCGGTCATCGTCGACCGCATGCGCCGAGAGATTTCAGAACGGGGGCTGACCCTGTTTGTGACCGTCGATCATGCCGCCAATGCACGTAGTGTGGCAGATTCGCTTCCTCCAACCACCCTCCTCCTCTTCGGGCATCCAGGGGGGGGAACGGCCTTGATGAAGTGTCGACGTGAGATCGGAATCGACCTCCCTCTAAAGATGTTGATCTGGGAAGCCGACGACGGCATCACGCATGTGGGGTACACCGATGTCGCGTGGCTCGCAGAGCTGCACCGCCTTGATGGATGCGAACCGGTGGTCGCACGAATCACCACTCTGCTCACCGATCTCCTCGCGGTGGCAACTCGACCCTAGTCGCCGGCTCGCCGCTATTGCTCGGGAAACGCCCGTCGGAAGAGTTCGGGCAGCACCTCACCGGCGGCTCCCAGCAACGACCCGATCAACGGCCCCCACTCCTGGCCTTCCATCGAGAGGTTGATGATCAACACCGGGGTTCCCCGTTGCGCAACCGCCCAGGGAAGTGAGGCAGCCGGTTCGACGATGTTGCTGGTCCCGACGGAGAGAAACAGATCGCAGCGCTCCGTCGCCCGATAAGCCCGCCGGAGGGCATCAGACGGGAGGCCCTCGCCAAACCACACGACGTCCGGCCGCAACAGACTTCCGCAAATATCACAGGCCGGCGGCAACTCGGTGTCGGTCGCCGGCCATTCGGCTGGGTGGCCGTGCGCGACACATCGAAGTCGGAGCAAGTTCCCATGCAGTTCGATCGGATCATTGCTTCCGGCTCGGCGATGGAGGCCGTCCACATTCTGGGTGATGAGGTTGACAGAAAGGTGTCGCTCAAGTGCGGCGACCGCGTGATGGGCTGCATTCGGTAGGCAGGCAAGCACCGCATGATGACGCGCTTGGTACCACTGCCACACAACATCTGGCTGCCGCCGAAACGCCTCCGGCGTCGCAAGGTCTTCGGGCCGAAACTGACTCCAGAGCCCATGGAGTGCATCGCGAAATGTGGGGACGCCGCTTTCGGCGCTCACGCCGGCTCCGGTAAGAATCGTGACTGTTTTGGCCGAACGGAGGCGCAGGGCGGCCTCGTCAATCGACGTGTGGCCACCCATTCAAGTTAGGACCCGGATGGAACGAGTGGCAGATCCGGTGGTGGCGCCGGGGCCAGACCCGCCCCAAACTGGCAGGCGTGGAGATCGCCCGCTTTCAGTGAGGCACAGCCACCGACGCGTCGATCGCGATCGCTGTACAGGACAGCCAACTCTTCCCCGATCGCCTGGAAGCATTTCAAACGATTGTCACCATCCGGCACTTTCCGGCAGAAGGCAACTCCATCGGCCGGGATACTGGTCACATCGATAAAGTTCTTCGCCACCCCGAAAAAACACCACGGTTGGTAGATCGGATTGCCTAACAGGCAGAGTTTCACTGACTCCTGAGCGTTGCGGACAGTGAAACCGCTGATATTCGTCCCCATCGATTGATAGCATGTCGTTCGGACAGCTTCCGGCGCCGCGGCACATAGGACGCCCACCTGACGCCAATCGTACTCGGTCAACTCAAGCATGATGCTGGTTTGCATCCCGTAGCACGACGCCTGGTAGTGTTCATGCAATACCGAGCAGGGATAATAAGGATCGGCCGGGTTGATTCGGGGAAATGTCGGTGGCTCGGGCTCCCCGTTGGCCTTGGTGTCCCCATGGTCGTCATGCGACTCCATACCCTGGTCCATCTCGGCGGAGTCCTGCATTGCTGCGGCCGTCGCCCGCACCGGCATATGGTGGGTTTCGGTCGCGATCACGTTCTCCATGAAGGCGCCGCCATAGCACGACTCGCGGTCCCAGGGTTCGTTCAGGAAATCACACCCCGCCAGCCCGCGGGGAAGGTCGTGGTTGTAGGCCATCAGCAACCCATGTCCCAGGCCGTGGGCACACTGGAACCGCAGCCAATAGTCGGTCTCGAGGCCGGGAATCTCAGTACAAAAGTCGCCGATGCGGTCACGTTCGATCGTCGCCATCCCGGTGAGATGTACCTGGATCAATCCGTGATAACACCCGCTTTGGAACGCCACCGAACACGAGAGGAAGAGATCTCCAAACGGGATATCGGGGTCGTACCCCCGCATCCCGATGGCATGTGCGTAGTTATGGCCGGTCCCTCGAACCCGCTCGTCGGAGTGCGCAATCACCGAGAGCGTCCCCATCGCAAGTTTGATTTGATGGGAGTCGGCGAGGGTCAAAAGAAAGGCTTGGTAACATGGCTCCCCAACTTCATGACACTCTCGGTAGGCCATTCGTCCAAGCGTCACCGAATCTTCGTTGGCCACCCCCTGCTGCCAACGAGGGCTCGCGACCGCTGCAGCGGCACTCGCAAACGCAGGGCTCCGGCGGGCCTGAATGGCCCAACTGGCGCCCACGGCGACCAACGCAATCACGACCGTCCCTATGAGCAGGCGAAATGTTCCAGGCATCGTTACTCTCCCTCGAGTGCGTCTTCTAGGATACTGTCATCGCAGAGGTATCGGAACACGTCCCGCTCGCAAGCGACGAGGAGGCACCGAGCACCCAGAGGATGAACGCATAATCCAGGGCGATTTCGCGAAGCCGATCGTAACGACCCGACGCCCCTCCGTGGCCGGCACCCATATTGGTCACGAGCAACAACGGGGCATCCCCGGTGCGACGAGCCCGCATCCGCGCAACGTACTTCGCAGGCTCCCAATACATCACTTGGCTATCGTGATACGACGTCCGCACCAACATCGCCGGATACGCCGCCTCCCGCACATTGGTATAGGGACAGTAGGAGCGCATCCAGCGGTACGACTCGGCCTCATGCGGGTTACCCCACTCCTCGTACTCGCCAACTGTCAGTGGGAGCGATGCGTCAAGCATCGTATTGATGACATCGACAAACGGCACTTGGAGCAGGGCACCCCGACAGCAAGTCGGGTCGCGATTGAGCACCGCCCCTATCAAGAGTCCACCTGCACTTCCTCCCTCGATAAACAGCTGATCCTTGGTCGTACGGTGTTGTGATACCAAGGAGTCGAGCACCGCCAGGAAATCGTCAAAGGTGTGATCCTTCTGCGCCATGCGACCGGCATCATGCCACGCCTTGCCGAGTTCCCCACCACCTCGTACGTGGGCACTGGCGAGACCGAGCCCGCGGTCGAGCAGACTCAGGCGAGTCGACGAGAAGGAGAGTGGGTACGGGATACCATACGCACCGTACCCTTCGACGAGCAACGGGATCGGACCTGCGTCCGATTCTGCTGGTACGATCAGCGACACCGGAATAGAGGTGCCGTCGCTTGCGGTGACCGAGAGACGCTCCGTCCGGTAACGAGTCGGGTCGAAGTCACCCAAGACCTCCGTCTGTTTTAACAAAGTGCGGTCGCGTTGAAACACATCTTCTTCAAATACCGACGGCGGAGTCAGAAGCGACTCATAGTGGAATCGGAAGAGGTGGGTCTTCCATTCGCGATTAGGGGCCGGTGAAACGTCGTAGGCTGCATCGGGAAGCGAAAGACGGCGAATCGCCTCGCCGGTCAGCGGCAGGATCCGAATCTCGGGAAGGCCCGCCTCACGCTCCCACAAGACTAGATGGGATTCGAACGCATCGACCCCTTCCAGCATGACGTTGGCATCATGTGGCCTCACCTCTTCCCACCCATCGCGGCCTAGTTGGTCGATGAGCGTACGGACCAGACGGAAGTTTCGCCCGGTGTCGTTAATCCGGATGTAGAGGGTCTGGCCATGGGGGGCCACGTCATACTCGATCTCAGGGATCCGCCCCACCACCACCTGCCACTGGCCCATCGGTCGATCGGCAGGAAGCAGAAGCACTTCACTGGTCGTGTGGCTCGCGGTCGTCAGGATCAGCCACCGTCCACAACGGGAACGATGCACCTGAACCGAGAACGCTTGATCCTCTTCCTCATAGACCATGGTGGACTCACCGAGCCCCTGGGCAGAGACGGAGACTCGGAAGATCCGATAGTGTCGCTTGCTTTCGTCTTCCACCGAATAGAACAGAGTCTGGCCATCCTGGGACCATGCGACACTCCCAGCACGCTCCACCACACCCGGCAACACCTCTCCAGTTTCCAAATCCTTGACCTGGAGTCGATACTGGCGGTATCCGGTCTCGTCAGTCGAGTACGCCAACCACTGTCCACTGTCATTGACTGCGAAGGCCCCAATAGCCATGTAGGAGGTCTGTTCTGCCAGTCGATTCAGATCGAGGACCACCACTTCAGGTGCGCCTGGAACATCCCGCTCGCGACGACAGTACACCCTGTACTGTGACCCCTCGGTCGTGCGGCTGTAGTAGAGCCAGCCTCGGTCAGGGTAAGGCACCGAGAGATCGGTCTGTTTGATTCGACCGAGCATCTCCTGATACAACGATTCCTGAAGCAGGTTCGTTGAAGCGAGGATTGATTCGGCATAGGCGTTTTCGGCTTCCAGGTACGAGGTGACCTCCGGGTCGCCACGTTCACGAAGCCAGGCATATTCATCCACCCGATTCTCACCATGCAGCAGTGACCGCACCGGACGGACGGCCGCTTGGGGAGGGGCAAGAGATTTCGATTGATCCATCGGGGCTCCGTAACGCCTGGGACGATCCGGCAGGAAATCTAATCCGTCGACGCGCACCGCTCTATGCAACGTCTTGACAGTTTCTGGTATCGAACCATGTATCCCCATCTCCGGAGCCATCCGATGCGCATCTCAATCCTCACCCTGGCGGTAACAGCTCTTTGGGCCACCAACACCATGGCTCAGGAACGCTACACTGCCGATCGGACTGGAAACCTCCCCATCGCCGGTGCACGGTCGATCCATATCGAAGGCAAGGCAGGTACCCTCACCATTCGTGGGGTCGCCAACGCCCAGTCGGTTGAAGTGACCGGCGTCGCCCGGGCAGACGACCGCCGGGATCTCGACGATATCCAGCTCCTGGTTCGGCGTCGGGGCGGTCTGATTGAGATCATCGCCGATATCCCCGATCGGGACTCAAATGAGTGGGGGAATCGGAATCGGGCCTTGGACATGACGATCACCGTGCCCACGGGAATCTTACTGGACGTCGTCGATGGAAGTGGAATCCTCAATATTTCCGGCACCGGGGCGGTGCACCTGACCGATGGGTCCGGCCAAGCGACAATCGAGAATGTACGCGGCGACGTGACCGTAAAGGATGGATCGGGGGCGTTGACTATCTCCGCCGTCACCGGCGATGTCACCATTGACGATGGCAGTGGGTCGATTCGGGTCGAACAGATTACTGGAAGCGTCCGGGTACGAGAAGACGGCAGTGGGAGTATTCGCATACGCGAGGTCGGAGGTGGCTTTCGGGTGGATGAGAAGGGATCGGGATCGATCAGCCATACGGGTGTGACAGGAACGGTGTCTATCCCTGACCGGCACCGCCGTGGTCGGCATCGCCGGGACGAAAGGCCATAGGTCTACCTGTCCTTCCAAGCCCACCACTTGAGGAGATCTGGGTCGGGATCCGCCGTCTCGGCAAAGTAGATCGCACATCGAAAAACATAGAGCACACAGCGATCGACATAGCCCCCATCCTGTCGTTGCATCCTCTGGTAGAGCCGTTCCGGATCTTGCCCGACCAGATCGGTAACCACCTCGATGCCGAGTGATCGCAGGGCTTCCGCAGTGCGGGGCCCGACGCCTGGAATGCGCCGAAGATCGTCAGTCACTATCGGAACCACCCTTCTTTCCCAGTGCTGCGAGAAACGCCTCGGCGAGACGCGGACCCACCCCAGCATCCTCATGCTTGAAGAACACATAGACGTGGTCCCACTGCTCAGCCTTGACCCGTTTGGCGTAAGCCACGAGATCGCCTTCGCTGTACTCTTCCCGCCGAAGCCGGAGGTAGCCATAGGACGTAGTCGCCACCCACGGTGACTGGCGCACCTCTTCGTCCGCGTGGCAGAGCGCTACTCCACTGCCAGACAGCATATCGAACACCTCATCGTCAAACCAACTCTCGTGCCGAAACTCCATCGCCGCCTGCCAGCCCCGCGGGAGAAGATCCAAAAAGACTCGTAGGCGTTCGATGTCCTTCTTCAGATTGGGTGGAAGCTGGAACAGGGTCGGACCCCGGTGAGCGCCCAGAACACTCGCCACCTTGCAGAAGTACGCCACCTCGTCGGCAACCTCCTTCAGGCGACGATGGTGCGTGATCCGCTGGGAGGCCTTGAGCACAAAATGAAAGTTGGGTGGGACCTGTTCGATCCAACGAGCCAGCACCGATTCGGAAGGCATCCGGTAGAACGTATTGTTGATCTCCACCGCATCGAAACGCGAAGCGTAGAACGGTAGCATCTCCTCCGGTCGGCACTTCTCCGGATAGAAACTCCCCTTCCACGCCTTGTAGGCAAATCCGCTGGTGCCAGCCCGGTACCGCATATGTCCCCCTCCGAAGCCCAGTCGACGTTACTCCGGAAAGAGGTCGAGATCCCGCCCGGACACAACCCTTCCTGAGTACGCTGCGGTGAGTTCGGCGAGCAGTTCTTCGTCGGAAGCGCCCCAATAGAGTTGATGATACAGCACCAAAAGGTTCGGCCGGGCACGCGAGGCCACGTCGGCCAGCTCTGGTGCGGAGGTATGGGCCCGTTGGTGATACCGCTGCCACTCGGGCGCTCGTAGGGCCAAGCGCCCCGCGGAGTAGACCTCATGCACCAGCACATCGCAGCCGGCGCACGCACGAATGATCACATCGCTTGGCCCGGTATCCCCTGACACAACGATTACACGATCAGCTGTTTCAAAACGATAGGCGAGTGCCATTCCATCCGCCCAATCACCATGCGGAACGCGATAGGCCCGCACTCGCACTAATGAATCTTGGTAGACGAGACCACTATCGATCTCCGTCGTGTGTGCTACGAACCCAGTCCTGTTCGCGGGTTCTCGCCCATCGGTCCGGTTACGAATATCCAGCTGATAGGCCGCCGACAGATGGTCCATCATTGCTTCAGTACCCGGTGGCCCGAAGACGCGGAGCGGTGCTCGTCGCTCCAACACCCACGGGGTGAGTAAGAGATCCGGCAACCCCACGGTGTGATCCGAATGGAGATGCGTGAGGAACACCATGTCGAGGTTCGGAGCCGTAAGTGCCTCAATGCCATACTTCTGCGCAGCAGTGGCCGCTCGCCGGACTAGGCCGGGGCCGGCATCGACGAGGTACGATCGGTTGCCGACCACAATCGCCACACTGGGGCCCGACCGCTCCGGATCGGCGTTGGGAGTACCGGTACCGAGGAGGACGACCATCGCCGCCTGTGCCGTCCCATCAGAAAGACCCAGCCCAGCGATCAGGATGAAGAGGATGACGGAAACCCGACCTATCATGTGTGACCACCGAATGAGGAGTATGGTGAGTAAGGATAGTATCACCGCAGCAAGGATGAACCAGGCTCTGACCGAATCCTCCGCTCGACCGATCGCAACAAGGCGACTACACAGCGCCGACGATCAGTCCCGTCCTACCTGAGTCGGGTTGCGACTGATAGACTGGGGTACTACCATAGTTAGAGCATCGGGTTAACCGTGCCGCTTACCGCGTGTTCCAACTTTACTTTACCATGGGATGGGAGGTGTCGGATGTTCCCGAAGCACCTGAAAGCACCCGCACAAACTGACTTCCACGACGCTCCCCCATCCACCGTCCCCCCAGATGACTTTCCCTCGAGAATTCCCTTTCTCACCGACGCAGCATCATCGTACGCCCAGACCGAGGAGATGGCCATCTGTGTCTGGGAAGCACCCGGTCGAAGGCTCGCTCGGGGTATGAACGGACTCGCGCACCGGGGACTCCAGACGGCCTTCGGGCGACCGTAGAGGGGGTACTCAACGCGGTTGACTCCGCTACTGGGTTCTTGCACCCTGATCCCAGGAACAAGATATGGCTGGGGAATCTCTTTGATAGCATATGCGCTACCGCCACCCAACTGGGATGGACCCTGCAACAGACCAAGGCGCTTCCCTTCCCCAAAGGCTCCCACACCGCGACCCTGTCCCGTCCTGGTGAGCGGATGGAAGTCATGGCGATTCTGACACCTGGTGCTGCCGGTGTGACGGTTTGGAGCTTCGACGATGCACCCGACGAGCAATAGTCTTTGACGTAACAATCGCGCGCCCTCATCGATCCTTCTCCTGCCGTATCGCCCCTTCGCTGATGTGAGTCACGATTGCGGATTGAGACGCCACGAGGTACGATCTCTCCATCGCGTCACTCGCCGACGCTCGAACCAAGCTCAAAAGCGTTCGGCCGATTCAAGCCCCCTGAAAAAGTCAGGGGGGGCGACCACCCAAATTCTTCACCACACCCGTAGGTGACCCAATTTACCCGATGGAGCGTTCACATGGCATCGATCCTCATCACTGGCGCGAGTCGCGGTATCGGACTGGCAACATCCCTCTCTTTGGGACGAGCCGGCCATCAGGTGTTTGCCACAATGCGGAACCCCGATCAATCAACGGCACTTGGCTCCTCCGCAGAGGCCGAGTCGCTCCCGGTCACGATCGCGGCGATGGATGTTGACTCCGATACCTCCGTTCGCGACGTCATCGGTGGTATCGTAGCAGAGCATGGCCCTCTCGATGCCCTCGTCAACAACGCTGGCATCGAGCGGCGTGGCGCGGTCGAGGAATTAGCTCTGGCTGAGTTTCGTGCAGTGATGGAAACCAACTACTTCGGTGCGATCCGATGCATGCAGGCGGTGCTGCCAGGGATGCGAAACCGAGGATCGGGATGCATCGTTAACGTGACCTCGGTGGCGGGACGGATCTCATCCTCTCCCCTGGGTCCGTATGCGGCCTCTAAATTTGCCCTCGAGGCGATCAGCGAAGCGGCGGCCCAGGAGGTGAAGCCATTCGGCATTCGCGTCGCCATCGTGCAACCCGGCATCATCGACACCGACATGGCCCGCGCGATCACGACCGAATCTGACGCCTCGATCTATCCCCAGAATCGGCGGATGGCCGGCCTCTTCACCGCCTCGCTCGCCACCCCAACCGGCCCTGACCTCGTCGCCACGACCATCCGCGAGATTATCGAGGGACACTCCGACCAACTACGCTATCCTGTCGGACCCGACGCCCAACCGTTTTTGGATTGGCGGGCCGCCATGACGGACGAACAGTGGATCGACTGGTGGGCCACCGACGACGACTCGTGGTATGCGGCCGTGCAGCAGGATTTCGGTCTCGACGCCAGAAAAGGCAACTAGCGATTGGTCGGAGCAACGCAACGCCGAGGAGGACCATTCCGACCGATCGGTGCGCATGGCTGCACGGCTGAAGGGATCGACAATGGGTAGAGTTGAGACGCGCTTGGCAGAGATGGGATTGGCCTTGCCCCAGCCGAAAACTCCCGTCGCCAACTATCTGGGGACGAAGCAAGCTGGGAACCTGCTCTTTGTTTCCGCCCGCGTCAGTGCAGCACGAGGACAGGTCGGTGTTGAACTGAGTGCAGAAGATGCCAAGCGAGCCGCCCAAGACACCATGCTCCACCTCCTTGCCATCATGAAAGCAGATATTGACGACCTCGACCGGGTAATCTCGATCGTCAAGGTGCGAGGGTTCGTCAATGCTGCCCCCTCGTTCACGGCACTGCCGCAGGTGATCGATGGCGCATCCGACTTGTTGATTGCACTCTATGGCGAGCCGGGTAGGCACGCGCGCACCGCAACCGGAGCCGCGCAACTACCCTACGGAGCCAGCATTCAGCTGGACATGGTGGTCGAACTCCAAGACGCGTCCCGCGCTATCTCTGCCACTGGCCTAAAGGAGGGATCGTGAGCACACATACCGCTATCCAGCTCTTCGCAATCATTCACTTCACCACCATCGGGCTCTCCCATGTCGTGGCCCCCCGCGCATGGGCTGAGTTCTTCCTCCTGCTCAGAGCGAAGGGCCACGCTGGCGTACTCGTCGTCGCCTTCATCAGCCTCGGGTTCGGCTCAATCGTCGCTGCGTTTCATCAAGTATGGACCGGGATCCCACTCGTCTTGACGCTCATCGGCTGGGGCCAGGTATTGAAGGGTCTCCTCTACTTCTGTATTCCGGCATACGGACTCCGGAAACTCGGATTGGTCTCGATAGAGCGCTCCTGGATGTTTGTCTTCCCCGGCGTCTTTCTTCTCGCGATCGCGGCCCTGCTCACATACCATCTCGCGTCCTAGAACCCGAACACCAAGCCGCTGCCACATGACCGACAGTCAGCATCTCGAAATCAAACCAGCGTGGATTCAAGCAGCACAAGCCTACCTCGGTTGCCCGGTCAGCTCTCCCCAACCCCTCGACGGAGGTGAGGAAGCAGAGGTCTTTCGCCTCCGAGCCGGGTCGCGCGACGTGGTCCTCCATCTGAGCCCCGCCTGGCGAACCCAAGCGGAACTGGAGTGGGTACATGGCATCGTGCACCATGTGCACTCCCACGTCGCCCAGGCCGTAGCCCCCATCTTCCGGAACGGCGACTCGGTGGTGGAGGTGGAAGGGCGTTGCATCACGCTCTTTCCCTTTGTCGAAGGGGTAACCCTCGATAGGGATAACCCCTCGCTTCGGGCTGAGGCGGCAGGGGTTCTCGCCATAATCCATCAGACACTGTTAGGCTGGAAAGGTGTTCCCCGTCCCTCCTCGGCAGCCAAGCCGATGCAGCCAGCGGATCCACCTGAGATCGAGGATCCTCGCTTGGATGCATGGTGGAATGCCGTTCGGGAACACGGCCTGGTCACCGCCCCAACCCACGGCGACTATTACCGACGGAACCTCCTCTGTCGCGATGATCACATCGTGGGAGTCATCGATTGGCACGACGCGGACATTCGGTCACTTGCCCTGGAGCTAGCGGGAGCAGTCTTCGAATTGTGCCGGAACGACGACCATGATCTTGATATCGATCGCGCCCGGTCCTTCGTAGACACCTACCGAACTGCAGGAGGCCCGGTGCCCGATCACGAGCTGGGGCAATTGCAGAGCTTCATGCGGGTGTGGGTCCGACAGGACGCGAGAGGGTCGCTGGCATGCGCGCCAGTATCCCAGAATCTCATATATCTCCAAAAGCAAATCCGAGCCTTCCATTCCCTTGCCCGGGTTCAGCTGGACTGGGCTTGAGAATGGCCCCTGGCGCAAGATTGCGTACGTCGCCTGGTCGAGGTACGCTCCAAAAGGTGACCCATGTTCCTGCTGACCGAAAAACCCTAGGAGATATAGATGCCCAAGTTCGTGATCGAACGGGAGATTCCTGGTGCTGGGGACCTTTCACCCGAGGACTTGCATGGAGTTTCGCAGAAGTCGTGTGGCGTGTTGCGGGAGCTCGGTCCCCAAATCCAATGGGTCGAAAGCTACGTGACTGATGACAAGATCTACTGCGTCTATCTCGCCCCAGACGAAGCCACTGTTCGGAAGCATGCTGAGATGGGCGGCTTCCCGGCCAATTCCGTTGCCCAAGTCCGCTCAGTGATTGACCCGACCACGGCAGAATAATCTCCACCCGGTGCGCGAACCGCTGCATTCCGGACCATAGTGACATACGCCATCTACCACGGACCAGGCCACCGGAATCGCGGCCCGGTGCGACCGGCCGTCAGCGACCGAACACCACCCCATGAGGCATCGCTGGCCCAAGTTCCCCAGGCAGCTAACGTGCCCGGCCGGGGCCGATCCCCGTCCGACCGGTGACGGGATCCACAAAGCGTTGATCCCACGGTAACGCCCCAGTCGTCGAATCGAAGCGGGCCATTAAGACCCGCCCGTCGGCTGGCTGATCGGCATCCCAAAACTCGATCAACGTAAAGGCCACCCGATCACTCCCCGGATCTCAACCACTTCATTGGAGACAGTCGTAATGTCATTTGCTGGACGCTCGAAGGTGCATCCTTCCCCACCCTTGCGCCAGTCCCTACAGATGCATCCGGATGACCTGAACGAGACACCCACTCCCTCCGGATGTGCACCCGCCACGCCATCAACTCGTCAGGGAGAGGACGACCGTCCACGCCTATCGGATCACCGATGAGGAGTACCATGCCCCTCCAATACGTCTTGGGTCTCATCTGCCTGATAAGTGGTCTCGTGCCGGTGCGATCGGCGACCGGGCAGTCCGAACCCGACCCGTGGACTCGAGGGCTCACCGACAGCGCAGCACCATTCGACAGCGTCTACGCCTGGCTTCAGGCCGGTCCCCGATACCAAGCCGACGTCCCCACCGGTGAGCTACACCGCATCCGCCGAGATCGTGCAGGCACGGCGTTTCCGTACGTTGTGGTGGTTCCTGATTCCTACGACCCCACCAAGACATGGCCGGTTCGAGTGTACCTCCACGGGACGGTCATGCGCCCGGCATGGCGAGAAAACGAGTTCTTTGAACCTGCGAACGGGCCCGGCTATTGGCGATCATTTTCTCGGTGGAGCGGCAACGATTACATCAGCGTCTTCCCGGCGGGATGGGATGCGGCACCGTGGTGGAGTCTTCGCCAGGTAGAGAATCTGCATGAGATCCTCACTGGTCTACGGGGGGAGTACAACATCGATGAGAACCAGGTCCACCTCTTGGGATTCTCCGATGGAGGGAGCGGGGTATGGTTCCACGCGAGTCGCGCACCGACACTCTGGGCGTCGTACAACGCATGGATTAGTCACCCCGGCGTGGTGGGTACGGAAACCACCGGGTCCGATGGGGAGTTTCACCCGGCAGCGCTATTCGGCAAACCGTTCTACGTCGTGAACGCTGAAGCGGACAGGCTCTATCCGGCGGAAGCCGTATCCGTTGTGATGTCCTTCCTCCGGGAACGTGGGGTGGACATCACTTTTCACCGACGCCCCGGTGGCCATGGGCTCGCTTGGCTCAGTGATGAATTCCCTTCGATCCGGGCCTTCATGGAACGATCCATCCGGGATCCCCTCCCCAATCAGGTCTCCTGGCAAACCACCTTCGACAATCGTTACCTCCGGAATCACTGGGTCCTCATCACTGCGCTTGGTACGGTCGGAGGAGAGGCCCGTTTCGCTCCAAGCCTCCTCTTTCGTGCCATCCGGCCTGCTGGTAGGATCGAGGTTCTGCGCGACGGCAACACACTCAAGGTGAGAACTCAAGGCGTCCGACGGTTTCGATTGTTGCTTTCACCAGAAGAGATCGATTTCGGTCACCCTGTGCGCATCGTCGTCAACGGCCGGACCGTACTCAATGGTAAACTCAAACGAAACGCCGACACGCTCAGGCGTTGGGCTATGATTGATCATGATCGAACGATGCTCTTCGGTGCGGAGGTCGAAATTGAGGTCCCTGGTCGACGGTAACTCCGTCGCGCAATAGGCGCGGGCCAGTGGGTGCGCCTGCCACGAGCTAATAAATCGGCCCACCGAGGGCACGGTACTCCTCCAAGACCTCTCTAGCCTCCTCCCGCATCACGCCCCGCCGAACCGTGATCCCCCGGCTGACCAAGTACTCGTACGACGATTCGAACACCGGCCCTTCATCGAATCCGAGGGCTTCGGCGTCCTCCCGCTGGGCTCCCGTGACGAGTCGTGAGACACCGGACCATAGCGTGGCACCGAGACACATCGCGCAGGGCTCACAGGAGCTGACCAGTTCGAACGAGCCGCCCTCTTGGTCTCGAAGCGAGTACGCGTGGAACGGGCGTTGGGCGATCTGAATGGCCACCATTTCAGCGTGGGCGGTACTGTTCAGCAGACGGGTCACCCCATTGACTCCCACACCAACCAGTTTTCCTGCGGTGGTGGTCACCACTGCCCCAAACGGTCCCCCCGTCCCCCGCCGAATATTCTCATGAGCGAGATTGATTGCCAACTGCATCCGGTCCTCATCGGAGGGGAGCACCCGTTTCCGATCCACGAAGGCACTCACCCATCCAGGAACGGTGATTCGCACCTCGGGGAAGGGCTCCCCCAGCCCACCGTGCCGATGTATCACCGTGAGGTACCAGCCACCCGGGCCGCCCGGACGATTTCGGCGACCTCATCCAAGAGCCGCTGACCCGAATACGGGATTCCATCCTTGATTGTCCAGGCAACCCCACCGGTATGAACCACCTCACCATCCTGGATGACATCGACCCCCGTGGGGTAGAGGACCTTCAGGTTCTCCAGAGGATTCCCTCGCACGACGATCAGGTCGGCGAGGAAGCCGGGACGCACCCGTCCGAGGTTGTTCTCTTGCCCGAGGATCTTGGCATTATTTCCAGTCACATGCTGGAGGACTTTGAGCGGATGGAAGCCAGCCTCGGCATGGAGTTCGAGGGTGCGAATCAATCCGAATCCATACATCTGATAGATGAAACCCGCATCATCGCCAGCGCCGATCACACCACCCCGACGCTCAAAATCTCGAAGCGCCCCCATCCAGATCCGGTAGTTCTCCTTCCAAAAGTTTTCGTCTTGGCTGGTCCAGCCGAGAAAGTAGCTCCCGTGGTTCGCGGGATCGGGACGGAAGTACTGCTCCAAGGTGGGGTGAAGGTAGCGATCAAACCACGGCTGCGTCTGAGCCCGCTGGAGATCCCGGCTCGCTTCATAGATATCGAGCGTCGGAATCCACGCGACTCCCGAGTCGACCATCCCCTGCAGGACGTCCCCAAGGCGAGTGGGGTCAGCCTCGCGCCAAAGGTGGCCGGCATACCGGAAACGATCGACCTCATTGTTGTAGTTATAGCCTGAAGGAAAATCTTGTACTCCATCGGGAATAGCCGCATCGGGAATGCCGTACCAATGTTCAATCGAGGTTGTCTTGAGACGGATGTCATCCCAAGCATTGGTTTCTTCCACTCCGGTATGGTGCGCGACCGGAAGCCCCACCGCGTGCGCTTCTTCCTGCATCGCAGTCAGCAGGTCGCGATCCATGCCCCCAATCTTGATCCCGTCGACCCCTAACGCCTTCAATGCGCGGACCCGAGCGCGCACTGCTTCCACCGTCGTCGGAGCCGGTGATCGATTGAACCCGGCGTAGATAAACATCCGTGGGGCTTCGAGTTCACCCCGGCCGCTCTGATCGCGGAGTGCCAGGAAGGCTTTCGCATCGCCCCCCGAACTCACGTCCCGGATCGTGGTAATTCCCGAGGCCAGCCACAGCTTCAGCTCATACGCGAGCGGCTGAGGGATCCCGCCGCGTTCATCCTGAATATGCGCGTGACCATTGATCAATCCCGGCATCACATACATTCCGGTGGCATCGATTTCCACCGGCGCGTCGGGCCGTCGGGCCAAGCCCCGCTTAAGTGCAACCGGGTCAAGCGGAACCATCTGGGCAATCCGACTCCCCTCGATGACGATGTCGTAAGGACCGATTGCGGGGGTTCCATTCCCGTCGATCACCGTCGCGTTCCGAATGACGTAGCGGGCCGGACGAACCCCATGGGTGACTGTCGTCTGGGCAACCACCTCCTGCATCCCACCCCCACCCCCACCCCCCCACACGGCAACCCCAATCACTCCGACCCCGAAGGCACCTCGTCGAAATCCGACCAGCAAGTCCCGCATCGACATTCTCCCTGTGGCAAGTACCAAGTCACCTATCAGCCTTCTCCGTTGTACAAGATAGCGCCAGAATCGGCAGTGCGACTTCCTTCTTTCGGTTATGCCGTTTCTCCTTCCCTCGGATCTGACTACCCTTCCTGACTGGAAACCCGTCCTCCTCTTCCCTCGGAGTCTGTATGTGGCGCTCTCCCTTTCTTCTGAGCATCGGCATTTTCCTGGTCGCACCGCCGACTGTGGAGGCGCAACAGAGGGACTTCACTGCCGCAGAACAGCGGGTGCATACGCTCCTTCGAGCCCTTTCCGCCGACAGTATGGAGGGACGCCGTACTGCATCTCCGGGCTATCGCCGCGCCGCCCTTTTGGTTGCGCAAGAGATGTCCCGACTCGGCCTAACCGCAGGAGGCGACAGCGGATTCTACCAGCGCGTACCACTCATTCAGTCTGGTCGACGCTACCGGGTGGCCACGAACTGGGCCGCGCTCGACACCGTCTCGCCCGACCGTCGGGCGGAGGACGTCAACGTCGTCGGTATTTTGGTTGGAAGTGACCCCACCCTACGCGATCAAGTCCTTCTGGTGGGGGCCCATCTGGATCACCTCGGATATGGACGTGCGGTGAATGGAGACTCGCTGTACAACGGAGCGGACGACGATGCCTCGGGTGTCGTCGCGGTCCTTGGTGTGGCCGAGCGGCTGCTCGCCGGCCCCCCTCCGGAACGAACTGTCGTCTTCGTGGCGTTCACCGGTGAGGAGATGGGGGGATTGGGATCTCGCTGGTATCTTGAGCATCCAGTCCGCCCACTCGCGCACACCGTGGCCCAATTCCAGATTGAGATGATCGCACGGCCAGACTCCCTCGCGGGGGGTTCCGGGAAAACCTGGCTCACGGGATACGAACGGTCCACCATGGGCGAGCGGTTAGCGAGCGCCGGCATTCCCCTCGTGGCGGACCCCAGACCCGATCAGCAGTTCTTTCGCCGGAGTGATAACATCCGTTTTGCGCTGGCCGGGATTCCAGCCCATACCCTCTCGAGCTTCAACCTCCACCCAGATTACCACCGACCCAGCGACGAAGTCGACCAAGCTGACATCGTCCATATGACTGCGGTGATCGACGCCGCCGCGGAGGCCGTGCGCCTCCTCGCCAGCGGTCCTGCGCCCGCCTGGAAGCCCGGAGGTCGGCCGGAGGCGCGACGACGCAACTGATGATCATCGCAGCCGCCGGAAGGTCTGTCGGATCCGAGTGATATCGAGGTCACTGACGCCGGCAGAGGTCGCGTAGTCCTCCCAGTGAGAGACGGCCCCTTCGGTTTGCTCGATGATATCCCGCATCGGCTTGATCTTGATCCCCCCGGTCGCACCGAGCGCAATGAGATCAGCTAGGTCGAAGTCGCTGCGTTTGCCATTGACACTCATCTGATGCCGACTGGTCCAGGTCCCGTGTGGATTGTACGCATACGCGACATCAAAGGCGGGTGACAACCGCCACTCCCCCTGCCGGTTCATGAGAAACGCGATGTTCTTGACGTGGTCGTCGTGATTCCGCGCGATCACGTTGAACACGGCCCGACGACATTGTTGCTCGAGATCAGGACGCGGTAGTCCGAGTCGGCGGATCGCCTGGAACGCCTGCTCATAAGAGTAGGCATCGGGTCGATTGAAATCGTAGTGCATGAGCGCAGCGAGAGATTGCATGTGGAGCTTGGCACCAGTCTCGGTCCGGTCGAATCGCCGGGTCATGAAATGCGACCGACCGTGTTCATTGAGAAGGCGGCACGGAGCCATCTCGATCCCGGCTGCGACGGCCATCTGATGATACGCAAACTCAATCCGGCCAAAACCCTGGGGGTCGGCGCCCTCCTTGTCCTTGTTCCCCACCACACCGTCGAACTTGAGAATCCAGTGGGAAAACCCCTTCTCTGGTGCCACCTGACCCGACCGGAACTCCCCCGTGACTTCGTTCCACGCGACGATCGCCTTCGCTCGCGCCCCAGCGGCGGAGGTACCCACACGGAGGATATCCTCCACCGTCTTGGCATCCTCGTCATGGAGGACAATGCCCGGAGCCCGGACCCGATGATCCAACACTCGGTTGGCGAGATCCACCAATGCCGCCACTTCGATCGTGCGCGCCGACGTCGGGGCACCGTGAATCATCGGCTGGAACTCTAACGCCCCCATACCTCGGCTACCGATATAACAGAGTCGCTCGACCGGATTGAAGCTCTCCGGTGCACGTCCTTGGCTTGCCAGCCAGGCATCAATCAGCGCATTCCCGTATCGATCGGGAAGCGAGTCTGCGAGCATGCCGGGAAGCCCCTTGAAGGTCAGGATGCTCAGGTTCGGGAATTGATACGGGTTTTCTCGGAGCGGCATCATCAGGGGGGCGACCTCAATACCGCTCGGAACGAATTCGGGCGCGTATTGGAAAACCGCGACCTCCCGGTCATCGAGCCAGGAGACCGCTCCGATGTCGCGCCCCCAAAGACGGACCCGCGCGTCAGTCATCCGTCGTGTCCGCCCCCCACTTCCACCGACCTTCGGCGACACCTTTCTTTGGTCGAGCCCGCTGACGCAGATGCCCGCGCGATCGAACCCGCTCGATTGGCCGCACCGTTGGATCGGGGAGGAGTCCGGCCAGGTGGTTGACTAAACCCAACGCGCCAAGCACCCGAATGA
>JAJCZW010000052.1 GCA_029262155.1 Gemmatimonadota bacterium
ACCCAACCGGCGCACCAGGCGGCAGGGTTCCCCACCGACTGCACCGCCTGTCATACGACGAGTGCCTGGCCTGGAGCGACCTTCGACCACCAGGCCACCGCCTTCCCGTTGACCGGCAAGCATCTCACCCAGAGCTGCCTCGCCTGCCACAGCGACGGAGTCTACCGCGGGAAACCGACCGCGTGTGTCTCGTGCCACCAGAGTGATTACAACGGGACCACCCAACCGGCGCACCAGGCGGCAGGGTTCCCCACCGACTGCACCGCCTGTCATACGACGAGTGCCTGGCCTGGAGCGACCTTCGACCACCAGGCCACCGCCTTCCCGTTGACCGGCAAGCATCTCATCCAGAGTTGCCAGGCCTGTCACAGTGACGGGGTCTACCGCGGGAAACCGACCGCGTGTGTCTCGTGCCACCAGAGCGCTTACAACGGGACCACCCAACCGGCGCACCAGGCGGCAGGGTTCCCCACCGACTGCACCGCCTGTCACAGTACCACCGCTTGGCTGGGAGCGACCTTTGATCATGACGGGACCTATTTCCCGATCTACTCCGGAAAGCATCACAACCAATGGAGTTCATGTGCGACATGCCACACGAAGCCGTCGGCGTTCACGGTCTTCACCTGCCTTGTATGTCACGAGCACAATCAGGCGAAGATGAACAGCGAACACAAGAACAAGCCGGGTTACCAGTACCAAAGCTTGGCCTGTTTGGGATGCCACCCCAAGGGAAGGAAACCATAATCCCTCTGCTCGCTACGGAGCGCCCGGCTGGGAGGTCATTTGAGCAGAGTGACCCCACATGGTGGCGTGCAGAGGGCGCTAGGAGCCTGCGCGGGCCGCGGCCTCTGCCGTCGCCTTGACGTCATCGAGCATCGACCCATGCTCCTGATACTCCGGCTTGCCGGACGCGATCTCCTCCGGATAATGAGAGCGAAAGTCGGAGTAGATCTGGGCTAAGCGGGTACTGTCTCCGCTCCACCGTGCCACCGCTGCCTCAATGACATATCCGAACAGGTGTCCCGGTTGACCGGCGAGAATCGTATCGGCATGGGCCTGTGCCTCCGCGATCCCCCCCTGGTGAAGCAGGATCATCGACACATGATACCGGGCATCCGGATCGACGTTGTCCAACTGACCGTAGGCCGCCAACGCCATCGGGGTGAACTGGACGACGGTATTTTGATCCCCAATCTGGGCCGCGGTCATGATCCGATTGTAGAGCTCGTCGAATCGCTCGCGAGGCGACATCTGGCTAATGTCGGGTGGGGTGCCCAAGGCCCCGCCGACGGGACCTGTGCTCGGAACGGGAGGCTGGGAACGCGTGACGATCATCAGGGCAACTACCACGACCACCGTTGCCCCCGCGAGGAGCCACCAGCGATTTATCGGGACGGCGCGTGGGGTGCCCTTCCCGGCCTGGGTCCTATCCGTCGCCGCACCGCAGTTGGTACAGAAACGGGTGCCCGGCTCCACCTCTGCTCCACACTGTGGGCATGCTTGATTTCCCAACGCCGTCCCGCAATGCTCACAGAACCGGCCCGAGACCATGGCTTGGCAGCCGGGGCAAGCGATTGGTTGGTCCTCCGTCATCACGACTCCTTAAAACCGGTAGCTGAGTCCTGAGTATCCCTGGCGAAGCCTCTCCCCCAGCCCTCCGCGTCCCCATTCCCGACTGAATGAGGCTATCCCGAACCACGAGCGCCCAAGCACGATTTCGACATCTCCTCCTACCCACCCTGAAGGTACACCGTCCAGCCTTGGCGCGGCGATACCCCAATCGCCTCTGCAAGAATCACTCTAGCTTGCCCAGGGCGGTTACACCCAGCCAGGTCCAGACCGTGGTCATCTCGACTCTGCCCACGTCAGCACCGCCCGCAGTGCGCGCTGCCATTCCGCGACCCGCTCCTCGCGCTCCAATTGCGCCATCGACGGCTCGAATCGGTGAAAGGATCTGCCCGCGAGGAACTCGTCAATCGATGGCCACACACCGAGCGCGAGCCCGGCCAATCCCCCGGCGCCGAGGGCGGTGGTCTCGACCGAGTCCGGGCGTTCGACCGGAATGTCGAGAAGGTCGGCTTGGAATTGCATGAGCCAGTCGTTCATCGCGGCTCCTCCATCGACCCGGAACACGGAGGCGGTCATCGACCCTCCAGCCGTCATCGCGCCCAGAAGATCCCGACTGCCAAAGGCCATCGCCTCAAGCGCCGCCCTCACGAGGTGCGCCCTGGTCGTTCCACGTGTCAGACCCGTGATGGTTCCTCTCGCCTCGGGCTCCCAGTGCGGTGAACCCAAGCCCACGAACGCTGGGACGAACGTCACGCCACCGGTGCTCTCCACGCTACGTGCCAGCGCCTCCGATTCACGCGCATCGGTCAGGATACCCAAGCCATCACGAAGCCACTGCAGGGCTGCACCTGCGATGAAGAGGCTTCCTTCGAGGGCATAGCTCAGTTCGCCCGCGGGTCCACACGCCGCAGTTGCCAGGAGACCCTTCCCGGGCGTCGGTACATTGGCCCCGGCATGCACCAGGAGAAACGCACCGGTTCCGTAGGTGTTCTTGGCTGTGCCCGTCGTGACACATCCTTGTCCGAACAGTGCTCCTTGTTGGTCACCCACGAGACCTGCGATGGGAAGCGCCGGCCCAAAGAATTCCGAGGCGGCCTCCCCGACGACACCTCGAGACGCGGTGATGGTGGGTAATAACTCGACCGGGATGTCAAACAGAGTGAGCAGGTCACTGTCCCACTCACCTCGATCGAGTCGATAGAGCATCGTGCGCGATGCGTTAGTATGGTCGCTGACATGCACCGCTCCCTGGGTGAGCCTCGCCACCAGCCAACTTTCAACTGTTCCGAACGCGAGTTCGCCCCGACCGGCCCGGTTGCGCATCTCCCTTTCCTGCAATAGCCACTCAAGCTTTGTCGCCGAGAAGTACGGATCGGTTACCAAGCCAGAGCGTTCGCGGATCAGGTTGGACGCGCCCTCCGTCTGGAGGGCCCGGCATCGATTGGCTGTCCGTCGATCCTGCCACACGATCGCCGGCGCGACCGGTGCAAGTGTCCTACGATCCCAAAGCACCACTGTTTCGCGTTGGTTCGTAATCCCAATCCCTACCGGCATTGTGCCAGCCGCTGCGATCGCCTCACGCCCAGCTTCCAGGCAGGTCCGAAAGAGATCCTCGGGATCATGCTCAACCCATCCCGGCTGCGGAAAATGCTGGGGGAACTCGCGGTATCCTCGACCCAAGATGGTCCCGTCCTGATGCAGAACGAGCGCCGTACTACCCGTCGTCCCTTGATCAAGGGCAAGGATTGTGGTCACACGTGCCTCCCATCACGTACAAACGTCGAAGACACCACCTCACTCCACCCTTTCCAAAAGGCCCTCAGGCATGATATAGCCTGTGATAAGCCGGGCGGGTGTCACATCAAAGGCCGGATTCCAGACCGCGACTTCAGAAGGAGCAGTGGTCGTGTTCTGGAAGCCACGCACTTCGTCTGCGTCCCGTAGTTCAATTGGTATCTCGGCCCCGGTGGGACAGTGCGGATCGAAGGTTGACCGCGGCGCGGCAACATAGAGCGGGACTTTGGCATCCCACGCTGCGAGCGCCAGGCCGAGCGTTCCGATCTTGTTGGCGACATCTCCATTGGCGGCAATACGGTCGGCACCAACGATGGCACAGGTGACATCGCCCTGGGCCAAGCGCGAGGCGATCGCTCCATCTGGAATCAGCGTGGCTGAAATCCCCGCACGCATCAGCTCCCATGCCGTGAGCCTGGCCCCTTGCAGTAACGGTCTCGTCTCTGGGACGATGGCTTCGAGTCTTCTTCCTTCGCTGTGGGCGAGATAGATCGGTGCCGTGGCGGTTCCCAACCCTCCGGTCGCGAGCGCGCCAGCGTTACAGATCGTCATGACGCCTGCGCCCTCTGGGAGCAACGGTAGGCCGGCCACTCCGATCTTTTCGCAATTGGCCTGCTCGTCTTCGCGAATCTGATCGGCTTGGCTTCTCACCACCTGACGCAGCGAGGGAACATCACCAAGTTCTCGGTCGAGACATCGTCGGATTCGATCAAGGGCCCAGCCGAGGTTAACGGCGGTGGGACGTGCACTCCGGAGTTGTTGGTCGGCCGCTTCCAAGGCCACGAGGGCCTCGGCACGAGTCGCACAGTCGCGCAGTGCGAGCGTCATCCCCATCGCCGCCGCAACGCCGATCAACGGGGCGCCACGGACCCGGAGGCGGCGAATTGCTTCCGCCACCGCGTCGACCGAATCCAACTCCCGGTGTTCCTCTCGATCGGGGAGGAGGGTCTGATCCAGAATCCAGACGGCTTCATCGGCCGTCCATCCGATGACAGCGGGGTAGTCCATGGTCCTGGAAAGATAGAACGAGGATCGCTTCGATGGAGGTTATCTTTTGCCTGGTTCTCATTCGGCACTTCGCCACGCTCCCACCCTTGCCCGGCCGAGCCATGACCTATACAACCCTGCTCTTGGACCTTCAGGACGGCATCGCGACGATCACGATCAATCGCCCAGAGAAGCTGAACGCCTTAAACGCCGCCGTTATCGAAGAATTGGGGCTCGCCGCCGAGCGGGTCGCATCGGACCCGGCCGTTAAGGGCTCCATCTTGATCGGTGCGGGGCCAAAGGCATTCGTCGCCGGCGCCGATATTTCGGAACTTGTTGGCCAGACACCGATCGAAGGTCAGCGGCGGTCGATGAAAGGCCAACAGGTGTTCCGTCGCTGGGAACGGTGCGGCAAACCTGTCATTGCCGCCGTGAACGGATTTGCCCTGGGCGGTGGATGTGAATTGGCGCTGGCCTGCCATCTCAGGATTGCTTCAGAGTCGGCTCGCTTTGGCCAACCTGAGGTCAAGCTCGGCATCGGCCCGGGCTACGGTGGTACCGTGCGTCTGCCGCGCCTGATCGGCAAGGGTCGAGCATTGGAGATGCTCCTGACTGGTCGGACGATCCGCGCGGAGGAGGCACTACAGATTGGTCTTGTGAACAAGGTCGTCCCCGAAGCAGAGTTGCTTTCCACCGCGACCGAGGTTCTCAAGCAGATTCTGGCCAACGGGCCGTTGGCGGTGTCAGCGTGCCTGGAACTCGTCGAAACCGGGCTGGACCTGAGTGTTGACGAAGCCTTCCGGCAAGAAGCCCACCTCTTTGGACTTCTTTCTGCGACCACCGATATGGGTGAAGGGATGGCGGCTTTCCTGGAAAAGAGAGCCGCCAACTTTACTGGCCAATAGGCCCAGTTCTACCCTGCCATCTGGCCCCCTCTTCCGCTATTTTTCGAGGGATGTGGGCTCAACGGATTGAGGCGAGGGGGTTCCGAAATCTCCCCGATCTTGCCCTCCATCTGCCGGCCGATGGAGCGGTCTTCGTTGGACCCAATGGACAGGGAAAAACCAACCTCCTTGAGGCGTTGTATTACCCGGTCCTCTTTCGATCGTTTCGTGGTGCCGTCGATGCGGATGTGACAAGCTGGGGCGAAGATGGGTTCTTTCTAGCCCTGGAGGCCCGATCAGACCAAGATCGGGTACGGGAATTCACCTGTGGCTTTCTGACGACCGGGCGGCGGAAACGAATCGGCATTGATGGAGAGGCAATCGTTCGACTGGGAGGTGCTATAGGGCAGTGGTTGGCGGTCACGTTCCTCCCCGCCGATCTGGGCCTCGTGCAAGGGTCCGCACGGGGACGTCGTCACTACCTCGATCGAGTCCTCTCCCTCGCCGATGGAGCATACCTCGGGTCGTTGACGGCATATCGCCAGGCTCTCCTTCGCCGGAATGCAGCCTTGCGACAGGGCCAACGCGACGTGGCCCACGCATTCGATGGGGCGTTGGCTGAGCATGGATCGGTGCTCGTCGCTCACCGAATCGAGTGGGTACAGGCGGTGCAGGAGCAGTTCGATAGGGAGTGTGCGGCGCTGGGCGAAACGATGCCGGTTCATTTGGCATACCGGGGACAGTCCGATTTGGTTGACCGGTCAGCTTGGTCATTAATCCTTGAGCGGTCGTTGCCTCGTGATCTGGCTCGGCGGGCGACCATGACTGGCCCTCACCGGGACGACCTTTCGATCACCTTCGCCAACCGGAAGTCGTTTCGCGACTTCGGATCGCGAGGCCAGCATCGATCGGCGGCGATCGCCCTCAAGCTGTGCGAGCTCAACACACTCGCTGCCGCGCGTGGGGTAACCCCAGTGCTCCTCCTGGACGATGTATTTGCCGAACTGGATGGAGACCGACAGGCCAGACTCGCGACCCGCCTGCGCCACGAAGGCGGATCGCAAACCTTCATCACGGCACCGAGGATGGAGGAACTGCCTGCTGATCTGGATTTGGACGTGATGACCCTTGTGGACGGACGGGTATGCCCAACCGGCGTGTCGTGAAGAACAAACGGAGCCCGACCCCTATCGGCGAAGCCCTGGATGCCTTTCTCCGACGGGCGGGTCTGGTGCGGCGGATTGACCAAGCCAATGCGGTCGAGCGGTGGGCCTCGGTGGTCGGCCCGCAAATCGCCGCGGTCACTCGGGCGGAGGCCGTCACCGCGGATGGCCTCCTCTGGGTCCGCGTGACCACCAGTGCCTGGGCCCACGAACTCAGTTTGATGTCCCCGCGTATTCTGGCTCGGCTCAATGCCGACCGGAAGGGCCGGATTCGATCGTTACGATGGGTTGTCGGTCCCCTCGACCGGCCCTGACTCTTACCACAGCGAGCAATGGCAAACGTTTCCCCATCAACCCAGAAGCCCGGTTACGGCGCTGACGCGATCCAGGTCCTCAAAGGCCTCGAGGCCGTGCGCCGACGCCCCGGCATGTATATCGGTACCACCGGCGAAAATGGACTGCACCATTTGGTCTATGAAGTGGTGGACAACTCCATCGATGAGGCGCTCGCGGGGTATTGCGATACCATCAGCGTGACGATTCATCAGAATGATTCCATTACGGTCAGCGACAACGGTCGCGGCATCCCCGTCGATATTCATCCCACGGAAAAGCTTCCCGGTGTGGAGATTGCCCTCACGACGCTGCATGCTGGCGGAAAGTTCGACAAGAGCACCTACAAGGTGTCCGGGGGACTGCACGGTGTGGGTGTGTCTGTCGTGAACGCGCTGTCAGAACAACTCGAGGTCATCGTCGATCGGGACGGCTTCCGACACACGATGTCCTTCGTTCGCGGGAAAACCGTCTCCCCCCTCACCAAGGGGGACAAGATCAAGGGGACCGGGACGACAATCACCTTCAAACCGGACCCCGAAATCTTTAACACCTTGGTGTACCACTACTCGACCCTTGCTGACCGGCTCCGGAATCTGGCTTTTCTCAACGGGGGCATCACGATCCACCTGACCGATGAGCGCGAGAGTTCGATCCACAAGGACACCTTCTATGCCAAGGGTGGGTTGGCGGAGTTCGTGCGATACCTCACGCGGAACAAGAAGGTCTTGCACCCCAAGCCCATCGCGTTCAGCGCAACCAAAGACGAGGTCGAAGTCGATATCGCCATTCAGTATGAGGACGGGTACAATGAGAACACGTTCACGTTTGTGAACAACATCAATACGCACGAAGGCGGAACCCACCTCACCGGATTCAAGTCGGCGCTCACGCGGACGTTCAACGATATCGCCAAGCGGACCAACGCGCTGAAGAAGGTTGATTTCACACTCGGCGGCGATGACATCCGGGAAGGCATGACCTGTGTCATGCACGTCAAGGTTAAGGAACCCCAGTTCGAGGGACAGACCAAGACGAAGCTGGGAAACTCTGAGGTCGAAGGTATCGTGAAGCAAGTGGTCAATGAACACCTAGGCAACTTCCTGGTCGAGCACCCTCCCGTGGCCAAGGCCATCCTCGAAAAAGCGGTCGGTGCTGCACTCGCACGGGAAGCGGCTCGGAAGGCCAGAGATCTTGTCCGGAAGAAGACCGGTTTGGAAAACGCGGTCCTTCCAGGCAAGCTGGCGGATTGCTCCTTAGATGACCCGGCCCTGTGCGAGATTTACCTGGTGGAGGGTGATTCTGCCGGTGGAAGTGCCAAGATGGGTCGGAACCGATCCTTCCAAGCGATCCTCCCGCTACGTGGCAAGATCTTGAACGTCGAGCGTGCTCGCATCGACAAGATTCTTGGGAACGAAGAGATCCGCTCGATGATTACCGCCATCGGTGCGGGGGTTAAGGACGAGTTCAGCCTCGAAGATGCCCGATACCACAAGATCATCCTGATGACGGATGCCGACGTTGATGGTGCGCATATACGCACGCTCCTCCTGACCTTTTTCTTCCGACAGATGAATGAGTTAATCGAGGAAGGCTATATCTATATCGCCCAGCCTCCGCTCTATCGGGTCGCGAAAGGGAAGGAAGAGTTTTATGCCTACACCGATCCCGAGCGGGATGAGTACATCGAACGCCTCGGCGGAGCCGAAGGAAAGGGCAACATCGCGATCCAACGCTACAAGGGCCTGGGTGAGATGAACCCAGACCAGCTCTGGCGTACAACGATGGATCCGGAGAAGCGCACCATCCAACGCGTCACGATGGAAAACGCTGTCGAGGCGTCGAGTCTCTTCGATCAATTGATGGGAGATGATGTCGAGCCCAGGCGGCAGTTCATTGAGAGCAACGCCAAGTATGTATCTCACTTAGACGTCTAGAGTACCGTCCCCTTCCAGATACTGCCTCACACGTCACGACCTGATAGTCGTGACGTGGCCCCCTTCGGTGCTACTGCCTCGGAACATCGGTTCGATCGGTTCGCACGAGACTCCCGACCTCTCGACGTATTCGATCCCGATCCGGCAACAAGCTTGAATCAGGTTTCTCCCATGCTTCGAGGAAACGATCGTACCACTGCCGAGCGGCGGTCACGTCCCCTTCCGCCGCCAGGAGGGTGGCTCGCATTGGCCAGGACCTGACGACCCTGATCCATCCGGGGTCTGGAGCCGACACAGTCCCAACACGGATCGAATCGATCCTTTCCAGGTGCGCAAGCGCAGGGCCCCGTAAGCCCAATCCCGCGGCGGTCTCCGCTAGTGCCATTTCGTCGGTGACACTCCCCGTGGTATCCTGATTGGCAATGCGGTAGCGATTCCGGGCCAGTGTCGTGTCGCCAGCCCGAAGGGCCGTAAGCGCATCTAAGCCATGAATCACATCACCGCGTCGGGTTCGCATCCGCCAGGTCCGAACGCGTGCCGTGTCACCGAGCATCGCATATCCCTGAATCACGGCGCGTGCAACAATGTCCTCGAGTTCGCGCCGCTCCTCGTCGGGCGCTTCGGCAACAGCCTCCTCAATTTGTCGCTCCAACTGCTCCAGCCGGGAGCGATCCACCTGATCGAGGGCCGCCGCGACCTGCAGATCGAGCACCGGTCCGAACAGGCTCGTCAATCGAACGAGGGTGGGGGTTTGGGTTCGAGTGGAAAGCGAACCAAGGACATGACCGCGCACCGCGGTGGCTTTCGCCACTTGCCCTGTGGCGAGGTACGCGTTCACCAATCCACTCCGGAGAATCTCAGGCACGGCCGCCTCATCGGTAAGATCCTCCATCTGGTCGGCCAGCGCCGCGGCTTCGGAGAATCGTCTGGCATCGAGGAGGATCATCAGATGAACCACCTCCAAGGGCACCGAAGATTGTGCACCGAGCCTCACGGCTTCCGCTAGCGCAACAAGAGCGCCGTCATAGTCGCGTGCCGACTGTCGTAGTCGCGCCATCACCAGATGGGCGGTTCCCTCCTCCGGCGCGATCCTTAGCCAGCGTTCCACGATACCACGCGCCCGCTGGCGAGCAGCTGAGCGGGAGGCGGCGATGACCTGCGGGCTATACCGGGTTGCGACGGAATCTGCGAGGATGGTCACCAAGGTGTCGCCGAGATAGAGGATCTGGACCGCGTCAACCGGAGTCCGACTAAACACCGAACGGATATCCCCCGGCGCGTCCTCGGTAAAGATCGGCAATCGAATGCCACCGTCGAGAAAAACGTATCCCAGGATATTCGCAAGATTCGCGTAGATGCGGTGGTCATTTTGGTCGAGAGCAAGGGCTCGTTCATAGGCCCGGAGCGCCGTACCAAACGACGCAGCGAGTACTTGACGCCCGTTGGCATCTGCTCGAAGTGTCAGATCAAGCTGGGCCGCATCGCCGAGGCCGATCCACGCATCGGCAATGCCCGAATCTGATGCGATCAGCCTCTCGTATCGGGAGCGCGCCAGCGGAAGATTGGCATGAACGAACGCGTGGTATGCCTCAACCAAGAGCAGCTCGCGCGGGGGGCGATCGGCGGCGTATCGTAATGCGGAGTCGGCGGTGGCAATAAACCGATCGTCTCCACTAAAGAAGTCGGTTTGCAAGGCCACCTGGCTCAGTTCGTAGTACGCGAGCGCAAAACGTGGATCGGCCCGGACCGATTGCTCAAACGCCCGCCGGGCGCCCACCAGGTCCCACCGACTCCGGGCTCCGACGCCCTCGATGTAGGCCCGATAGGCTGCAATGGAGCGGGTGGGGGGCTTAATGGAGGTCAACCGAGAGGGGGCGGCACCAGACACGTCGAGCACCTGATCGGCCAAGGCTTCGAACGCGGCAGGCAGGGCAGTATCACCTTGGGCCTCCACGCTTGCGGTACTGATCAACTCGCGGCTTCGAACGTCATAGACCCGAACGCTCAGTCGCAACTTCGCCCCGAGTCGGATGATACTCCCGATCGTCGCGGTTCCAACCGAGGCCTCTCGGGCCAGCGCAATGGCGTCTTCTCTCGAAAGGGGAGCCGACTCATCAAGGCGGGCGCGCCGGGCTAAGTCGAGCAGGCGTTCCACGTGGATGATGTTCAAGTCCTGCCAGCGCCCCAACGACTGCGCGAGCTGTTCCACTCCACCAACCCGGAGCCAATCGAGCGATGGGTCCCCAGTCGTGTTTTCGAAAAACCCCACCAGGACGGATCGACGAGGATCCTCACCGGTGGCAGACGGCCGGGACAGCAATACGGCGGCGCCAGTCGTGACCGCCAGGGCAACGACGACCGCCAGTGCTCGACGCACCATACGGGTCGGTGGTGGCTTGGCCCTTCGGTGATCCATCGACACCGGCGTATCGATATCGTCCACCAAAGCGTCGGCAGTCTGATATCGGCGTTCAGGCTCTTTGCGGAGAAGTCGTTGAATGACCGTTTCAATAGGCTTTGGGAAATCACCAATGTATGCCACGAGTGCAATCGGTTGCTGAGTCAGATGTGCCATCTGAAAGTTGGGCGGGGTGGCAATTCGATAGGGGTAGTGTCCCGATACCATCTCATAGGCCAAGACCCCCAAGGCGTACAAATCGGAAGCGGGAGTCAGGTCACGGGTACCACACGCCTGCTCCGGGCTCATGTAGCGCGGTGTACCCATCACGAGGCCGGCTTCCGTAATGGCTCCGGTCGGATCGCCCCCCCCCGGGTCCGTTTCCGGCTCTGCTGCCCGCGCGATACCGAAGTCCGTCACCAGCACGCGCTCGGTCTCATGGTCAATGAGAATGTTGTGCGGTTTGATATCACGGTGGATGATGCCCCGACGATGGGCGGCACCTAATGCCGAGGCGACCTCACGTACGATGCGAAGAGCCTCAGAGAGATCAAGCCGCCCTCGGTGACGCATTCGATCGGCCAGCGTCTCACCCTCAACATATCCCATGGTGAAGAACACCACGTGGTCGAGCTCCCCAACGCGGTAGTTGGGGACAATGTTAGGGTGCTGGAGTTGGGCCGCCATGGCCGCTTCGCGTTCAAAGCGGGCGCGGAATGCAGGCCGGGCAGCGAGGTCAGGGGCCAGTACTTTTAGGGCAACGAGACGGTCCAGCGATCGCTCGCGGGCCAGGTAGACCGAAGCCATCCCACCCCGTCCAAGCAGCCGGAGAATCTCATACTCCCCAGCTAGTGCAGCCCGTACTCCATCAAGGGGGTCCTGCTCTAGATCGCCCATAGTGAAAGCTAGCCCAACCGCGGTGCCCGGGGAACGCCCGTCTCCGCCAGCTGGCATGTTTCAGCACTGGAGTCTCTCAACCCCTTCCAGGGTCACACGATGAGTAACGAGGGGGGTGGCCTGTCCGGCGTCGAGAATGGTGATGGCCTCGTCGAGTGCGGCCACTCCAATCCGCACCCCCTCCTCATCCTGTGCGTGGATCGTGCCGAGGGTCTGTCCTTCGTGAACGGAATCGCCAGGCTTCGCCGTGAGGACAAACCCAACCGAGGGATCGATCTCGTCCTCCGTCGTACGCCGTCCGCCACCAAGCTCGACAATCGCGTGCCCAATCGTGCGCGGTGCAATCTCCGCCACCACACCACCTCGGTGTGCGAGGTAGGGCACTGCTCTCGGGGCTCGGGGGAGGAGTGAAGGATCCTCCACGACGCCTGCCGCCCCACCTTGCGCGTCGATCAGAGTCGCCAGCATCGTTTTGGCCGCTCCCGACTCTACCACCTGCTCCAGTCGGTGTTGTGCTGTGGGTCGATCGCGCTCGGCACCAGCCGCGATCAGCATCTCCACTCCCAACGCATATGTCACTTCCATGAGATCCGAGGGACCACTACCGGAAAGCCCCATGATCGCCTCTTCGGTTTCGAGGGCATTGCCGCAAGCATGTCCCAACGGTCGGTCCATCGCCGTCAGCAACGCGACCGTATGACAGTGGTGCGACTCCCCAATGGCGATCATGGTCTTTGCAAGCGTCAGAGACTGTTCGGGATCGGTAATGAAAGCCCCACTCCCCGTTTTGATATCGAGCACCAGTGCGTCGAGACCCTCCGCCAGCTTTTTTGACATGATACTCGCCGAAATAAGCGGGATCGACTCGACCGTACCGGTCACATCTCGTAAGGCATAGAGTCGCTTGTCCGCCGGCACAATCTCGGGCGTTTGGCCCATCATGACGACCCCGAGGGTCCGGAGTTGGGCGACCGCCTCTTCGAGCGAGAGATCCGTTCGCATCCCAGGGATGGCTTCGAGCTTGTCGAGCGTCCCGCCGGTATGGCCGAGCCCCCGGCCACTGATCATCGGAACCGCAAGGCCAGTCGCCGCGAGCATCGGTGCAAGGAGAAGAGATGTTTTGTCTCCGACACCTCCGATGGAGTGTTTGTCGACGACTGGCTTCCCGATACCCGTAAGATCGAGTCGTTTCCCCGAGGCAAGCATCGCCTCGGTCAACGCCGCCAACTCCTCCTCTGCCATCCCCTGAAAGACAACGGCCATGGCCAAGGCAGCCATCTGGTAGTCGGGGATGGTCTCGGCGACATAGCCTTGGATGATCGCTTGCCACTCACCCGAAGACAGTGCCGCACCATCACGCTTGCGTTCGATCAAGCGACTGGGCACGATTGCATGCATGGGACGACTCCCGAAGCTAGTGATCAGCGCGGTATGGTACCTGACCCTTCCCCCAACGGTGCTGGGTCAGGTGGCTCCGCTACTCGCGCGGGGGCGTGCCGCCATAACTCACCTCGATCCCGCCGGGGCGGCCCGTGCCTTCGACGCCGTCCTCGCGAAGGACTCCCTCAACTTTGAAGCCCTGTGGCGAGGTTCGCTGACGCTGGTCGACATCGGCAAGCAAGTTCCGGATACTATCCGGAGCCGGTTCAGAGATTCGGTCTATCTCCGTGCAGTCGACTATGCCCGGCGTGCCGTCGCGGTTGATTCTCTTTCAGCCCAAGGATATTTCGCATTGGCGAACGCCCTTGGCAAGGCAACCCTGACGCGAAGCAAGAATGTGCAGATGCGCGATGCGAAAGCAATTCGTACCGCTGCCCTCACCGCCCTGGCACGAGACCCCAACCACGACGGGGCACACCACATCTTGGGTCGTTGGCATGCCGAGATCATGCGCCTCCCCGGGGTGCTCCGTTTTCTTGCTCGTCATGTGATGGGAGAATCACTCTTCGCCGAGGCCTCGTGGGACGAAGCGATCAGCCACCTGGAAGCTGCGGTCGCGAGCCGACCTGACTGGATCTATCACCGATTGGACCTGGGCCTCATCTATGTGGACCGCAAGCGGTACCAAGACGCGCAAGCCCAGTTCCGCGTGCTTGATACGCTCCCCATTGTGGACGTGCTGGACACCCTGTATCGTCGCCAAGCACGGACCGTGGTCGAGACGATCAGAAACCGCTAACTTTCGGCGATCTCACCTTTCGACCGCGAGTCCGCATGACGCCGGAACCCACTGCCTCCCAGGTCAATCGACTTACGGCCCGGGTCACTGCGCTGGAACAGGAACGAAAGCACCTCCTGACCATCATTGAGGTGCTCCGAGATATCATCGGTGCGACCCACTACCAAGACATCGTCCAGGTCGTCACTCGTCGCCTCGGCAGCACCTTTGGGCTTGATCGCTGTTCGATCTTTCTCGCCGAGCGAGGCGGGGGGTCAGTCCATCTCGTGGCGAGCTATGAGGATCCCAGTATTCGGAACCACGTCGTCGACCTGGCGCGATACCCCGAGTTGAAACGGGCCCTCGATACCGGACGCACGGTCAATATTCCCGACGCCCTGCTCGAACCTGACTTGGCCACCGTCATCGAGGCCCTCAATGGGCGCCGGGTCCAATCCATCACTGTTGTTCCCATTACCTGGCGCCGGACTGCCATCGGGGCCGTGTTCCTCCGGACCTACCGCGGTGGAGTCCCCTTCACACCGGCTGATCTCGAGTTCTGCAGGGTCGTCGCCGATCTTACCGGCAAGGCTCTCCGTTTGGCCTATCGGTTCGAACGGCTGCAGGCCCGGCACGGCGGGCAAGCAGCCTTAATGGCTGAACGGGAACGTAGCGCCGTACTCGGCTTCCTCCGCCGGGTCCTGGTGGCATTCGGCGAACGCGAGGGCAACTGGCCGGAAGGGCTCCTGGCTCGAGCAAGCGGCGCTGAACTCGACCGGCTGGTGGATGTGGCGATGACCGTGATACGGACGGAGGCACAAGGCTCGTGACCGATATCGCGGGGATACGCTCGCGGGTCGAGGATCTTCGTCAGCAGATCAATGCCGCCAACCGAGCCTATTATGAGTTAG
>JAJCZW010000053.1 GCA_029262155.1 Gemmatimonadota bacterium
CTCGTGAATATCATGCGCATGGATCTCTCCACACGACCTGGTTGGGAATCCCTGACCCGCCAAGATTTACGCATGATGGCCTCAAGAGCCATGGGTGTGACATTTGAAGAAGTGGAATTCTTCTACACTGATGATGATTTAATCATTGATCCATCTGGGCAGGCGACCATTCAACAGCGGAAAGATGCGTTTTATATCTTAGATGATGGAACATTCGATCAGGCACGCTTTATGTCGTGCATGAGTGCCATGCATTGGGAAGACATTGACTATCTTCCTGTCGTTGAACTCTTTAAATCATTACTGCCAGGAACGGGGAGCGCCACCTTTGAATTAATTCGCGGGCTTTACGATGATCAAAATCCTGATCATCCACGACCGCTGCACTATCGAGGCATTCCAACATATCCGTCTGAAGCAGCGTTTGGTCTGTTTAGTAATTTTTTCATCGCTTCGTTTTCAGGACGAGAAAGTCCGTTTGTCGTATTTATGGATACCCCTCGGTCTCACGAAGTATCTTGGCTTCCTAATGCCGACCCTCCAACGCGATATATTGAAACCACTCACAAGACTTGTTTAACCGTGAGACAGGGAACCATTCAAAAGGCAACGCTAATTGACGATACAACCGGGCTAGCCTTCTCTGTGCCTAACCCCCAGGGATATGCTTCTTGTGCTCGGACAATTTCCATACACAATGGTCAACTCCGGCTACAAGATCAGGCTTCCCAATATACCGTAGACGTTCATCAAAATTGGCGGGTGGGGTCAGAACAGAGTGGTAACTTAGCTCCCGGATTATTGACAGGACCGGATTGGCGGAGCCTATTCCCTCATGGGGCACCGGCAATGAAACCGCATGATGCTTTTTCCGCTGTCCTGCTGTATCCGGAAGATGATTCGGTAATTGAAGAATATGCAAGCCAACCGTTCATTGCGGATTTTCTTGATGACCTTTTTGAACAAGATGAACGATTGGCTCGAAAAAAAACCGAAGCGACACGTCTCCTTATCCATGGCTTTGAGGCAAGTATTGGGACCTGTGTATTACTCGATCAACCTCGGGGCCACACCATTGTATTTTCCCACGGACCATTAGCCCAGAAGCAGTCACAATTGTTGTGGAATCAACTTGCACGATCAAATAGGTTGGAGTGGCTTCCCTCCTTTCGCTTTTTGCCTGACTCAAATGAAATCAACGCAGAAACCTACGATTTGGTGTATCGATGGATTCCGTTTGCCGACTATCTCCAAAAGCAGAAAGTCGAAAGCCACATTCAAGATATTGTTCGATCCTTGGCTCCCCAGGGGTTAGCGTTTGTGGCTGGTCCGGAATATATCCCCACTCTTGTCGCAAATCATCCGGTGCAAATTCTCTTTGGCGAAGTCGGTTTCGAAGTCCAACCCTTTCTCATGCATCGATCGATTCTACCGAAATCACGGCTTCACCAAGATCTCCACATTTGGTGTCTTCAGAGAGCGTGAGTCGGTTCTTTCTAGTTTCTTTTGCAGAATTGATGAAGAATCTTGACTTGGTTTGTGGGACCACGTAGGATGAAACTGCCTTTAAAGTCCCATCCTGTGAGGTGGGAAAGGAGATAAAATTCGATGAAACAAAAAATGGGGTTCTTGCACCCCTCATCATAATTGTTAGCCTTTCTCTTGAATTCGGGGGAAAGGTTTTTTTTTGCTACAAACGGACACATGGCCACATCTGAACACTCAAATTTACCAGAAACTTCCATCATGGACAGCCATGAAATGGGGAGGGCCCTTACGCGGATTGCCCATGAGATTGTTGAACGGAATAAGGGTGTAAAGAACTTGGCTTTGGTGGGGATTCGAACGGCTGGTGTCCCCTTGGCCAAACGACTTCAAAAAATCATACGAAATATTGAGGACGTCGATGTCCCCTTAGGGGAATTGGATATTACGCTGTATCGAGATGATTTGGCCATCAGGAAAAACCAACCCGTGTTGAAGCGAACAGATATTACGTTTCACGTTTCGGATTTGATTGTTGTTTTGGTTGACGATGTGTTGTTTAGTGGTCGGACCATTCGTGCAGCCATGGATGGGCTCATGGATCTTGGCCGACCTGCGGAGATTCAATTGGCTGTCCTGGTTGATCGTGGTCATCGGCAGCTACCAATTCGAGCCAACTACGTTGGTAAAAATATTCCGACTTCTCGCGAAGAAAATATTCGAGTGTTCCTTGAAGAATTGGGCGACCATGATCGAGTGTGCAAGCTTGGATCAGGAGGATAGGGTGGACCTACCATGGGCCTCAAACGTAAAGACCTCTTGAGTATTAGTTCGTTGTCGCCGGATGAAATTTCCCTCATCTTGGAGGCTTCAGAACCGTTCAAAGAGGTGAGTGGTCGCGAGATTAAAAAAGTTCCGGCACTGCGAGGGAAAACCGTCGTTAACCTTTTTTTTGAGCCGAGTACGCGCACACGAACCTCATTCGAATTGGCCGCTAAGCGTCTCAGTGCCGACGTAATTAATTTTTCACCGTCCTCCAGTAGCGTAGTGAAGGGTGAAACGCTCCTTGATACCGCGCGAAATATCGAGTCAATGCAGGCCGATATCATCGTGCTTCGTCATTCCTCTTCGGGATCTGCGGAAAGTCTAGCCCGTCATGTACGATCTTCAGTGATTAACGCAGGGGATGGTTGGCATGAACATCCAACCCAAGGCTTGCTGGACCTGTTTACTATCAAAGAAAAAAAAGGACGATTGGGTGGGCTATCCGTGGCGATTGTTGGTGATGTAGCACATAGCCGTGTGGCGCGTTCCGATATTCATGCGCTCATAAAAATGGGAGTTGAAGTTCGAGTAGTGGGCCCCCCAACCATGATTCCGCCTTTCATCGAACGTATGGGCGTCAAGGTTTTTTCAAACTTTGATGATGCCTTGCCTGGAGTCGATGTCATCATCATGCTAAGGCTACAGCTCGAACGCCAGGGACGATCGTTATTCCCATCAATGCGTGAATACGCCAAACTCTATGGTCTCAATTCCGAACGGGTGCAGAGAACGGGAACGGATCTTCTCGTGATGCATCCTGGCCCCATCAACCGTGGGGTAGAAATTTCTCATGATGTCGCGGACAGCTGCCAAGCGGCGATTTTGGATCAAGTATCAAATGGCGTGGCCGTCCGAATGGGGCTCATGTATCTGTTGTCGCAATCACAGTAAAGTTTTTCATATTTTCAGGCAGAAGGACATGTAGCAATATTATGAGAGCTCTTATCAAAAATGGCCAGGTTATTGATCCTGGACGCATCAACCAAATTGCGGATGTATTGATTGAAGATGGCAAAATTCACACGATCGATTCTAATTTAGAATCTACTCTGAAAAACCCTGAATCGGTGACCATCATCGATGCCAAAGGATTGATTGTGTGTCCAGGATTTATTGACCTTCATGTGCACTTTCGTGAGCCGGGGTTTGAATATAAAGAAACCATTGCCACCGGGGTGGATTCGGCAGTGGCCGGTGGATTTTCTACGGTCTGCTGTATGCCCAATACTAATCCTGTGAATGATTCCCAGTCCATCACAGATTTTATTCTTCGGCAGGCTAAAGTCGCTGATAAAGCTCGAGTCTTTCCTATTGGCGCGATTACCAAAGGCTCGAAGGGCGAAGAACTGGCAGAGATTGGTGAATTACACCAAGCCGGGTGCGTCGCAATTTCGGATGATGGCATCCCGGTGATGAATAGTCTGGTGATGCGGCGTGCCATGGAATATGCACGAGCCTTTGATCTTCCTGTCGTTGATCATTGCGAAGATGCTCATCTGTCTGCTGGTGGTGCAATGAATGAAGGGTTTGTCTCGACGGAACTTGGTATTCCGGGAATCCCGAACGCAGCTGAAGAAGTCATGGTCGCAAGAAATATCTTTTTAGCGGAACTTACTCACTCACGATTACACCTTCCTCATGTCAGCACTATTGGATCTGTGCGGTTACTGAGGGAGGCTAAGGAACGTGGCGTTTCCGTCACTGCGGAAGCCTGCCCTCATCATTTCACCTTGACTGATGAAGCCGTGCGTACCTTTGATACCAATGCCAAAATGAACCCGCCTTTGCGTACTGATGCTGATGTCCAGGCTGTCAAAACGGCCCTGAAGGATGGAAGTATTGATATCATTGCTACGGATCATGCACCTCACGCCGTACATGAAAAACAACGGCAGTTCGATAATGCGCCCTTTGGTATTATTGGTCTGGAAACAGCCCTGCCCTTAACGCTCAACCTTGTTGAAGAAGGAGTGCTCACATTAGAACAAGCCATTGCCAAACTCACGTGTGAACCGGCGCGAGTATTTAAATTACCCTTTGGCACCTTGGCCGTTGGTGCAGACGCTGATGTGACCTTGATCGATCCAAAGAAAACTTGGACCCTAGAACCCAACCGTCTTCGCTCCAAAAGCCGTAACACCCCGTTTGCTGGATGGACAATGAAAGGCCAAATCGTCAAAACGCTCGTCGGTGGTCGAGTCGTGTATGAAGGTGATTAACGCGGACTTATTTGATCGGAGCATTGCGATGAAAAAACTATTCTGGCTTTTTATATTGCTCTCGGTAGCTTTACTGCTCGGGGGATGTACAACTCGGTCTATTTCTGATTCTGGGTATAAGGGCGGAAATTCATATGGAAGGTCCTCAGATAACCCATTTTACAAAGGCGAATTAACTGAATTTCAAGTCTTAGGCATCGATCCAACCCAAAATGTTTCTGAAACCCAAATTCATGATGCGCTTGCCAACAGTCAACGAGTATCGATTCGACGCGGATCCGGAATAATGTTGGTCCAATCGGGCGCCATTATCCCAGACGATACATTGGTCAGCAATCTAGAACGTTACTATAAAGTCGCTGTATTCACGGGTGTGCCAAATGATTCCACTGCTGGAACAAATTATGCAAAAACCCTTCGGCTGGCTGCTGCCCAAGGAGGATACGAAAACATTTTAGTGTATTGGGGCCTTTTGGAATCTGCACAGGAAAACCTTGCCACTAAATCTGTGTCATGGGTTCCTATTGTGGGATGGGTAGTGCCGGATGAAACCCAACACATGCGCATTCGTTTAAAAGTAGCCCTTATTCATGTCAAAACGGGATCATGGGACATGTACTCACCTAAACCATTTTCGGATGAAGCTTATAGCGCAATAATTTCAAGGGAAGGCAGAGACCAAGTCCAGGTGGCTACGCTTAAAGAAAAAGCATATATGTCCGCTGTGGAAGAGTTGGTCAAACGATATGCAAATTAGGGAACCCGCTGCATTGGTGATAAGAGCAAGATGATAATAGGCTTTTTGTGTCCAGAGTAACCTCTGGTTGGCAATTGTCTCTTTCGCTAGCCGAGCTGATTGGGTTGGCAATCTGGATTGGCGGTCTTGCAGTGATCCTGACTACAGTGATTCCTGCGGTTTTTAATACTCTTGGCATGGAGCAGGGAGGCCGGTTTTTGCGCAGAGTGTTCGATGGGTATAACAACTTAACGACGAGTATTGTTATTCTGTTACTGAGCACCGCGGCCATACGATCATGGAAAGTTCGGCAAATTCCAGAGAACATACTTCCGGTGAGCCAATGGGAATGGGGCCTGATGATTGCTTTAGTGCTTGTCACAGGGTCGATAGTTCTTTTTCTGGGACCCAAGGCGATTGAACTTCAAGAGGTTGCTTTTGCCTCAGAATCGCAAGAAGCCAAGAAGACTGCCTATGATGCGTTCTTTCGCATTCATATGATTGTTCGGGCCCTACATCTCATTAATGTGGGACTAGCTATAAGTTTATTGGTGGTCAAATTTCGACAGTGGGTAAGAAATCAAAGGGCTTTTGATTTTGAATAATGAATTGAAGATCTTAAATCTCTTCTTAAAGGTGTTATGAGTAAAGCGATTTTAGCCTTAGCAGACGGAACGATCTTTGAAGGCCGGGCTTTGGGTTTCACAGGAGAATCATCTGGTGAAGTGGTCTTTAATACTGCCATGACCGGTTATCAGGAAA
>JAJCZW010000054.1 GCA_029262155.1 Gemmatimonadota bacterium
CACCGTACCGGCTTGACGGCTCGGGGTAAGCCAACGAGGTTTTCGAGCATGTTACCCCGCTACCATGTTCAGGGAGGTTCTCAACTCCAGGGAACCATTCGGCCTGCCGGAAACAAGAACGCCGCCTTGCCATTGATCGCCGCCACCTTGCTCGCCGATGGCCCGGTCACCGTCGAAAACGCTCCCCGCATAAGGGATGTCGAGATGTTACTCGCCATTCTGTCAGACCTTGGGGCGATGGTCGAATGGACCAATCAGAATACTCTTGAGATCGACACCCGGCCGGCCAAACTGAAAGCACTCGACCCGGCACTCTGTGCCAAAATCCGAGCATCAATTTTGCTTGCCGGCCCGATGTTGGCGCGGTTCGGGTCGGTGAGCTTGCCTCCCCCCGGCGGAGATGTCATCGGTCGACGGCGGGTCGATACTCACCTCCTCGCATTGGAGCGCCTCGGCGCTCGAATCCACGTCGGCGATCGGTACGAAATCGAAACCAAAGCCCTCAAGGGCGCGGATATTTTCCTCGACGAGCCGAGCGTGACGGGCACCGAGAACGCCTTGATGGCGGCGGTGGCTGCCGATGGGACTACGATTCTCCGCAACGTGGCGACCGAACCCCACGTTCAAGATCTAGCCCGCGGACTCCTGGCTATGGGTGCCACCATCGACGGAATTGGAACCAATCTGCTGACCGTGGAAGGAGGGCGCCCGCTTCATGGCGCGACCGTCACCGTTGGGCCAGATCATATAGAGGTCGCAAGTTTCATCGGCTTGGCGGCGGTGACAAATAGTTCTCTCGTGATCGAAGGCGTCCGACCGGATGAGCTGCAGAGCACCCTCCTTGGGTTCGATCGCCTCGGTATTCGCCCCCGATTGGATGGAGATACGCTGTTCATTGATCGGGAACAGGAACGCCGGATTCGTCCCGATCTTGGTGGGCACGTCCCGAAGCTGGAGGATGGTCCTTGGCCGGCGTTTCCGGCCGATGCCATGTCGATCGCCCTCGTTACGGCAACACAGTGCCAGGGGATGTTGCTCCTATTCGAGAAGATGTTCGAATCTCGGCTCTTTTTTGTCGATAAGCTGATTGGAATGGGTGCCCGGGTTGTCCTCTGTGATCCCCACCGTGCGGTGATTGCCGGTCCGTCGCCCCTGCATGGAGCCTCCGTCGAGTCACCCGACATTCGTGCCGGGATGGCCATGCTTATCGCTGCGCTGGCCGCTGAAGGAACCAGCGTCATCAACAACATCGGCCAAATCGAGCGGGGCTACGAGCGGATTGACGAACGGCTCCGAGCCCTTGGGGCCGATGTCAGACGTGAGGATGATTGCTGACTGATCCAGGGCCGTCCGTCCCTCATTTGCGAATCCCCGAACTTGAGCAATACGGTGTCGTTGCTGGGATCACCACCCGAGGCCCCGATCCAGAGCATCCATTCGATCTGGGACTTTGGGGGGAAAGTCCGGTGGGGACTGTTCTCGGACACTGGAGGACGTTGCGAGATGCCTTTGTCCGGTTTCCGGCAGTCAGGTCGGCCCATCAGTGTCATGGGAGTGAGGTCCATTCGGTCACTGGTCGGCCGAATCGACGGGAATGGACGATTACTGATGGGGTCGACGGCCTCCTGACCGATCAGGTTGGCGTGCTCCTCACTGTGACAGTAGCCGACTGCATTCCGATTTACCTGATCGATCCAACCCGTGCGATTTGCGCCCTGCTCCACGCAGGGTGGCGGGGGACCTCCGCCGGCATTCTCGGCCGGGGAGTGAGCTTGATGGGCCAGGTCGGCTGTCGAGTGTCGGACATCATAATGTATTTGGGTGCAGGAATTTGTGGGTCCTGTTATGAAGTAGGTTCTGATGTGATGAAGGCATTGGGACTGCAGACGATAGGGGGTGGTCCTTGGGAGGTTGACCTCCGAGCCGAGTTGAGCACCCAAGCCAGGGCGACCGGTCTTGAAAACATATTCACATCACAAAAATGCTCTTTTGAGGACGATGAGGTGTTCTTCTCTCACCGCCGCGGTGGTGTCTCTGAGGGGCGAATGATTGCCTTCATGGGCTTTCCCCTCTCTCGTCCTCTACCGAATCGATAGCGCGACGGGGGAGGGATGCTGGCCCTTGACGTTTGACGCGGGCCCCTTGCCCCTCTATACTTAAGCGCTTGTTGGGTCCCCTGGGTTGGGTGCCCGGGAAATGTGGGGGCTACCCCGCATTTTTTTCTTTCACCTCCCGTCGGCGGGGTACGTGTTGGACCCCGCCGTGTCTCGAGATCCCTCTCACATCGGTTCGATCCGTTGGAGCGGGTTCCGGGCGCGTCGCCACCGGTCGTTTTCGCGGTGGCACCGCGGCGGGGCCACGAACGGTCGCGGAATGCGAGCGTGATTGCTTGGAGTGAACCGATGGCAGGTTCGGCAGAGATGCTGGCGGCGTTTCGAGAACTCGCCGCAACAAAACAGCTCGAACGCAATGATCTCTTGGACCTTCTGCAAGACGGGATTCACGCCGCGCTTATGCGCAAGTTTGGACCCAATGTGAAGTTCGAGATGAAGGTCGATGAACTCAACGGGACGATTCAGATTACTCGCCTTCGGTATGTGACCGCCGAGGTAGAGGATACAAGTCTCGAGGTGTCGCTAGAGACGGCTCGCTTTGAGGATCCCGAGTTCGAGGTTGGCGATGTGCTGGAAGAGGACGTGCCGTTTGTGGAGTTCGGACGGCTTGCGGTCCAGGCGGCCAAACAGAGAATTATCCAGCGGGTTCGCGAGGGCGAGCGTAGCAAAATCCGTGAGGAGTTCGGCGACCGGATCGGTCAACTTCTCGCCGGCGAGGTCCAGCAGATCGAGCGTGGCAAGATTGTTTTGATCCTTCCGAAGTTCCGCGAAGCCGAATCGATCATCCCGTATCGGGAGCAGAATCACCGGGAGCATTTTCATCAGGGTGATACCATGCGCGCCGTGCTGAAGCGCTTGGAGGAAACCCCAAAGGGCCCTCGCTTGGTACTTTCCCGGGCCGACCCGATGTTCGTGGCTGCGCTCTTTGGCCTGGAGGTTCCGGAAATCAACCAAGGGATTGTTGAGATCCGAGCCATCGCTCGTGAGGTCGGGAGTCGAACGAAAGTTGCCGTCATCAGCCGTGACGATGCGATTGATCCGGTGGGTGCCTGCGTTGGGCTCAAGGGTTCGCGGGTCCAGGCCGTGGTGAACGAGTTGGGTGGGGAGCGCATCGATATCGTTCCGTGGTCTCCCGATCCAGAACGGTTTGCCCGACTCGCCCTGGCCCCAGCTAGGGTTGCCAAGGTGTTCTCGGTTGCGGAAACCAAGACCATTCAGGCGGTAGTGGACGAGGATCAACTTTCCTTGGCGATTGGTCGGAACGGTCAGAACGTTCGACTCGCGTCGGAACTCACTGGCTGGAAAATTGACCTCTACTCAAGCCGGGAGTGGCTGGAACGGGGTGGTGAAGGTCCACTCTTCCTTCCAACGGCCGAGGAGGAGATCGTGGCGCAGGTGCCGCTCTCTGATCTCAAAGGCCTTTCGCAAGAGTTGATCGACATCCTGGCGCAGGGTGGTTACAAGATGCTCAACGACGTGCTCGATCTGGAGCGAGAGGATATCGCCAAGCTACCGGGAATGACCCCGACGGCCCAGGAACAGTTAGTCGAGTTTCTTGCGGATCTCTTGGAGGACGAAGAGGAAGTCCCTGCGGCAAAGGAACCGGTCGAGCCCGACCCTGAGCCTACCGCCGAGGCGTCGGCTCCTTCGGAGTCGGTGACCGAGTGACGAGCGTGATTGGATTATTGGGATTGGGGGCCCGGGCGGGGTCGGTGTTGGTCGGAGTAGAGGCGGTGAGGGCCGGGCTGAAGCGATCGAAATGTCGAGTGGTTGTGGTGGCGTCCGACGCCAGCCCCCGAGCCTGTGAAAAGGTGGTCCGATTGGCTAGCGCACGCCAAGTTCCCCGGATTGCCGGCCCTGTCGCAGTTGAATTGGGGCGGCGTCTCGGGCGGCCGCCAGTGATGGTTGCCGGGGTTGTAGACCCCGCGCTCGCCCAAGGGATAGTTCGGGCCGGCTCCAACGTGACGGCCTAGGAGGGTTCGTGGTCAAGACAAAAGTCAAAGATCTCGCGCAAGAGTTCTCGGTGCCGACCGACCAAGTCCTGGGGTTGCTCCGGGAAATGGGTGTGATGGCAAAGACCGCGGCTAGCCCGGTGCCTGACGACCAAGTGGCCGCCGCACGCGTCCGTTGGGAGCGGGAGAAGCGGCGGCTGGCGGCCGAGGCGGCACCGAAGAAGAAGGCCACGCGGCGACGAACCAAGAAGGCCGCCGCCGAAGAGCCGGTTGATGCCTCTCCGATCACGGCCCGAGCCAAGAAACGACGTCGCACTGCGGCCGAGGTTGCCCTTGTTGAGGCCAAGGCCGCATCGGAGCGAGAAGCTGAGGCGGCCCCGACTATCGAGTTCGAGCGCCCCGTTGCGGAGGCGAGCGAGCCAGTTGAAAAGCAGTCCCTGGAGGAGCGGGCCAAGGCGCTCTTCAAAGATCCTCCTGCGTTGTCCGAGATTCCACCGACCCCGGAGGCGGAAGTGGTTGCCGCCGCCGCCAGCGAAACGGTCCCTGCTGCCCCCACGACAGCCCCGGTGGCTGGGGAGAGTCCTGAGCAGCTAGCCGCATCCGCCGAGCCCGTCGAGGCACCGGTCGCACCAGTGGCAACGCCCCGCAAACCGTTCATTCCACCGCGGGTGGCTCGTCCTACTCGGGTGGTCGAAGGGCGTCCTCCGGCGAGTCGAGGGCCGAAGCCTGTCTTCAGCAGCAGCACGCCTCCTCCCCCACGAGGTGGAACAACAGCCTCGACGGCTGGAAGGACCGATCGGGCCGCTGGGCGGTCCTTTGGTCCCAACGCACCACCCCGGGGAGGTCGGAAGAAAGGCAAGAAGGGTCGTCGCGGTCATGTCGATCAGGACGCGGTCCAGCAGAATATCATGAAGACGCTCCAGGGGATGAAGGGGAGTGGAGGCCGAAAGGGGAAGGGGCGCTCGAACGAGCCCAGCTACCGTGAGATGATGGCAGGGCGGGCCGCCGAGGAGCGTGAGCTTGAGAAGACCCGTATTCGGGTGAACGAGTTTGTCTCGGTTTCCGAATTGGCCGACTCTATGAAGGTCCCCGCGACAGCGATCGTCCAATTCGCCTTCAAGGAACTCGGGCTGATGGTGACATTGAACCAGCGGCTGGACTTCGACCAGATTGAACTCATCGCCTCACAGTTCGGTTTCGAAGCGGTGCGTGAGGATGAGTACGCTGCGGATGTCGCCACGACGGTCGCCACCGATATCGAAGAGGATTTGAAGCCGAGGCCGCCGGTGGTGACCATCATGGGCCACGTCGATCATGGGAAGACATCCCTCCTCGATCATATCCGGAAGGCCAATATTGTCGCCGGTGAGGCGGGGGGGATTACTCAGCACATCGGAGCGTACCATGTCGTCCTTGGCGATGGCCGGGAACTCACCTTCCTCGACACACCAGGGCATGAGGCGTTTACGGCGATGCGCGCCCGCGGTGCCCAGGTCACCGATATCGTCGTCCTGTTGGTGGCCGCAGACGATCAGGTCATGCCCCAGACGATCGAGGCGATCAGCCATGCCAGAAATGCCGGCGTGCCGCTTGTGGTGGCCATCAACAAGATCGATTTGCCGGCGGCAAACATCCCCAAGGTGAAACAGGACCTCCTGCAGCAGAATGTGGTGCTGGAAGAGTTCGGTGGAACGGTGCTTTCGGCGGAAGTCTCTGCGAAGACGGGGAAGGGGATCGATCAGTTGCTGGAACAGATTCTCCTGCAGGCGGAGGTTCTGGACGTCAAAGCGAATCCCGAAGCGGAGTCGGCATCGGGTACGGTACTTGAAGCCGCGCTCGATCCTGGGAAGGGACCTCTGGCGACAATCCTGGTACAGCGAGGCACACTCACTTCTGGCCAAGATTTCATCTGTGGGATGTACTCGGGACGGGTGCGTGCGATGCATGATGAGCGCGGCCGCCCGGTCACATCGGTAGGGCCCTCCATCCCGGTACAAATCCTCGGGTTCGACGGTGTCCCCGCGGCTGGCGACTCCTTTATCGTCGTCCCCGAGGCCTCTGAGGCTCGGCAGATCGCTCAGAAACGGCAGCGCCTGGAACGGGAGGCGCAGAATCGCCGTAGTGCTCGCGGTGGGACGCTCGAAGACTTTAGTCGGGCCCTCCGTGAGGGACAGGTGTCGAATCTTCCGATCATTATCAAAGCAGATCAGGGAGGACCCGCGGAAGCGCTGGCCGATTCGTTGGCGCAACTAGGTACCTCGGAAGTCCGCGTCGATATTGTCCATCGTGGTGTTGGCGCCGTCAGCGAAAGCGATATCCTCCTGGCCAAGGCCTCAGGGGCAATCGTGCTTGGGTTCCATGTACGTCCCGACGCAAACGCACGGGCGGCGGCCGAGAGGGAACAGGTCGATGTCCGGACCTATCGCGTTATCTACGAGGCCATCGAAGATGTGCGCAATGCCCTCGAAGGATTACTCAAGCCGGAACAGCGAGAAACGGTCTTGGGCGAGGCAGAAGTGCTCGAAATCTTCAAGGTCAGCAAGGTTGGCACCATCGCGGGGTGCAACGTACGGGTAGGGACCATACCGCGGGCCGCCAAGGTGCGCGTGGTCCGAGACGGACAGGTGGCCTATGCCGGCGTGATCAGCAGCCTGAAACGATTCAAGGATGACGTGAAGGAAGTCCGCGAAGGACTCGAATGCGGAATCGGGGTCGAGAACTTCAATGAC
>JAJCZW010000055.1 GCA_029262155.1 Gemmatimonadota bacterium
GGAGGTGATATGGCATCTGTCGACTCACGTACCAGTCGACCTCGCCCCACGGGTGTTTGCTGGTCACGAGCAAGGCGCTCTGCGTTTTGTTGTCGGCGTTGAGGAATGAGGATGACCCACGCACCGTGACTTCGATGAATCCCTCACGATCCGAACCGATCGCTGGCAAACGGAAATGTGCACCAACTGGCACATCCATGGACGCAAAGAGGAACGGCAAGATCATGAGCCCGTAGTGCTGCGGGTACTGCAGCGAGAACACCTTGAGGGATGGCGCGGAGTGGTCAGATGTGGTCAAGACTCGGGCACTGTCATTCCGCACGTACAGGATTTCGTCTCGCGTCTGCCAATTCCGACCCGCACGTGTCCGTTCGTTGATAGTCGTCAGCGTGCGCGCATCCACCACGAGTTCGTCAGTGTGCGGATGCGTGTTCGCGATCCAGCGAACGCGAATCGCATCGTGGGCTTGGTTCTCGGAGTCATAGTAGGACGTACGTTCCAATGTGATAGAAATTTGCGGCTTTTTGAAAACACCATCGGTAAATAGTCCATTGCCGAACCCTCCGATCCCTTCGAGTGGGTCATAAAGGAGTCGGTGCGGTCGTAGACCAGATGCGTCAATCTTGAGATCTGCCGCACTATAGATGGGCAGAGAATCTTGTGCCGCGATGGGAGGGACGAAGAGCCCCGATAAGAGCGCGGCCATATGGCAGAATGCGGTGATACGACTACGGGCCCAACACATAGGCGCGGCACCTTTCAACAGGTCAGCAGCAGGTCCAAGGTCAACATCTGGTGATGCAATCACGCCGCGGACCGCAGAATGACTGTCGCAGATGATCACACCGACTGAAGACGGTGTCATTGATAGCATGGTAGCAGCCCGGTTCGTCGAAGGACCATCCAATGGGCCGCTTTCTAACAAGGCGCATACATACCGATCCCACTCTGAGAGAGCCTGTGACCGTATCTTTCAACATGTCCATACCGAAACAGTGTCCTTGGCATCGCTGGATTGCGGCGGTGGCTGTTACAGCCTCGGTGCACCCAGTGGGTGCCCAGCTTTTGGCCCCCAGCATGGCGCCAAACTCGCACGCCATTCATGCCGGGGTGCTGATTGATCCGACGGACGGGAGTGTTCGCCACGACCAGGTCGTGCTGGTGGAAAACGGGGTGATCACACAGGTCGGGGTTGGTGTACCGATCCCTCGTGGCGTCCCGATCATCGACCTATCGGACTACGTCGTCTTGCCTGGACTCATGGATGCGCATGTCCACCTGACGGCGAGGGTCCCACGAGGAAGTCGCCTCCCGGCCGAAGCAGCACGGACTCCGATGGCGCGTCGGCTCGTGGTCGGTGTCCTCCAGGCTCGCGAAACGCTCTTGGCCGGTTTCACGACCGTGCGAGACATCGGAAACTCCGGCGATTACGTGGACGTGGAACTCCGTGACGCCATTGCGCAGGGGATCGTGTGGGGGCCCACCATGCTCGTGGCAGGGAAGATCATCGCCCCCTTCGGCGGCCAGTCACGGTTGAATCCCGAACGACCGGAATTGGGAGAGATCGAGTACCTCTACGCGGATACTCCCGACGCCATGGTGCGGGCGGTGCGCCAGAACATCCATTTCGGGGCAGACCTGATCAAGATTGTCGTGGATGATCAGGCCTACCTGTACTCGACGGAGGATATCGCGCTCATTGTGCGCGAAGCGGCGCGGGCGGGGCGGGATGTCGCCGCGCACGTCTTGACCGATCAGGGTGCCCGCAATGCCATCGAAGGCGGGGTCGCGTCGTTGGAACATGGATGGCGGATGAGTGATGCGACGCTTGACCTGGCGCGAGATCGCGGTGTCGCGCTAGTGACGACGGACTTCTCCATCAGTGCCATGGAGGTATACGGTTGGCCTGATAGTCTCGTCCAGGCACGAAGATTACTGGTGGTTGATCGCCTCCGGCGTGCCCTGGCCCACGATGTGACCGTCGTGTTCGGGAGCGACCTGATCTGGGCTTCGGCCGAACGGGATCGCGGGGCGTGGTCCATCGAGCAGCTTGCCAGCCTCGCCGAATCGGGCGCCACCCCTCGGCAGATGCTGCAAATACTCATCGCCAATCCGTCGCGTTTGATGCATTTGGAAGGCACACGCGGGAGAATCGCTGTGGGGCAGGCCGCCGATATCATTGCCACGCGCAAGAACCCGCTTGAGGACGTGACCGCCTTCCAGGATGTGGTCTTTGTCATGACCAACGGAAGGGTTGCCAAGGCTCCATCACCCTAGCTGACCGTAACCACTCGCCAGTGGGCGTCTGCTCATGTCGCCGAATGGCCGGCGCCCTGAGACCGCTAACCATGCTGGACTGCCGTTTCGAAGGAGGACGACATGACGAAAGAGGCACGATGGAGCCATCCAAAGGTCCGACTGGGAGGGAGGGTGCTTCGCTTTCTGCTCGGAGCGGCCCTGGTCTGGATGGTGGTTCCGTTCTTTGGGGTGGCGAATGCTCGGAGCGTCGCACGAGTTGCCCTCATCATCGTGCTGCTGGCCGTACTCTACGCGATCATCCATCTTGTCGTGTCTCGGTACCTGTTGGGGCTGCATCCGATCGCTGGGGCAGTGCTTGCCCTGGTACCCGCCATCTTCACCGCGGTATATGTACCGTTAGGCAATGTGGCCGTCACCACTTTTATCGGGGCCTCCCTGATACTCGCCAGTGTGAGAGCGGACGCTGGTTGCGAGGTCCTGTCCATTCCCGGTCTATTGTTCCGGCGGAAGACCCACCTGGCCTGCATTCTGTTTACGCCGATCGACTGGGTCGAGCAGAAGTTGGGAGCGGATCAGCGATCCGAGTCGTAGCCCTGTTCGTGCGATCCCCAAAACGCTCTGCCGCCATGTGAGGTCCGCCAAGCATGGCCAGTTGCTGAGGAGGCATTGGGGATCAGCGGGGGCTCTGTACCAGGTCCAGCCGATACCCGACCTTCCGCACGGTTCGCAGAACGATAGGGTGACTGGGATCGGCTTCGAGTTTACGCCGGAGTTCCGCGACGTGCCAATCCACCGTCCTGGACTCGACCGACGAATCGTAGCCCCAAACAGCCTTTAGGAGATGCCGCCGCGATACGGCGCGGTTGGGCTGTTCCAACAAGGCGAGGAGGAGATCCAACTCCTTCGGGCGAAGCTCCACTTCGTGGGAGTCGCACAGCACGCGACGCGCACCAGGGAACACAGTGAGCCGGCCGACCTGGACTCCGGTCGAGACGACGGCCTTTCGCCGCAGCAGGTTGGCAACTCGGGCGAGCAGCTCCAGGAGTCCAAAGGGCTTGGTCACATAGTCATCCGCCCCCAGACGGAAGCCCTGCACTTTGGTCGCCTCATCGCTGCGAGCGGAGAGGATAAGCACCGGTGTCTCCGCCCCCCGCGCGCGCAGATCTGCCAGGATGACCTCGCCTGAACAGTCTGGCAGCATGAGGTCGAGAATGATCAGGTCCGGTGGCCAAGCGCTGGCCATTAACGCCCCGTCCCGTGCCGTGCCGCAGGCCCGCGCCTCGTATCCCTCCGCTTCGAGATTCTCCACCAGACCCCGGGCTAGGTCGGCTTGGTCCTCCACAACCAGAACGCGGTTCACGTCTGCATCCGCTTCAGCATTGGGGTCGGGATCGCTGGAAGGTCCGTACGCGGCAGCCGTACGCCGAATCGGGCTCCCCCAGAGGGCGCGTCATCCACGTACACCGTTCCACCCATGAGCTCAACGAGTTGCCGGACGACAGCCAAACCGACTCCCGTCCCCTCCGACGACTCCGGTGCAAGCCGGACAAAGGGCTGCCAGATCCTCTCCCGTACCGACGGTGGCAGACCGGGGCCGTCATCGTCAACGGTACACTCGATCATTCCCGAGGCGACGCTCACAGCCACCGCGACACAGCCCCCGTCGCGGCCATGCCGAATCGCGTTGTCCACGAGGTTCCGCAGGATCTGCTCGAGGGCAACGGCATCCCCATGTATAGCGGCCTCCGGGTCTACCCGGGAATCGAGGGTTACCCCGCGGGCGGAAGCCGTTTCCCGTAGGCTGGCCAAGGCCGACGCAAGTACCGGCACGACCGCCAGAGGCACGGGATTCAGTCGCGCCGTGGAGTGCTGGCCCCGTCCGAACGCCAGGACGTCTTCGACCAGATGAATCAGCCGACGGGTCTCTCGTACGATGACGCATGCCGCGTCTCGCCGGGCTACTGGAGTCGGACGGTCGAGCTGGAGTGTCTCGCCATAGAGGAGAATCTGGGTTAACGGTGTGCGGAGTTCATGACTGACACCCGCGACAAATCGTTCTCGGTCGACGACCAACTGATGTTGACGAGCCAGCAACAGCAGGGCCAGGGCGGTCACCAGAATGACGCTGAAGCCGACGGTGAGTGCTAACGGCCAAGGAGAGGCGGGAGGAGGAGCGCCGATCAGGGCAGGGAATCCCGCTTCCGTGATGCGCAAGGTTGTCCGATACCCGCTCATCTCCCCGAGTGTTACTGTGTAGACTTCGCGTGCGCCCCAGATGATCTGGCTCGTCTCGACCAGTCCGGCTGTCGGCCCGCGCTCGAAGATGACGGCGCCAAACGGATGGACCACCCGCATGAAAACGGCGTCGCCCAACTGGGCTCCCGTGACCCCCCGTTCGCGGGCCGTCGCGCTCAGGGCCTCGTCGAAGAGGATGCCGAGGCTGTCGAGACGGAGATCGATACCGTTCCACACGGTGTCCCCTTTCCCAACGGCCATCGCCTGGAGTAGCAGCATGAAGGGGCCATTTGTGTCGGTCCCGGCGACGGTAGTAATGCGGTCCCGCGGGTTGGGTGCAGTCCAGGGCAGCCCCCGGAGCGCCTTGCCAAGTCGAGGGGCTGCTTCCGCGGGGCGCGTAACGATTCGGGCGGTCGTGGGGTCCCAGACGAAGGTGCCTCGGAGCGACGGGCGGGCACAGGCATTGCACCGGTCGAGTGCGTCGCCAACCAGTTCCCCCGGGCCGCCATGCGCGAAATCGTCCAGGGCCGGTGTCGATTGGCTCAGAGCCCGCCAGACGGGTAGTCCGGTCTGAAATGCTCGAGTGTGCACGATGTCGAAGATGTCCCTAAGCCAGTCGTCGGCGACCTTCACTGCGGTTGCGAGGACGAGCGCACGGTGACGTCGGGCGGAGGTCACATACAGGGTGGACAGGGTCACGGCCGCTGCGGCGGGTAATGTCAGCAACAGTGCCGTCAGGGCGAAGGGTAGGCGACGGCCGGGTCTCGACAGCATGGGACCAACGTAGCCCCCTGGGACCTAGCAACAAAGTGCATACCGTTCGCATACGCTTTGGATGGTCGGACTTGGTGCGGGGCTGGTGACCGGGACGACCGGCACGATGGGCGGGAGCGCTCCCGTTGTCGTGCAGTGAGGTATAGGGGCGTCGCGTGGGCGACGCATGTTGGGGCGACGCGTGCGTCGCCCCTGTGCGTCGCCAGGATTGTGGTACATTAACGGTATGCTTACCCGACGCTCATTCATCGGCGCCAGCGGCATGGCCGGCTTGGCGATGGCCACTGCTCGCTGCTCCAATCCCCAATCCGACACCACGGAATCGCTCGCCGAACTCCCCCCACTCGATCAACCCAACGGGCCTCTCGCCCAGGTGGCAGGGGACGAGACCTACTGGGGCCGTGTTGCCGCGCGGTATCGGGTTACACCGGAATACACCAACATGGAGGCGGGGTACTTCGGGGTGATGGCCGCGCCGGTCCTCGCCGAGTTTCATCGGCAGATCGACCGGGTCAACTACCAGAGTTCCTACTACGCCCGCCGCGTCTGGGACGACGAGTTCGAAGCCGCGCGCGACCGGGTGGCTCGGTTTCTGGGGGCCGCACCGGAGGAGATCGTCCTGACGCGCGGGGCGACCGAAGCGTTGCAGCGACTCATCGTCCAGTACAACAAACTCCGACCGGGAGATGAGGTCATGTATGCCGACCTCGACTACGGTGCGATGCAGTACGCCATGAACGCCCTCGCCGACCTCAAGGGCGTCACAGTAGTGCGGATCGATCTACCGGAACCGGCCACAGCTGACGCCGTCCTCAGAACCTATGAGGAGGCGCTGGATGCGCACCCCAAAGCACGCCTGCTCCTTCTCACCGATCTCAATAACAAAACCGGACTGATCATACCGGTCCGAGAGATCACCGCGGCCGCACGGGCGAGAGGTGTCGACACCATTGTCGATGCGGCCCACTCGTTCGGGCAGTACGAACTCACCATAGACGACCTGGGCGCCGATTTCGTCGGGTTGAATCTTCACAAGTGGCTTGGCGCACCTCTCGGTGCCGGTGCGATGTACATCAAGCAAGGCCGCCTGCCGGATATCGACCGGATGCTGGGCGACGACGGCCCGCTCGACCGGATCGAAAGCCGGATGCACACCGGAACGACCAACTTCGCCACCTTCCTCACCGTGCCTACGGCGCTCGATTTCCACGACTCGATCGGCTCAGCCTACAAGGCGGCTCGGGTCCGCTACCTCCGAGACCGGTGGGTTTCTGCGGTTCGTGGGACCCCCGGAGTCGACATTCTCACGCCGGATGATGCCGGGTCGGTAGCCGCTATCACCTCGTTCCGGCTCCATGGGCGGACCGGTAAGGAAGAGAACCAGGCGATCGTGCAAGAGCTGTTCGACCGGTATCAACTGTTTACCGTCTGGCGGACCGGCGTCGCCCACGGCGACTGTGTCCGGGTTACCCCCGCGCTCTACAACTCCTCGTCTGACGCCGACCGGCTGGCTGCCGCGCTCAAAGAGATGGCGGCACGGGGCTGACCTACGGAGTTTCCCCGCCACAGTAGGTCGCTGTTGGCCCAATCCCGCCTTGCTCATAAGTCGGTCACCGGTAATTCATCTCGCGTCGATGGCGATTGCTCCACCTATTAGCGACTCTTTGTGATCGCGGTCGTTGTGCCGCGGACAACCACCACCGAGATGAGGGATCGATGAGATCGAGGAGAGCATTGAGAAAGTGGGGATGGGTCCACGCCGTGCTTGTTGCCGCGGTTGCCGTCGGAATACTTGGGATCGCGGGGAACAAGAGTCCGGATTCTACAGCTGAGATCGGTCAGGACGGCATCGGGTCTACTGTGTTGGGGGAATGGCGTCATCTGTCCATGGCGGATCTTGACATTGATATCGACGCGTTCCGCCCGATTCGGGCCCGGTACCTCCAGGTGATGTACGACCTCGAGGGCCGGGAGGAAGTGCAGTCCAAGCTGCCGGTCCATCTGGATCTCGATCCGGCGATCCATTCGGGGCCATGGGATGGAAAGGTGCCGGCTGCCATCGATCCACTCCGAGAACCGGGGCTCCGGATCGTCTGGCAGATCCAGAATCCGCTCTATAACGGATTCGATAGGGTGCTCACCGACCGTCACCTGTCTCTCAAGCAGCGAGTGATGCCCGGCGCCAACTGGGGACTATCGATAGGGACGATGGATGGGTCCGAGCACACCCGCATCAGTACAGGCACTCCCGATAAAGACGGTACCTTGAAGGTCGAC
>JAJCZW010000056.1 GCA_029262155.1 Gemmatimonadota bacterium
CGGTTTGGAGAACCTCACCGCACTGGGCGACGTGCCGCCGACCGGGGCGACCATCGTTGCACTGCCGATCAAGATTGAGGGGGGATCGGGCGGTCCGCTCCGGGCCATCGCCCTCGTCCCCCGATAACGTCGGGAGTGTTCTAGATTGAGAGGGATATGATAGGACAGGCGAATCGGGTCGCGCTGGTAACGGGGGCGACAGAGGGTATTGGGCGGGCGCTGGCCTTTGCGCTCGGCCGGGCGGGGTATGCCGTCGGAGTGACGGCACGGTCGGTGGATGGGGTGCGCGCGGTGACTGACTCCCTTCGGAAGGAAGGGTATCGGGCTCACGGGGTGCCGGCGGACGTGGGTGAAGTGGGGCCGTGTGCGGAGGTGGTGGCCCAGGTGTCCGAGGCGCTCGGACCGATCACCTGCTTGGTCAATAACGCCGGTGTCGCCCGCCTCGGTCCGATCGAAACGTTGTCACTTGATGCGTGGGACGAAACCATGCGCACGAATATTCGCAGCCTGTTTTTGATGACCCGGGCGGTGCTTCCCGGCATGCGGGAGCGCCGGCAAGGCGATATCGTAAACATGGCAAGCCTCGCCGGGCGAAACGGGTTCGTCGGTGGAACTGCGTACACCGCTTCGAAACATGCGGTCCTTGGTTTCAGTCGGTCGTTACTCCTGGAGACACGAAAGGACGGCATCCGGGTGATTGCTGTATGCCCGGGGTCGGTGGATACCCCTCTGCTTCGGAACCAATCGGTCCTCCATCCGAACTTTGACCAAGCCCTCCAGCCAACCGATGTGGCGGAAGCGGTTCTGCACACCCTTGGCCTTCCCCGACGGGCCACGATCAGTGAGCTCGATATCCGGCCATCCAACCCATGAGACTCCGCTGATGCCCGGTCCGGATCGGGGCACGATCGACCCTGCACCGAAGTCTCGCTCGCCGTGGCTTTGGTTCTATCGTCCGCTACCGCTGTCCATCGGTGCCATTCTGATCGGATGGCTCGGTGTCATTCTGATCTATCGCGGGGTCGTCGAAGCGCTCTTGCTGCCACTGCTTACGACCGTGCTCGCCGTCGTGGCCCTCAGGCGGGGACGGGGTCTGGGGCAGCGTCGGCACCGCGAACTGCTCGACGTGGTCGCCGCTGCGGAAACCCGTACCCTCGAACTCGGCGCGCTTCGCACACTCGCTGGGGCCATGCTCGCTGCGCGGACCCGAGACGAACTGTTTCTGGAGGTAGCCCGCGCGACATCGGAACTTCTCCGGACTGAGGGGAGTGCCGTTTTTCTGCTGGTAGAGGAGGGGCGATTTCTCAAGGTCGTCGCCGGCGAGGGGCTGATGCAGCGCATCACCGGTGCTCTGGTTCCGGTCGATCATAGCCTGAGTGGGTGGATCGTCACCCAGAACGAAGCCTTGATCGTGCCCGACATGGGCAGCGAAACCAGATTGTATCCGATTCCCGAGCTGGAGGGCCTGCTCCGCGACGCCGCGATGGTACCGCTCCGGTCATCTGGAGTGGTGCTCGGTGTGCTTGCGGCCGTGAACCGTCGGGATACGAAAGCACTGCGTACCGAAGAACTCCGACTCCTCCAGACGCTTGCCGACCAAGCCGCGTTCGGGCTGGATCGCGTGACGGTCCTGGAAGAGAGCGCGCAAAACGAACAGGCGTTGGCTGCCAAGAATCATGAGCTCGAACGGGCGACCCGTCTCAAGAGCGAGTTCCTCGCAAATATCTCACACGAACTCAGGACCCCGCTGAACGCGATCATCGGTTTTTCCGACCTCCTGCTCACCGAACAGATTGCCCCGCTCGATTCGCAGCAGAAGGAGTTTCTTGAATCGATTTCGCGGAATGGAAACCATCTGCTCGGTCTCATCAATAACGTGCTTGATCTCTCCAAGATCGAAGCCGGGAGGATGACCCAGACCCTCACTGCCATCGATCTTCGCGTTGCGATCACGTCCGCGGTGGCCGACACGGGGACGTTGCGGTCGGCCAAGCGACAGCGGGCGACGATTGATTTGGATGAGGGGCCCCTCGAAATCGTGGCAGATGGCCAGCGCATCCGGCAGATCCTCCTGAACCTGCTCGCCAATGCCTCCAAGTTCACCCCTGAGGAGGGGGAGATCACACTGCGTGCGGTGATGACGCAGGCGCCGCTTCCGGTGCCCTCCGGTCGGGCCGCCGACCGGGAGCGGCTGGTGACCCGGAAGGCGGTATGGGTCGCGGTGACCGACACCGGTATCGGAATCAAGCCGGACGATCTCTCGAAACTGTTCGTCGCCTTTAGTCAGGTCGATGCCTCCAGCAGCCGCCGCGCCCAAGGGACCGGGCTCGGATTGGTTCTCTGCAAGCAGTTCGTGGAAATGCAGGGGGGGACGATCGGCGTTGAGTCGATCTTCGGGAAGGGGAGTACGTTTTGGTTTCTCCTCCCCGTCGACGGTCCTATTCGTCGTGGAGGAGGAACGCAAGCGGAAGACCGCAGTTAGTCGCGCTCCGGAACCACCGTGGGCGGTGCGGTCGGCTCCACCCGCTGGAGCTCCGCCCGAAGCAGGATCTCGAGGTGGGGCGCAACGATGTCGGCAAACTGTTGGGCCAGATGAAGCGGCGGGCGATCATGCTCTAGCCGGATACCCGACAACCGCATGAACCCCACCGACCGACCCGCGATCCGCAGCAGCGCGATCAACACTTCCCCATGAGAACCCTGGTGCGTAGCGTCGTGCGAGAGGGACAGGATGTGCGCCCCGCCTGATTCCATGGCAGCGTCCCACATCGAGCGATCTCCAGCGGCCAACTCCGGAAGGTTTCCTAACGGCCTGATCTCTCCAGGCTCAAGAAGGACCACTCGTTTGTCCGCGAGACCCAGAGCAAAATCCATGTGGTCGAAGGGAATCGCCAGCCGGACCGCACCGGCGAACTGACGGAGGGCTTCACCCCAATGGCCAGTCGTCGCGAGGAGTTGCGCAGTACTGGTAACACGTCGGTCTGGCGATGTCTCGGCGCTGGCCAAAGTGCGAGCGATCTGCAAGTCACGCTCCTGACGAACCGCCAGGACTCGGGGCGCAAGCACTGTGGCGACGACGGAGAGGGTTTCCTCATCGTCGGGCCGGAAGGCCCCCGCTGAAACTGCACCAAGAAAGAGATATCCGACCGTGGCCCGGCCCACTTGAAGTCGAGCCGCAAGGAACGACCGGATCCGTTTGCCTTCCCGGCTGTCGAAATACGTCGGCCACGACACACCTGGAGCTTCCTCCCGGAGATCCCGCATCGAGAATGTGTCTGCCTCATCGACGGCCTCGACCAGCGACTCCGTCATCTGCTGGACCCGGGTCGATTGCTCACCCCACCGCCGACGAGATTGCGATCCACTGAGGAGATGCCACTGTCCAACGTCGCCCACAACCAATTCCAGCCGGTCATGTGGGATGACAGCCTGCAACACACCGGAGCTCAGCCTCACGAGGTCAGGGCCGGACCCTGCACGACACGCTGCTTCCGCAAGACGGGTGGGGAGCGTTTCAACGGTAACGCTTTCGACCAGCCCGTCGGTCGACAGGATCGGTGGAGACTCCGCAAGGGCCTCAAACGTAGGCGCGAGCCGACGGACCATCGCGTGAAGCCGAATCGCCTGGTCGGGCCCATAGAGGCCCTCGCGCAAGTCGCCGAACCCCAAGAGTCCGACGTCAGCATGCACTGCCCGAACCGGGACGGCGATGGCCGAACGATACCCGGCCGTACGGAAGAGCTCCTCAAGTTGGTACAGCTGATCTTGGGCTAATCGCGGGGCAGGTGGGTCGATTGGAACGTGATCCTGTCCCAAGGCCTCGGGAGCAAGCAAGACCACACCACCAGATGCGGGGAACAGCCACACCCCCATCAGGGCATGCGGGATGTCCGTTCCGATCATGTTCGACAAAGCCAGGTGCCACGTTGCCAGGGAGACGGAATTGGGAATTCCTTCGTCCAGGCGTGGGACCGGGACCAAAAAGTCGTCGCCCTCGGGCGCTGAAGTCGGCTTCTCTATGTCCATGGTAACCCCCGAAATTGCAGGAGTCATGCCCCATGTAGAGGCGGGCTAAGTTGATATGTTACAGTCTCTTGGGGAGATCAGCAAGGAGGGTTCTGGGTAAACCAAATGCGCATTGCCATTGTTGTCGCACATTTCGCCAATCGAGTTACCCCAAGCGGTAAGCGACCTGGGATTCACTACCTTGATAGATACCCCCATGGGGTATATTTTCAATCGGACATTTTCCAAGGAGAATCATCCCCATGGCAACAGTCGAGTTTTCGATCGGCGGCATGAGCTGTAGCCACTGCGTGCAGGCGGTGAATCGAGTGCTGAGCGAGGCCAACGGAGTACAAGTCGATTCGGTGGAAATCGGGCGCGCCGTCGTCTCCGTCGACCCCGCGATCACTGCACCGGACGATCTCCTCCGAGCGTTGGACGCGGAGGGCTATCACGCGTCGCTGGTGACCACCTGATGACGGGATCTCGGGTGGTCGTTACCATCGCTGGTCTGCTCCTCATCGCCGCGATCAATTGGTGGTTCTTCCTTGCGGGATCTTCGTCCAGCCCCGAGCAGTGAAAGACGATCTCGGGATCCTGACTCCACCGGGCGCCGATAGTGAGGCGACCATCGATGTTGGGGGGATGACCTGTGCGGCATGCAGCGGGCGGGTGCAACGTGTCTTGGAGCGCTCACCTGGAGTGCGGTCAGCCAACGTAAACCTGATGACGGCTGCGGCAACGATCTCGTTTGATGCCGGCGCGACGACTGTGGATCAACTCGCCCGAGTGATTCGGGATACCGGGTACGAGGCGAGCGTCCCGACCCCGGCGCGTGATCCCGAAGAAGCGGTCGCTGCCCAGGACGAAGGCCGGCGGCGAGAAGCACTGCACCACCTCCGCCATAGAGTCGTTGTCAGCCTGCTGATAGCGGTACTGGTGATGGTCGGATCGATGCCCCTCGCCGAACTCACCCCCGGTGGCACGGTCGATCCGTTGATGCGATTCATGATGCCGGTCACTGCGCTTCTTCGCCGACTCGTGCCTTCAATCGATCAAGTGTCGGCTGGGGCGTGGCGCTGGGGCCTGTTACTCCTCACCGTCCCCATGGTGTTCTGGGCCGGACGGCACTTCTATGTTCGGGCGTGGACGGCCTTCCGTCATCATGGCGCGGACATGAACACGCTCATTGCCGTGGGGACTGGATCGGCCTTCCTGTTCAGTCTCGCGATGACGCTTGTTCCCGGTTGGTTTGCGGCGCACGGCGTCCCACCCGCCGTGTACTACGAGGCGGTGGTCTGGATCATCGCATTGGTCCTCCTGGGTAACTATTTCGAAGCTCGGGCCAAGCATGCAACGACCGGGGCCATCCGCCGACTCATTGGCCTTAAGCCAACAACGGCAAGGGTCGTGATCGCGGGCTCGGAAAAAGACATCCCTCTGGCGGAGGTTGCGGTGGGGATGGTGTTGCTGGTACGTCCGGGGGAGCGGTTGCCGGTGGACGGTCAAGTGATCGATGGCTCGAGTACCGTCGATGAATCGATGCTCACTGGCGAACCGATTCCGGTGGAAAAAGGCGTAGGAGATCCGGTGACGGGTGCCACGATCAATCGTTCCGGATCGTTTCGGTATCGAGCGACTCGGGTGGGCCAGGAGATGGTGATTTCCCGGATTATCAGGATGGTGCAAGAGGCCCAGGGCAGCCGGGCTCCAATTCAACACCTGTCCGATCGGATCTCGGCGATATTCGTCCCCATCGTTCTCTCCCTCGCTGTCGTCACCTTTGTGCTGTGGGTCGACTTTGGTCCCCCCCCCTCAGGGTTGCGTGCCCTGGTGGCGGCCGTGACGGTGTTGATCATCGCCTGCCCCTGTGCGATGGGGCTGGCGGTACCAACCGCGGTGATGGTGGCCACAGGACGAGGTGCCGAACAGGGGGTGTTGATCAAGGGAGGGGAACCGCTTCAGCGATTGCATGAAGTGAATCTGGTTGTGCTGGATAAGACCGGGACGATTACCCAGGGTGCGCCGGTCGTCACCGATGTGGTGGCGGTCGATGGATCGGACGATGACTTCCTTGGGTTACTCGCCTCGGTCGAGAGACGAAGCGAGCACCCTCTCGCCGAAGCGATCGTTGCCGCCGCCGCGGAGAGAGGGCTTCCGCTCCACGAGGTGGATGCCTTTGAGGCGGTGGCAGGCCATGGTGTGCGGGCCACCGTCGAGGGGCAGAGTATTGTGGCTGGAACCCAGCGGTTCTTGCAGGAGGAGGGGATCGATCTCTTGGCGCTCGAGTCGGAAGGGCGTGCCCTTGCTACCCAAGGACGGACACCGGTCTATCTGGCGGTCGATCATCGTGCCACCGGCGTGCTTGGGATCGCGGATCCGCCCCGGTCCACCAGCCGGGCCGCCATCCAAGCGTTGCGGGCGGCGGGGCTCGAAGTCGTCATGCTGACCGGCGACACCTGGGCGACCGCACGAGCCATCGCCGCGGAAGTCGGGATCGAACGGGTCGAGGCGGAGGTGTTACCCGATCAGAAATTGGCGCGGATCGAGGCCTTCCGGGCGGAGGGTTTCGTTGTTGCCATGGTTGGTGATGGACTGAACGATGCACCCGCGCTCGCGGCAGCGGACGTAGGGGTGGCGATTGGGTCGGGGACGGACGTCGCGGTGGAAGCGGCCGACGTGACGCTATTAGGCAACGACCTCGGTGGTGTCGTTCGGGCGATCACGCTCTGTCGCTCGACCATGCGCACCATTCGACAGAATCTCTTTTGGGCCTTTGCCTACAACAGCATCGGTATTCCGATTGCCGGCGGTGCGCTCTTCCCCGCGTTCGGCATTCTCCTGACACCATCGCTCGCTGCCGCTGCGATGGCGCTGAGTTCCGTGACGGTGGTTGGTAACAGTCTTCGGATTGGGCGTGCCAGGCACCACGTCTCTTGAGTGAAGGATCGAGGATGAAAGAACAATCGAGCCCGTCGTCCTGCGGGTGTGGATCGGACAGAACCCGTCATGCGGTCGGCGTGGACCCCAACATCAAGCGAGGCGTCGTGTCCCGACTGCGTCGAATCGAGGGGCAGGTACGAGGACTGCAGCGAATGGTCGACGAGGAACGCTACTGCGCGGACGTGATGACCCAGGTGAGTTCGGTCCAGGAGGCCCTGCGCGCCGTGACGAAAGAGCTGCTGCGGAATCACCTACGCCATTGTGTCACCGTTGCGATCCGAAGTGGGGATGAGGCGGCGGCAGAGGAGGTGTACGCCGAAGTGGTTGACCTGTACACTCGGACCTCACGAAGCTGAGTCGGCCGCCCGGCGCATGTCGGTGGCGATGGTCCGAATACCTCCCATCACGATCACGCCGCCAACCACCCCGACAATCGGGAGGATGAGAACCGCCTGTTCCAACCCGATTCGATCGGAAAGAATCCCGATGAGGGGGAGAGCAACCGCGTCGCCGGCAACGTGGATAAACATCAGGTAGGCCCCAACGACCGTGGTCCCAATGCGGGCCGGCACGACATCGAAGATCACCGCCGTCAGGGGGCCGTTATACCAAGTGAGGAAGAAGAACGCGGCCACGAAAATCGGCACAAACAGGTCGATGTCCCGAACCGTAAGTAACCAGATCGTCAGCGGTCCTCCAATCAAGAATCCCATGCTGGACACCAGGAGCCGGGCCGAGGGGAGCCGCCGCATCAGCGCATCGGCGAGTAGGCCGCCGGAAATCGTCCCAGTGATCCCTGCGAGGAGTCCCCATTTGCCCAGCAACACCGACCCCTCAGCCACCGTTAGGCCGAGTTCGCGGTTCAAAAAACTTGGAGCCCATCCGATCACGCCATTCATTCCAAACGAGATCAACGCACCACCCACAAAGACATAGATCAGGGTCGGTGTTCTAAGGACGAGGGCGAACGCTCCGACCAGTTCATCGAAAGTCCGGGCCATCCCGCTCGTTGGTGTGGGCTGCTCCCCCGCAGCCACGGGTGACGTCCATCGAAACCAGCGGGGGAGGTTGAGCAGAAGGCCGATCACGGCGGCAAGGGCAAAGGCCGCCACATCGAGTGAGCTATTTGCCCCGAAGGTCTTGTCGATCCAGAAGGCGGCAAGGGCACCGATCAGTAACGCGGTGAGGAGTGGCACACAGGAACGGAAAAGCGTGGACAGGCCGACTTCGATTTCCTGGAGGTAGGCCCGAAGGGAGAGGACCTCTGGAGGGCGGGCCGGATCCTGCACCCGTGCCACCAGGACGGCGAGACCAAATCCGGGGAGCCCCAACGCCAGAAACGCCACCCGCCATCCATAGAGCGCTTCGAGCTGTCCGGCGAGGAGGATTCCCAGGACTCCCCCTAAGGCGAGTCCGGCGGTAAAGATGCCCATGGCGAAGGCGCGTCGCGGTCCGGGGTAGAAGTCGGCGACCAGCGATGTACTCGCGGCGTTAGCGGCTGCCCCTCCCATGCCCACGCCAGCCCGCGTTACCAAGAGGGAGGTGAATCCGCGGGAGAGCCCTCCCATACTGCTGAAGACGCTCCAAAGACCCACCCCACCGGCGATCACCGCCGTTCGGCTGCGGAGGTCGCTAATCACGCCAATCGGAAGCGCCGCCAGTGAAAACACCAGGACGTACGCGCCACCTAACCAGCCGAGATGCGCATCTGTCAGGGAGAGGTCGCGTTTGATCGGCTCAAACAACGCAAAGATCGCATTCCGCTCGATATAATTGACGACGTTAATGAGCGTCAGGAGCCCCAGAGCGTAAGCGCTGTAGCGCCTGGTCGGCGAGTCGGTGGGAGGGGTTATTAGCGGTGAGATTGTGCCTCCGTCGCCCGACGGTCCCGAGCCGCGACTGCCTTCCGGTATTCCGACGTAAGTTCGGAGATCATCGCCTCTCGCCTGTCGTAGAGTCGCTTCAGAGATCGGGGCGCATGCCGGGCGAGAGCGTAAGCCGTCAGCATTGGCAGGGCCACGGTGTTGTCGAGATAGCAGACCACCGTGCCGGGAAGCATGTCGGGGTCGATCTTGCCCCATGACACCGCTTCAC
>JAJCZW010000057.1 GCA_029262155.1 Gemmatimonadota bacterium
TATAGTCGGTATCCCGACTGTCGCCCTGGCGATGTTGAGGCCTTCGAACGGCTCGCGAATCAAGCCACTGCGCGCGCGGTGGCAGATGGTCACTCCCTCAGGATCCACGCACCACTCCTCACCAAGACGAAGGCTGAGATCATTCAATGGGGCCTGACCTTGGGCGTGGACTACGGGATAACGCTATCCTGTTACGATCCATCCGATCGAGGTACCGTGTGCGGACGGTGTGACGCTTGCCGTCTCAGAGAGATGGGATTCGCGACCGCTGGGCTCCCCGATCCCGCCCAGGCCGGTGGGCCCCACGAGGCCGCACGATGACCTATCATATCAAGGAGATCTACTACACCCTGCAGGGAGAGGGTGTACGGGTTGGGACTCCGGCCGTTTTCTGTCGATTTGCAGGATGCAACCTTTGGTCGGGCCGCGAGGAGGACAGAGCCGATGCCGTGTGTTCGTTCTGCGACACAGATTTTGTCGGCGTGAACGGGCCGGGAGGGGGACAATTCTCCACCGCCAACCTCGTGGCAGAGGCCGTGGCCGCCTGTTGGCCGAGTGTAAGCACAGCCCCCCGCGCCGTGGTCTGCACCGGCGGTGAACCGCTGCTTCAACTCGATGGCAACTTGCTCGGTGCGCTCCATCAGCACGGGTTCGTGGTCGCGGTGGAGACCAATGGGACGGTGGTTCCCCCACCTGGCATCGACTGGATCACCGTCAGCCCCAAGGCGCGGGCCACGCTGGCCCTCACAACAGGGAACGAACTCAAACTTGTCTTCCCCCAAGCGGGCGTTGACCCGGCACAGTTCCTCTCCCTCGAATTCGAGCATTTCCTTCTCCAACCGATGGACGGGCCCGAGATATCTCGTCACACCCATGCGGCAACCGCCTACTGCTTGTCGCATCCCGAATGGCGGCTTTCACTCCAAGTCCATAAAATGCTGGGGATCCCTTGACGACGCCTGAAGCAGGAACCGGATGACTGCCCAGCGGGGGTACTCCGATCGAATCAATCATGCCTTCGCCTTCGCGGCGAAGCATCGACCGCCTCCGGCGGACAAATACTCAGGTTTTCATGGCTCGGTCCGCTTGGGAAATGTTGCGGTCATTCTGGCAAGCTATAGAGCGAACCACACCACGATTGTGGCCTCGATCCTCGCCCAGTTGCTGGAAGAGACCCCTGGGGCAGGTGGGCTTCGTGAGCGCTTAGCGAAAGAGATCGACTCCAAGTTTGGACCGGTCGTCTCAGCGATTCTAAATGACGTCCTGGAACCACCACGGGTCATCGTGGGGCGGGACCGCCCGTGGAGGGCGTCTCGTCTTGACTACTTGGGCCAACTGTCTCGCGCCCGACCAGAGGCGGTCGACGTTGCGATGGCCGAAGGGATTCACTATGCGGGATGTCTGGTATCCGACGTTCAGCGGCTTGGCGTCGAGTATGTCCAGACCATTGCGGCGGCGGGGCCGGAGGACGCGATTTGGTGGTTCGAATCGCTTGCCCATGCAATGGTAGTCCACGAACGGTGGTCTCGACCTGCCATGCTTCACGAATTCAGAGGGCTCGTCGCAATCTTTTCCCGGTCCGTTTCTCGGTGATTCTCCCGAGCACACTCTATTTTCGGTACCAATCTCCGCGCACCGCCCGTCACGCGGCCGGGATAGGACGAGAGCGGCGACCATACTACATTTTGGGCACCCCATGACCGAGTTCGTACCGACTTCCCCGCTGAAGAATCTCCCGAGCGCCTTCGCGACCGCCTGTCACGAAGCCCGGTCCGATTCCGAGTTGTTCCAGCGCTGCCGCGATGCGCTGGCAACGCAGTTCGAGTGCCACGAGATCTGGTTCACCGTGAACCAGCCTTCAGGAAGTGTCCGACTCGTTGGGCCCGGCGATGGATTCGAGGCTTCGGTGGAGATCGCTCGCTGCTCAAGCGGTGCTACTGAATTGGTCGTGAACGCCGCGACTGACGCCGCTCAACGGATGCGCTCGGCAGCTTTATCCCTCGCGCTGGGCCTCAGCATCGTTTTGGATTTGCGGAGTGTTTTGCTGGAGCGCCAAGGTGCGCTGGACGACGCCGTGTTTCAACTTCGCGCCCTCCGGCAGGTGGCTCGACTTCTCTCGTCGGTGCACTCAACCGAGGACACCGAGCATCTCGTCCTCGACTTCATGGCCGAGGTCTTTTTTGCGTGGTGGGCCACGTTGTACCGAACGGATGGCACGGAGTATCGGCCGTTTCGCCAGCGCTCCCTCCAGGAGGCCCCGATCCCGGAGCCGATCGGCCGTGCAGCGTTCGATGCAGCCTACCCGGCGGGCAGTGCCATCAGCGATCCCAACGATATCGGGATTCGGAGTCTTGTTCCCCCTTCGACCGAGCTCATCATCCCACTCGATTCGGGTGGTGAACGCTTAGCCCTCCTCCTCCTCGGGCCGCGGATGAACGGACAGGAATACGGGCGGAGCGAGCGCGAGTTGGCAGGGACCCTCGCCTTCGCATCGGCGATCGCGCTCAAGAATGCGGAACTAGTTGAGCGGCTCCACAGTGCGGCCACCACGGACGACCTGACGGGTCTGTTCAATCGACGGGCGATGGAGGAACGACTCGAAGCCGAGATCTCTCGGAGTAACCGCCATCAGATTCGGAGCACGATCGCCCTCTTCGATGTTGACCGGTTCAAGGTGATCAACGACACGATGGGTCATGCGGGAGGGGACCGCTATCTTGCACTCCTCGGAATGGTTCTCACCCAGCACATTCGAACCCTCGACGTGGCCGGGCGCCTTGGGGGCGATGAGTTTCTTGTCATCCTGCCTATGACCACCCCGGCTGAGGCCAAGATCTTTGTGCGCCGCCTGCAGAATGGAGTCATCGAGTTATCGAAGGAGCATCCGGAATTTGGGCAGACAACGCTGAGTTTTGGTTTGGCCGAAGCTCCTCGGCACGGACAATCCGTGAGCGATCTCCTGGGGGCGGCCGACGCGGCGATGTATGCCGCGAAACGTGCTGGCCGAGACAGCGTCCGCATCGCGGGTGAGCGCTGAACTCAATCCCTTGATGCGGATCCCCGACTCGCCCCTCGCAGCATTCGACCGAGTCGACCGTGCCTTAGGCCACCGCTATCACCTCGAACGACTCGTCGCCTCCTCCCAGGAGCGGGTCCTCTTTCGTGCCATCGACCGAATGCTCCGTCGTCCGGTCAGCCTGAGAGTCAACTTCTACTCGACCGAGTCCTACCGGGCTTGGTTTCTCAATGAAGCCGAAGCACTGGGGCAACTCGATCACCCATCCATTCGACATATCTATGACATCGGCGTCCAGGAAGAACTCGCCTATCGGGTGGGCAACTGGATCGACGGCGAAGGATTACTCGATGCGATTCGCCGCGGACCCCGACCGGTCCCGACGGTCATTCGGCTCGCCCGTGACCTCCTGAGTGCGATTGAACATGCGCACGCTCGGGGAATCCTGATCCGGCGCATCTCCCCCACCTCGATGATCACCAGCGCTGGGGGACAAGGGACCGTCACGGATCTGCGCTATTCGAACTACGTCCTCGGTCAAACCGCACCACCCGATCCACCGACCGACCTGTGCTACATGGCTCCGGAGATTCGGGATGGTCAGATCGGGGACCAAGCCGCCGACATCTACACCGCTGGCGCCTTGCTCTTTGTAGCCCTCACCGGCCAAGC
>JAJCZW010000058.1 GCA_029262155.1 Gemmatimonadota bacterium
TGCCCCGACTTGGGACGCATCGCGATACCGATCGAGAATGATCTGATGGTCGAGATACTCCGTTCTGCCGGCCGCTACTTCACGGTCATACGCCCCACGGTAGCGCGCATACACCTGGTCAAGACCGTCCTGATCTCCTTCCAGTTCTGCGATCGCTCCCTGAATGACAATGCCAAAAAGATGATCTGGGCTTTCTGAGAAAATACTATCAGCCAGACGACGGGCTCCCTCCGGATCACCTCCGTAGAGATGGATCAACGCGGCATGATAGCGCGCATCCGCGTCCACCGATGGAAGCTGATCGTAAGCGAGGAGCGCCATGGGACTGAAACCGAGGACAGTGACCGTGTCCCCACCTTCAACTGCCCGCATGACTCGATCGAAGAGCGCATTGAACCTATCTCGCGGAGACATCTGACTAATGTCGGGCGGAGTGGCATCTCCGGCGATTCGAACGGCCGGCGCACCACCGGGAGGACGGAGGAGGAGAATACTGATCGCGACAAGCGCCGTGGCAGCCGCAAGCCCCGCCACAATCCAGGGCACTCGATCTATCGACGACCGATCATTCGACCTCCCGGCGGTCTGGCCCCCGCCCACAAGCACACCACAGTTGGGACAGAAGGCGGATCCCACCGGAACCACGGCTCGACACTGTGGACAGAGAGATGAGCCAACCGCCTGGCCACAGGAGGAACAGAACGCTCCGGCAACAGGTGCGTGGCACGATGGGCAAGAGCGCGCTCGTTCACCCTTCATAAAGGTCATCCCCAGACAATGAAGGCCAATCGTGGCCGGAATTACGAGACAAATACGGTCTACGGCTCTAATTCACACTAGTCCCCTTCACAAAACTCTGACATTAGAATGAAATCTTCTTTAAGCAGCAGGGGAACGCTTGAACTCTTCGCGGGAGGCTAATACCGTAGTACTACCGGACGGTGTCTATCTCACGTCCAGGATGTTCTACAACGCCCGCACTATTGTGGAGTGAGCCATGCAACAGCCCTCTCGATTGACCACCGTCGCCCCCTGGCTTTCCCTCATCCTGTTTGTTGTCGCCGCCTGTACTTCCGAATCGATCGTGTTCCGTGATCGGGAGCCGTTCAACCAACCCGACCAAGCGGCCAAGGGGTTCTTGGGCTACTTCACCGTCAGCAGCCAGACCACAACATGTGGCAACTGCCACGTGGGCACGCAGCGAGACTGGAAGACCACTCGACATGCCAACGCGTTCGCGACGTTGGAGGCGCTCGGGAGCAATGCCCAGCCGTTTTGTTTTAGCTGCCACACGGTGACCGACAAGGGGAATGCAGTTCAGGGTCCTGCCGGTTGGGATGCCGTGCAGGACAGCGTCTATCGGGACGTACAGTGTGAAAGCTGTCACGGGCCCGGCCTGAGCCACGTGGTGGAACCGGACAATCGGGCGAACTGGCCCCTCGCCAGGGCGCATATCGATGTTGCAGATGCAAGTTGTGCCGATTGTCACAGCGGAAACCACCATCCCTTCGCCGAGGAGTGGGCCCAGTCGGGACACGCCGATGTGGTAGGATTTGCTTCGACCAGACCGGACTGCGCCTCCTGTCATGATGGCAAAAGCACACTCGTCGCCTGGGGACAGCAGAGCAACTATATTGAGCGGGATGAGCCAGGGGTCTTCCCTGTGACCTGCAGCGTGTGCCACGATCCCCACGGCTCCCCGAACACGGCCCAACTGCGATTCCCGATCGATTCTCCGGACCCCGAGGTGAATCTCTGCATGAAGTGCCACCTGCGCCGGGCCGAGGGAGCGAACGGGGCAACATCACCACATGCCCCACAGGGTGCCGTTCTTCTCGGGACCGCCGGCTACCGGCCTGCGAACTTCGCCTTGGATACGCTAGCGATCCTGACGTCTCATGCTTCGGAACGGAACCCGAAGCTCTGCGCTGGCTGCCATGTGAACCGGTTTGAGGTCACCGACCCGGCCTCGGGCAATTTCCTCTTCCAGGCTACCGGTCATCTCTTCCGGCCGGTCCCCTGCCTTGATGCACAGGGTATTCCAACGGCGGATAACAGCTGCGCCTACACCGCGACGGCGCGGAGCTTCAAGGGATGCACAGCCTCAGGCTGCCACGCTTCCGAGGCCATCGCCGCGCAGCGTCTGACGCAAAATCGGGCGGAGATCGAAGTGCTCGTGGCGACCCTTTGGGTCGACGGCGATGGCAATGGAAAGATCGACCCCACCCCGATCGACCAGGGCCTGCTCCCGACAGTGAAGGCCCAGCAACCTTCCGCCTTTACCAAGGATGACATCACCACTCCGGCGGAGGGGGGGGAGTTCAATGCCCGGCTCGCGGGCGAGCGAAACCAGAGCAACACCGACAACTCGAAAGGAGTTCATAATCCTTTCCTGGCGAAGGCATTGTTAAGCGCCTCGATCAACGAAGTGCGGGCGACCTACGGTCTCCCATCCCCTCCAGCCAATATCCAGGCCCTTATTGATGCCTCCTTGGCAGCGGTGCAGACGAGACAGCCGCTGGACCTCACTCCCCCAGCCACCCAGCGCTAGGATCACAAGCACGTGACCTGGCAAGCCCTCACTTCAGCGGCCCCGGCGACCACCGGGGCCGCTGTCGTACCTGTCGTCGACTCCACCACGGTCGCCTCCCCCCTCCCCAGCGGGATTGCGGAAGTAGTCCGATTCTTCTTCAACTTTCCGCAATGGGCCCAGATCGCAGGGTTTTTCATTGGTCTCGGCGTTGGACTCATTCTCCTGCTCCGGATCTGGCGGCATCGTGCGGCGATCCGTACATGGCTGCAAGACCGGCCCCGCGGCGTCAAGGTCGGCATGGTGACAGGGCTTGTGATCGTGGTTGCAGGTGCCGCCGGTGTGGGTACCGCCAGTTGGGATTACATGCAGCATGACAATGACTTTTGTACCGGCTGTCATGTCATGGAGCACCCCTTCGATCGGTTCCAGCAGGGCGCAGGGAAGCACGACTCACTCTCCTGTCACGACTGTCACCAACAGTCGATTTTCGCGAGTACGCGGCAACTCTATCTCTGGGTCGCGGAGCGGCCGGTCGAGATTAAGGCACATAGCAAGGTCCCCACGGCCGTGTGCGCGGGCTGTCACATCACCAACGAGCCCGAGACCTGGCAGCGGATCGCCGGAACCGCAGGCCATCGCACGCACCTCGAATCGGACTCCGTCGACCTCAAGGATGTTGAGTGCGTGACCTGCCACGGTTTGGAAGTCCACCGATTCGTTCCGGTGGACAGCACCTGCGGTCAGTCCGGATGCCACGTCGGCACGGAGATCACACTCGGGAAGATGGCCAGCCAAACCTCACTCCACTGCGCCACCTGCCATGAATTCACCTTGGATGTCCCTGCGTTGGCGACGCGCGATTCCGCTGAGGGCACCCTGGTACCAACCGATAAGCAATGCTTGAGCTGTCATGAGATGCGGGAGGTGCTGGCGGAATTTGACCCCGCCTTGGATCCGCACGGCGCTTCCTGTGGCACTTGTCACAATCCACACACGCAGGAAACCCCTGCCGATGCTCAGAAAACCTGTACGACGTCGGGATGCCACGATGACTGGGAGACTGAACCCTTCCACACCGGGCGCGAGCATCGGACGGTAGGTGAGGATTGCCTCACCTGTCACCAACCGCATCGTGCCAAGGTCGACGCGAGCGATTGCACCGGCTGCCATGAGCAGGTGCGGTCGCAAGGCACCGCTCGCACACCCCCTGTTCCTTTCGACACCACACGTGCGCTCCGGGGCAGCCGACCGTTGGCCGAAATCCATTCTGCGCCATTGGTCGAAGGGAAGGGCGACGCGAATCCGTCAGGTGAGACCGACCGACCGC
>JAJCZW010000059.1 GCA_029262155.1 Gemmatimonadota bacterium
CCGCGACGTGGGGAAGACCAAGGCGTTGTCGCATTCGATACCGGACCTGGGATGGTGGTAATTGACGAGCTTGCACGCCGGATCGATCCCACCCTTCGCTACGATCAGGACGGACAGATTGCCCGAGCTGGTCGAGTGAACACTACCGTGCTCGACCGTTTGCTCGATGACGCCTTTTTCGAGACGCCACCGCCGAAGAGCACGGGACGGGAACGGTTTGACCGACGATGGATCGACCAACTCTCCAAGGATGTTCCCGGTCCCAATGGGGTGGCGACCGCGGTTGAGTTGACGGCGCGGACGGTGTACCAGGGAATGACCCGATGGATGCCGCCGGTGACCGACATTCTCGCGTCTGGGGGGGGGGTTCATCATCCGGTTCTTTGGGAACGACTCGGTGCGCTGTGCGCCTCAGCTGAGGGCGCCCCTCCTATGGCACTCCACCGCTTTGCGGAACAGTTCTTCACCGGCGACGCCAAAGAAGCGGTCGCGTTTGCCCTTCTCGGCTATTTAGCCCTTCACGGACAACCCGGCAACATCCCTTCGGTGACCGGGGCACGGGGACCCCGCGTCCTCGGAACGATCACGCCTGCATGAACCCTGCGCACTTGGTGCTCCCGGCCGTCCGCTGGAACGCCGAAAACGGATTCGCGGGCGCTGATCAGCTGGTGGGCAAGGCGTTGGATAGTGGGGCTGGTGGTTTCTTGATCTTCGGCGGTACCGCTGACGCGGTGGCAGATGTAACTCAGCGAATGCAGCGTATCGCAGGTCGTCCCCTCCTGCTCGCCGCCGATCTTGAGCGCGGGGCAGGGCAGCAAATCCAAGGACTCCGGGAGATCCCCCCCCCAGGCGCACTTGGCTGGTTGGACGACCTGGGAGCGACCGAGACAGCCGGGCGGGTGACAGCCCAAGACGCACGGTCCGTAGGATTGAATTGGGTGCTTGCTCCGGTAGCGGACCTCGATTGTGAGCCTCGGAACCCCATCGTACAAACCCGTGCGTTCGGCGCCGATCCTGAACATGTGGCCCGGCATGTGGAAGCCTGGGTTCGGGGATGTCAGTCGGCTGCGCTCGCATGTGTGAAGCACTTCCCTGGCCATGGCCGGACGGTCTCCGACTCCCATCAGGGCCTCCCTGTTGTGAACGCGTCCGGAGCCGACCTCTCAGAGGATCGTTTTCCATTCCGACAGGCCATCCGCCTGGGTGTGGATACCGTCATGACAGCCCATGTCAGCTATCCCTCTCTTGATGCTTCCGGCGTTCCAGCCACATTCTCACACCCGATCCTGCACCAGCTCCGCGAGCAGGGGTTTGGGGGCTTGATTACGACCGATGCCTTGATGATGGATGGTGCCCGATCGGGCCGTACCCCGGGTGATGCCGCGATCGCTGCTTTACGGGCGGGCGTCGACATCCTGCTCTATCCACCCGATCCGATTGAAGTGATGCAACGGCTCAGGAAGGCGGCGACCCGCGAGGAGGGCCTGGCAGCGCAGATCCGCGCCAGCCTCGGTCGACGGGAGTCGGCCCTCGAGTCAATCCACCGTCGAACCGGCGACACCGAGGAGCGAGGCACACTGGCGGGTCTCCCTGTCCGATTGCTCGAAGGGGGGATGGCTCGTGGCGTCCGACCACGATTAGCCCCACCGATCAATGTCGTGATCGTGGACGATGATCAAGACGGCTCCTATCCGCCAACACCACATTCCTACGTTCGTGACGCCCTTGAGATGGTTCAGATCCCCTGTGGGATGGGGGGGAGTACTCTCCTCTGCACGTTTGCTGAGCCTCGGGCAGGCAAGCCCTGGGGTGGGTTTGGGGAGCGGAGTCGACGGCTGATCGCCGAATGGGCACCACGGGCGAATCTGATCGTACACTTCGGTCACCCGCGCTTAGTCGCCGTAATCCCCGGGAAGTCGCCCATCGTCGTCGCGTGGCATCGACAGCGCCTGATGCAAGAGGCCGTGGCAACGTTTCTGGCCGAGCATATGGCATGACGACGATCGATTGGATCGTCGTTGCCCTCTACCTTGCCGGTGCGCTTACCCTCGGATTGGTGGTCGCGCGGCGTGGAGCGGGAAACCTGGTTGAGTTTTTTGTCGGCGGCCGAGCCGTTCCTTGGTGGTTGGCGGCGACCTCCATGGCGGCCACGACGTTCAATGTCGACACCCCACTCTACGTGGCGGGTCGGGTGGCGCGGGCTGGGGTGGCAGGCAACTGGGAGTGGTGGGTGTTTGCCCTGTCGCATGTGTTCCTCGCCGTCTTTCTCGCCAAGTTGTGGCGACGGGCGAATGTCCTGACCGATCTCGAGTTGACCGAGCTTCGGTATGGCGGCAACCCTGCAGCGGTGCTGCGTGCCTCACGCGCCTTTCTGCTCGCGGTGCCCTTCAACTGTCTGAGTATTGGCTATGGGATGCTGGCCATGCGCAAGGTGATCGTTGCCCTCGGGGTAGTGGATCACCTACCGGCCCTCCCCGGCGACCAGCGGCTTTGGGTCCTGATGCCGATCGTGATCATCGTGATGATCTACACCACCGCCGCCGGTCTGTGGGGTGTCGTCGCCACCGATTTCGTCCAGTACATCCTCGCGATGATCGGGGCGGTCGTCGTCGCGGGGTACGCGCTCCATGAGGTTGGAGGGGTGAGTACGTTAGTCGACACCCTGCGAAGCCAAGGGCAAGGGCGCCACCTCGATCTGGTGCCGACAGGGGCCGATGCCTTGGTCCCGATGTCGACGTTCCTCGGATACATCGGGATTCAGTGGTGGGCCTTCCGGAACAGTGATGGCGGTGGGGTATTGGTACAGCGACTCTCCGCCACCCGCAATGAGCGGGAGGCGGAGAAAGCGGCACACACCTTCAACATCTTGAACTATGTTGTGCGGACCTGGCCATGGGTGCTCGTAGGACTGGCCGCGCTGGTCATTCTCCCGGGACTGGAGGATCCGGAGATGGCCTACCCCTTGTTGATGGTTCGCTACCTACCGGCCGGGCTGCTCGGACTGGTCTTTGCCAGCATGTTGGCGGCCTTCATGTCCACGGTCAGTACCCAGGTGAACTGGGGTGCGTCCTACCTCGTCAACGACCTGTATGCCCGATTTTGGCACGTGGATGACAACGCCTCCCTGATTCGGGCTGCTCGGATCGCTTCGGTGGCGCTTACCCTCTGTGCGGCCACCCTGTCGTTCTTTATGGATGACGTGGGTGCGGTCTTTCGCTTTCTTATTCTCATTGGAAACGGACCAGGGTTGGTGTTGCTCCTGCGATGGTTTTGGTGGCGGATTAATGCGTGGGCCGAGTTGAGCGCGATGCTCGCCGGGCTTGGCCTTGCCCTGGTAACCTACCTTCCAACCTTTGCGACCCTCACCTTTGGGCAGCGCCTTCTGGTGACCGCCTTTGGCTCGTTGGCGGTCTGGGTTCCGGTGATGTTTCTCACGAAGCCCGAACCGAAGGCGGTACTCGACAGGTTCTATACCCGGGTGCGGCCAGGCGGAGCGTGGAGGCCGGTCGCAGCCCGAACGGGGTTGTCCGCCTTGGATCCCCTCCGGCGGGATGGGGTACGGTGGCTGGGGTGGGTTGTGATCGTGCTCGGCGGAACAATCGGGATCGGATGGTTTATCCTGATGATGTGATGGAGTTAGGGAACCAATGCGAGCGCCTCAGCGATCGGTACCGCGTAGAGCACACGCCCGCCCGTTCCCACCTCTCCTCCATACACCACGCCGATGAGGGCCCCATTCGCCCCGAGTACCGGACTGCCGCTCGATCCGTGGGCGCCGTATCCATCGATCTGGACCAACGTTGGGAGGATCCGACTGACACTGCCGAGAAAGACCGAGGCGGAGACCCCCACGACCCGCCAATCTCCCCCCATGGGGATGTCGAGTCCTAACGGAAAACTGAGGATGACGACAGGATCTCCAGGGAGTGGACGGATCGTCAACCCTGGAGCGGCAATGGAGGGAACGCCACCCGGAACAATGAGCCGGAGGAGCGCCACGTCAAAGGAATCGTGGACCGCTTGGCGAGTCGCCGGGAAGTGCTGCCCCGAACCATGGAAAACGAAGCCGAGCTGGGAGGCTGGTCGGCCCAGGGAATCCTCAATCGCGTGGTGACTGGTGAGGACCCAACCGGTGTCCCCACGAGTCGCCACGACGAAGCCGGTCGCCGTGAAGCTTTGCCCATCGACAAACTGCGACGAAACCAATCCGACGGCATCGATGGCGTTCGCAACAACGGGGGCTGGGTCGAACCGGGCGGCCCGTACCACTGCCTGCTGACGGGTCTGTGTCTCGTCCACCGCATGGCTCAGCCGATCAAGCCCTCCTCGACGTGATTGGGCGTCGGAAAGCTCTTGCCGGAGTGTCTGGGCGTTGGCAATGACCTCCTCCAGGGCGTCCTGGACCGTTGACGCCTCCGACTGAGTCGCTGCCAGCACACCGAGCAGGCTATCGACGTGGGTAACAAGACGGGTCCGTTCAGTGTTCGCCGAGTGGGCTTGCAGCCAGCGATACCCGCCGGCGCCTATGATCACGAGGGTGCCCGCCCCAATCCACTTCGCGGTGCGGCGCCACCAAGGTCGTCCCCGATTCCTGTCGGCGCCCGTCATGGCAGAATCTTGGTCTAGCGGGAGTGACTGCGATGGCGCGTCGGGGAGTGGGGGTGGGATGGAAAGCGTGTCGGCACTCTGATCCTCAGAAACCGTGAGGCTCATCTCCGGTCCGAGGGGGCCCAACCGGATAGCGTCCCCTGGTTGCACCGGACGGTCGGCCCGAATGCGCTCCCCATTCACGAAGGTCCCATTGGTGCTCCCGAGATCGCGAAGCACCCACTGACCGCCATGTTTGAAGAGGGCTGCGTGTCGAATCGAGACTTCGCGGTCGCCTTCGGGGTCGAAGGCGATATGAGAAGTGGGGTGGCGACCGATCGTGAGAAAGTCCTGGTCCAGCTCGATGACGAGGCCCGAACGCGCTCCCGACAGCACCGTGACCCGATAGGCAATCATTTGTTAGAGCGTGATCAAGAGAAAGATTACGACCAAGGCCACGAGGACGAGCCCGATCAGGCCCGCGACCATCATCGGAGATCCTGACCGTCGGGTGGGAAGGACGAACTCCTCCTCCTCATGGCCCTGGAGCTTGTCCCGATGGTCAAGGTCGGGGTCGAGGACCTTGTAGGCGACCTCGTCGGCTTCGGGCGGGGCATCGGTCGGTATGGCCGTGGGCGACGAACCTCCGAATCGGGCCAACACCACCGTGACGTTGTCCGGTCCTCCACGTTGGTTCGCTCGGTCGATCAGGTCCTGGGTTGTTTGTTGAATGCTTTCCGATGGGTTGGAGACCGCCGCGGCGATTTCATCGCGCTTGACGAGGCCAGACAACCCATCCGAACAGAGAACCAAGGTGTCTCCCGGTTTCAGATCCTGGTAAGTGAGTTCGACCCGGATGTGGGCATCGGGTCCGAGCGCCTGCAGAATGATGTTTCGACGCTCGCTCCGCTCAGCCTCTTCTTCTGTGAGTTCTCCGGCGTCGACGAGTCGCTGCGTGAGTGACTGATCCTTGGTGAGCTGCACCGCCGTCCCCTCCCGGACGAGGTACCCCCGGCTGTCCCCAACCTGGGCCAGATAGAGGCGACCCTGGAGCACCCCGGCCACGGTGGCCGTTGTTCCCATTCCCCTGACCTCTTGATGCTCTTTGGCATAGGAGTGAATCTGCAGATTGGCCAGTTCGACGGCTTCTTGCAGCCGAAAGATGAACCGCTCTTGGGTGACTTCTTCCTCATCGGCCAATGCCTGTGTCAGGTGCGCGAAAATAAGGTCCGCGGCCATGGAACTTGCGAGTTCACCTGCGGCCGCACCCCCCATTCCATCGGCTACCAGAAACAAGAACCCACGGTGCCCGATCGTCTCCGACACCGGTTCTGTAATGACGACCTCTCGGCCCGTGGAGAGGTCGGCAACAAGGAAAGCATCTTCGTTATGGTCTCGGGTCCGACCCAAGTCAGTTTGGGCGTAGACGGAGACGGTGATTTCTTTCTCAGTCACGGGTGATTCGATCCCATTCGTTTCCGTGCGTTGTCGAGCTCAGTGCGATATCGCGGGAGCGGATTCAGCTGGTACGCCTGCTCAAGATAGTGGACTTCGTCACCCAATCTTCCTTCCAATCGAGCGGTTTGGGCAAGGCCAAGGGCCGCGCTGGCACGGGTCGCGTTCGAAATAGTGCTGTCCAGAAGAAGGCGCTCGTTCTGCCGGCTGGCGCGGGCCCGGACCCCGGAGTCTCCGGCCAAGATAGAGTCAATGTGTGGCAGAATGGTACGTTCCGGAGAATCGGAGGTGTCATTCTGGCCGACAGGCTCGATTCCAGCGGGATCGTTGAGGGCTACGGTGCGTGGTCTCCCCTCCTCCCCCACCTGTGGCCCTCCGGCGGAGTCGGCCGTTCCCGAGTTGGTGCTGTCGCGGCCGGTTGCATCCCCGATCCCAGCCCCGTCGGGGGCAAGTCGACCACCCGATGCAAAAGCAATCCAGGTCCCAACCGCCAGAATGATCAGGGCCGCTCCGATCCTACGGAATGACCATCGGCGCCATCCACCAACCAGGGTAGGCCTCGGTAGGAGCACGGTCTCCGCTTCGCTATCGTCGATATTGATTTTGGCCAAGGCTTCGGCAAATGCCTCGACGGACTGAAAACGATCACGGGGGAGACGGGCCAGCCCGCGTTGGAGGACCGCTTCCAGTTCTGAGGGGAGAGTGAGGCTTGGTGCGGCTACCGCCAGGGACGCAGGCGGTTCAGTCAATCGGCGAGTCATGACCTCTTGGGTCGTCGTCGCGGGGAAGGGGTGGGTCCCCGTGACCATCCGGTAGCAGACGAGCGCCAGGGCGTAACCATCGGTCCGTCCGTCCACCGGGTCTCCGGCGATCTGCTCCGGTGCCATATAGGCGGGAGTCCCTACCATCACACCCTGCCGGGTCATGTCTTTGAGGTCGACATCCCCCATCGCCTTGGCAATGCCAAAATCGACCAGCTTCACCTGGTCGCCAGAGGATTCTTGGAGGAGGATGTTCTCCGGTTTGAGGTCCCGATGAACGATGCCGTGATCATGCGCCGCTTGAAGCCCGGAAGCACACTGGGCGATGATAGCAAGCGAGCGCGCCAGAGGGAGTCTTCCTTCGGTCGTAAGCAGATCAGCCACACTCCTTCCCTCGACATATTCCATGGCGATGTAGGGCAGGCCCTGTAGTGTTACACCATAATCGTAGATGGCACACACATTGGGATGGTTAATCTGTGCCGCGCTCTTGGCCTCACGCTGAAATCGGGTCGCGGCATCTGGATCAGAGGCGTACTTGGCCGCAATGACTTTGATCGCGGCCTGCCGTCCGATATGGATGTGTTCGCCGAGATAGACCTGGCCCATACCCCCGGTCGCCAGGTGCCTCACGATGCGGTACCGGTCGTCGAGCACCACTCCTACGAGGGAGGAGGGACCATCCGAATCCTTCAGCACGGTCCGATCGTGGGCGCAATAGAGGGCATCATCGTCATACTGCGCGCCACAGACTGGGCATGCCTTCACGCGGACTCCTCTCATATCACTCAGCCCGGAGGCCGACTGGAAGGACTCGGAAATGTACCGGCCGCGGCAATACGCGTCAACCGCATAATTGCCCTAAGTCGTGATGGGTGAGTATCTTGCGATGATGAGCTTCGATCGTGGGACCTGGTGCGCTCTTGGTGTGTCTATGATAATCGTTGGATGTGCATCTCCTCGGTCGATTGACCAGACCAACCGGCCCGAGCCAGCGCTCGCTCCCACGGGCGAACCCTCCCTCCCCCCGGTGCCCCCTCGACACGGACCACTGCAGGTAACAGTTGTCTATCCCCCGCCAGACACCCCTCTCGACCCTGGGGACACAACGTTCATCTTTGGATCCCTCGGAACCGGCGGGGCCACCCTGACGGTGAATGCGGAGCCGGTTCGGGTGTGGCCGAATGGGGCGTGGCTCGCCTGGACGGTGCCGGGTCTTGCGGATACGGTAGTCACCTTTCAGATAAGGGCGACGCAAGGCGGTGATACGGTAGATCTCGTTCACCGCATCCCTCGACAAGCGCGTTTCGATCTCAATAGCCAGGCCCTCTGGGTCGACACCACCTCCTTTTCACCGATTGGTAGCGTCTGGTGGCCCCAGAATGAAGCCCTGCTCTTGTCGGTCCGGGCGACCCCTGGGAGTGCTGTCTCGATGCGCATGGCGAATGAGGCGGTCATTCCATTTCGGGAGGTCGATGCGCTCACGCCAGTTTCGGATGGTATCCGCGATTTTGACCGAGACCGTCGTAACCTGAGGCGCCAACCGCTCCGAGGCCTCTTCCAAGCGCTTTATCCCGGCCCTGGGCAGAGTACGGTCAGTGTCCCTTCGTTGAATCCTGCGGACTCACTCGGGGGGCCGGTTCCGATGTTGGTGGTCGCCAACGGTAACGACACCCTTCGGGTGCCCTGGCCCTTACATTTGGCTCGCCTTCTGGGACCATCGGAGCCGGTGCTGCTAAGTGATGAAACGGGAGATGGGATCACACCCGGTCGATCCTCGATTGGGGCCTCCTATCACTGGCTTTTCCCCAAGGGGACGGTTGTGACACCAACCGGACGAATGAATGACAATCTCCGAGTGACTCTGGGAGAAGATCAGGATGCGTGGGTTGCCATAGAGGATGTAGAAATCGGGGCTCCGACTCTTGGTTCGGCGGTTGTTGGCTCGCTGACCCTTACCCCGGGCGCCGACCGGACCACGGTGCGAATCCCCGTCGGTCGACGGGTGCCGTTCCAAGTGATCGAATCTGCCGGCGGCATTGGGATGACCCTTTACGGTGTCGTTGGTGATCTCAACTGGATTCGCTACGGTCCACAGCAACGCGAGAGGTTCGTACAAGAGGTCCATTGGCGGCAAACCCGATCCACTCAACTACGTCTTGATTTTGACTTGGTGAAACCGCTGTGGGGGTACCAGACAACGTGGGATGGTGACGACCTCCTGTTGGAGATCCGCCACCCTCCTGCGCTCGATCCGATCGTCCCCTTGCGAGGTCTGACCATGCTCATCGATGCCGGTCATCCACCAGGTGGAGCGACCGGACCGACCGGTTTGAGCGAGGCGGATGCCAACTTGGCGATTGCCGCCCGATTGGCGGCCCGTCTTCGTGCCGTGGGGGCGACGGTGTTGGAAACCCGGCCGACCAGGGAATCGGTCCCTATTGGTCGGCGGGTCTTTCTGGTCGATAGTCTCGGTGGGGATCTTCTCATCTCCATTCACAACAACGCCCTTCCCGATGGAGTCAATCCCTTTACGAACTCGGGAACGAGTACCTTCTACAACCACTCCCAAGGCCTTTCTCTTGCCCGCTCAGTGCAACAGGCGATGGTTACGAGCTTTGGACTGCGGGACCTGGGGGTGGCCAGGGGGGATTTGGCCCTCGTCAGAGTAAGTTGGATGCCAGCGATCTTGACCGAGGGGCTGTTTCTCATGCACCCCGACCACGAGGCGTTTCTGAGGAGCTCGGCTGGGCAGGAGCGCTATGCCGAAGCGGTGTTCGCCGGCATTGAGGGGTTTCTTCGTCGATACGCTCTGGCCCAGTAACGTGTCAATTCTGGCAAACCGGACGTCACCTTATGCGACTCCTGTTGGCCCATGATGGAAGAATGACAGCAATGACAATCCTGTTTTCTCGAACGCTCTTTCTCAAGGTCCGACGACGCGCACTTGCCGTGTCCCTGGTAGCGCTCTTCAGTTCCGGGGGAGTGCAGGTGAGTGCAGCGCAAGATCGGGTGGTGGCTTCGCTCCTTGCTTTTCAGGACTCGGTCGAGCGGACTGACAATTTTGGTGCCTTGCACAAGCTGGAAAAGACCCTGATTGGGGTGGCCGCCGATCAGAGTACCCCCGACGTCCACCTCAAACTTGGGCTCTTGGCGCTTCGTATCGGTGAGTTGGGTGATGCCGGGCATTATGACGACGCCGCCTCGGAGTTTCAGTGGGCCACCGAATTGGCGCCGCTCTCCCCGGTTGGTTGGTTTGGACTCGGGATGGCAGAATATGCATTGGGTCAGGCCGTCTCCAGCGGCCGTGTTGGAGTGCCGACAGGGTTGATGACGTATGCCTCCGCGAAGCGATCGGCATCAGCTTTTGCGCGGGCGGCTGCGCTCGATCGGCGGTTCGCCGACCGGCTCTACGGTTTTGCCATCCAATCTCGATACCTCAACGATCCGGGTCGTGCGAAGGTTGCGCTCGGAGCGTTGCGGTCCGCTGCTGCCTCCCCTGACATCCGAGGGGCTGGTCTTCACCTGGCGCTCGGTCGGACCGAGCGTGAATTCGGTGATCTGGGACAGGCCTTGCGTGCCTTCGATCGCTCACTCGCCAGTAGCGGGTTAACCGAACGGGGCCTGGCACTACTGGAGATTGCCCGGACCAGGTTCCTCCTCGGTCGTCAGGACGGCCTGGGGCCTTATTTCGACGGTGCCCGATTCAATGATTCCCTTTCGGTCGAAGCCTATCGGGAGGACGTCGAAACGATCGCGTCTCCGGCGGAGTTAGCCCGGTTCGACCGTACACGGGGGGAGTCCCGAGTCGCCTTTCTGAAGCGGTTTTGGGAATCGCGGGATGCGGCTGAGTTTCGCCAAGCCGGCGAGCGGGTCCAAGAACATTACCGCCGACTGTATCTGGCTCGCCGAACCTATCCTGTGCGCCGTTCCATTCCTGCTTGGAGGCTGCGCGTGGCGTCGGCCGTACAGTTGGACGATCGGGGGCGGGTGGTTGTGCGTCATGGTCTTCCGGACGACCGCGCATCCCTCGAAACAATCGGGATCGAACCCAACGAATCCTGGCGCTACACTAGGCCGGGCCAGGATATGATCCTTCATTTCGTCGCCCGGCAAGACCCGCAGAACTTCCGGCTGGTTGAGAGTCTTTTTGATTTGGTCGAAGCGCCAAATGTGACACTCCCATCGAAAGCCAATGCCGAGAGCGAGACCTCGTCGTTTCGCCAGCGCCGCAATACGGATGCGCTGTTACGCTCCCGGTCGTCGTTGACCTCGTTCTATCGACGTTCACCCACCCCCAAGAACGATAGGAAAGCTGAACTCGACCTCCGGACTCGCGATCGCCACCGGGGCCGGGCGAGTGTGCAGGAGGCATTGACGACCGATAGCTTCTGCCGACGCTTCCAGTGGGACCTGCGGGTTCAGGCCGATGTGGCCGTTATCCGGGCTGCCCAGACCCGTTCTCGCCCCGGCGAACTTCGAGTGGCTTTTGCTGTGCCCGGTGAAACGATGGAACCAGTGCCGGATCGTCAGATGCTCCGTTATCCCCTTCGCCTTCGGCTCCTTCTCACCACGTTGGACGGAGCCCAGACGGTGTCGCGAGATACGGCGATCACGATTTCCACCCCCCGGCTCCTGACCCGGGATCAATTCGCCCGCGGAGAGGTGTTCTGGTCTGTCCCAGCCGGACGCTACGTCGCGCGGATGCTCTTTGAGCATGGGACGCGCGCCGGCACCGTCTTTGGACCGCGGGTCCTTGAGGTCAGCCGCCCGGTAGCCGACTCCTTGTCTGCTGGTGACATCCGTATCGCCGGGCGCGCGGTACTGAGTCGACGGGGCGAAGGGGAGGCCGACTCGCTCCCCCCGCTCTCGTTGGAGTCGTATTCCCGGAGTGAGCCGATCGAGCTCTCCTTGCCGGTGGAAGCGATCGAGCCGTGGCATGATCTTGTCAGCCAGGTGGTCGTGATTCAGCGCGGAGAGGGCGGCGGAGTGAAACTCAACCAGACCGTCGCTCTCCCGGGTGTAGGGCAACGATCGATCATCCAACATACGCTCGACACCCGTCGCTTCGAGCCTGGTCTGTACTCGGTCGAGATGACGGTGACCTCAGGCGACGGACGGTTGGTTCGTCGGTGGCGGGACTTGACACTCACCATTCCTTGAGCACGGGCACGTTCCAAAAGCGCTCAAAATACCCCTGAGCATCTTTGTGATGTGTAAACCGATGCGCCGCATCGCGCCGCCTCTTTATGGCGTATTGTGCTGCCTCTGGTAATCGCCTAGCTTGACCCTCCGCTGCTTGCTCCTCGGGGCAGGTGGTACCACCCCCAGCGGGTGGCTCGTCCGACTATATTTGACATATCAATTCCACGAGGGACCCATGGCGTCTGCTACTCCGCGGGCCGCGATCTCGCTGTCGCCCAACGCTACAACCGTTCTTGAACGACGCTATCTCATCAAGGACGAAGCGGGGAAGCCGGTCGAAGGACCAGAGACGCTTTTCTTGCGGGTTGGGCGGACCGTGGCGGTCGCCGATCGTAGGTATGGAGCATCGGAAGGAGCGGTCGATGCCTTGGCCGAAGCGTTCTACGACGTCATGGCTCGCCGACTCTTCATGCCTAATTCGCCAACACTGATGAACGCAGGGCGTCCTCTCGGGCAGCTTTCGGCCTGTTTCGTGTTGCCGGTCGAGGACGCCCTCTCCAACGGTCGGAGTGGGATCTACGACACGCTGCGATCGATGGCCTTGGTGCATCAATCAGGGGGTGGGACCGGATTCAGCTTTTCATCCCTCCGACCGAAAAACGACATTGTCCGCTCGACAATGGGGGTCGCGTCCGGCCCGGTCTCATTCATGTCGTTGTTCGATGCCTCCACCGATGTCGTGAAGCAGGGCGGAACCCGACGTGGGGCCAACATGGGCATCCTCCGGGTCGACCATCCTGACATCCTCGACTTTATCTCCTGCAAGAGCGACACCGCCAAGATTACCAACTTCAACATCTCCGTCGCCATCACCGACGCGTTTATGCAGGCGGTCGAGGTCGATGGGACCTACGATCTCCTCCACCCCCGCACCAAGGAGCCGGTGGGCCAACTGCGCGCCCGGGAGGTGTGGGATCTGATCATCGACGGGGCGTGGAAGAACGGTGAACCTGGTGTCTTTTTCATCGACCGGGCCAACCACTTCAACCCGGTACCTCATCTCGGGAGCTACGAGGCGACCAATCCGTGTGGGGAACAACCATTGCTCCCCTACGATGTCTGCAACCTCGGTTCGATCAACCTTGGTGCCTTCGTCAAGGGTGATTCGCTCGATTGGGATCATCTCCGACAAGTCGTTCACCTGACCACCCACTTTCTTGAGAATGTGATCGACGCCAACAACTATCCCCTCCCGGAGATCACCGACCTCGCTCAGCGTATCCGTCGCATTGGTCTCGGGGTGATGGGGTTGGCCGATGTCTTCGTCCGGCTTGGAATCCCCTACGACTCCGAAGAAGCGGTAGCGCTGGGACGAAAGATCCAACGATTTGTCGACGAGGAAGGAAAAAACGAGTCCGAACGCCTCGCCGATATTCGCGGCCCGTTCCCCGAATGGGAGAAGAGCATCTGGGGACCCGATGCAACCTGTGCCCGTGATGCTGACGGCCACCGAATACGGCCCATGCGGCGTCTCCGGAACTGTAACGTCACGACCGTTGCCCCGACCGGGACGATCTCGATTATTGCAGGGTGCAGTAGCGGTATCGAGCCGCTCTTCGCGGTGGCCTTTATGCGCAACCAAGCTGGCGTGCTGATGCCGGACGTCAATACGGACTTCGTCGCCATCGCCACGGAGGAAGGGTGGTATTCCGAAGACCTCATGCAGCAGATCGCTGAAGCAGGTCATCTCCAATTCGACGCGGTACCGGAGAGATGGCGTCGCGTCTTCGTCACCGCCAATGCGATCAAGCCCGAGTGGCACATTCGGATGCAGGCCGCGTTCCAAGAGTACAACGATTCAGCGATTTCAAAGACCTGCAACTTTGCCCACGATGCGACCGAAGAATACGTCGAGCAGATCTACAAGTTGGCCTATCGATTAGGGTGCAAAGGGGTGACTGTCTATCGCGACGGCAGTCGCGATATGCAGGTGCTCTCCACCGGGTCGACCGCAAAGCGGGTCAAGGAGCAAAAGGGAGGTCAAACCTCACGAGCGCTTGCCGAGTCGCCAGACGACCGGACCGATCCGTCTGGCGAGGCCGATCTGAGAGGCGAATTGGCCGAACTCCGAACCGAGAACGAACGGTATCGGAAGATGATCCATGAGTTGGAATCAGAAAACCTCCAACGTCGGCAGAAACGGAGTCGGCCAGAACTCCTCCGGGGCACCACCCGGCGGGTCGACACCCCCCTTGGCACGATGTATGTCACGATCACCCAAGATGACAAGGGACAGCCCTTCGAAGTCTTCATGAGTCTGGGGAAGGCAGGAGGGGCACTCATGGCCAACGTCGAGGCGCTTGGGCGATTGATTAGCCTAGCCCTCCGTTCCGGCATCTCGATGCGCGAGATTCACCGCCAACTCCGCGGGATCAGTTCCGATCGCGTCATAGGACTCGGTGCCAACAAGGTGATGTCGGTGCCAGATGCGATCGGCATTGCGTTAGAACGGTGGATGGCCGAAAAGCAGGGTATACAGGAGGAGCTCCTTCCACCCTCCGTGCCGGTGCCAGCCGACAGCATTGCCCAGACGGTGCAAGAGGGCGCCCACGAAATGCTGTTGGGCGCACTCAAAGAACCCCTCACCGGTGCCTGTCCCGATTGCGGGTCGCAGTTGGAGTTCGCGGAGGGGTGCATGAAGTGCCACGTCTGCGGCTTTAGCGAGTGCGGGTGACCCGAATCTCCTGAAACCAGACCATTCGAGTAAGGGGGTCGGCCCGGCGCCGACCCCTTATGGTGTCTGACACCTTTCCCGATGGCGGGTTGAACCCCATATTCCGCCATATCCTCCGGCTTGTCCATTCGCAAAGACCCCAAGGAGATCCGTATGCCAGACCAACCTGCTCTCACACCGATTGCGCCAGCACGCATCGCAGAAGAAATCCGCAAGATCTGTGGTGCCCACCAGCGTGGCGAAATCAAGGCCGATGACTATGAGCATCGGTTCTCCCGGATGATTGGAGAACTTCGGGACCGCAAGATCGATGGGAACCGGGTGGAGATTCTTGCGGCGCTCACCCCACTCAAAGATGAGGCCATCGTGACCCTCCAGGAATGGGCCCGCCTGACCAAGCAGCTCGGACTCGCATGAGGTCGCTTCCGCGGCGGCGGTTAGGGGCCGACGGACCCGAGGTCACGACTATCGGGTTCGGGGGCATGCCGCTTTCGATTGCGGGGCGGCCTCCTGCGTCGGTCGCGGAGACCGTCATTCACGCCGCGCTCGACGCTGGGGTGACGTTGATCGATACCGCGGACGTGTACTGCCTTGATCAGAATGATATCGGACATAACGAACGCTTGATAGGGCAGGCTCTCCGCCGATGGTCTGGTCCGAGTGACGAGATTGTCGTCGCGACCAAGGGAGGGTTAGCACGCCCCGAGGGGGCCTGGACCCGTAACGGTCGGCCGGAGCATCTCAGACAAGCGTGCGATGCATCCCTCCGGGCGCTCCAGCGGGACCATATTGACCTCTATCAATTGCATGCCCCCGATCCCGAGGTGCCGTTTGAGGAGAGCGTGGGCGCGCTGTCCGATCTGGCGCAGGCAGGGAAGGTACGGTGGGTTGGGCTTTCCAACGTGTCGGTCGCAGAGATCGCACGCGGACAAGCCGTGACGCCGATCCTGACGGTGCAGAACCGCCTCAATCCTTTTTTCCGCGAGGCGCTGACCGAGGGTGTGGTGGATGCCTGTACGGCTGAGGGCATTGGGTTCCTGGCGTACAGCCCGGTGGGCGGTGGCCGTCTCAATAAGAAACTGCCGGAGCATCCCGTCATCTCCCAGATCGCGGAACAATGCGATGCCACACCGCATGCCGTCGTGACCGCATGGGTGTTGGCCCAGGGACCGACCGTCATTGCGATCCCGGGTGCCCGCACCCGGGAACACGCCCGCGACGCCGCCTCGAGCGCCAGCCTCACGCTCACCGATAATCAGCGCCAGCGGATCGACGACGCGGTGTTCTCCCGAGACTGATCTTTCCGGAACCCGCCTTCCAGCGTTCCCGGGGTCCGGTGGGCTCCGCCTCGACGATCCGAGCCACTACATTCCGCCTATGCCAACCTCCTCGCCCCGGCGAACCACCTCCACCGTGTGGGTCGGAGACGTCCCCATCGGCTCGTCCCACCCCATCGTGGTGCAGTCGATGACCAATACCGACACGGTCGACGTCGAGGCGACCACCCAGCAGGTGATCGACCTGGCGCGTGCCGGCAGTGAATTGGTGCGGGTTACGGTCAATACCGAGGCCGCCGCGGCCGCGGTGCCCGAGATCGTGCGCCGCGTGGCGGACCAGGGATGTGTCGTTCCCCTCGTCGGGGACTTTCACTACAACGGTCATCTTCTTCTACGACGGTTCCCCGAATGTGCCCAAGCCCTTGCCAAGTACCGGATGAATCCGGGGAATGTTGGTGGCAAGCGGCACGATGAACACTTCCGAGCCATCCTGGAGGTGGCGCTGGCGAACGACAAGCCGATTCGAATCGGCGTGAACTGGGGCTCCCTCGACCAACAGTTGTTGACCGAGTTAATGGATGCCAACGCGGCGACACCCGTCCCGCTGCCGGCGCGTCGCGTCACCCTGGAGGCGATGATCCAGAGTGCGCTTCGGTCGGCGGCCTTCGCAGAAGATGTCGGAATACCGGCAGATCGGATTGTCCTGAGTGCAAAGGTCTCCGAGGTCCAGGACTTGATCGAGGTCTATCGGATGTTAGCACCCCGGTGTACCTACCCACTGCATCTGGGGCTCACCGAAGCGGGGCTGGGCGCCAAAGGCGTGGTGGCGAGCACGGCCGCCTTGGCGGTGTTGCTGCAGGAGGGAGTTGGAGATACGATTCGAATCTCCCTGACACCGGTGCCCGGGGGCGATCGGACGGAAGAAGTCCGGGTGGCGCAGCAGATCCTCCAGTCGATGGGGCTCCGGAGTTTCAGTCCGCAGGTGACGAGCTGCCCCGGCTGCGGCCGAACCACCAGCACCTTCTTTCAACAGATGGCGGTGGACATCCAAGACTATCTCCGGGAGCGTATGACCATATGGCGGGGCGTCCGTCCCGGGGTCGAGGATCTCAAGGTGGCAGTGATGGGATGTGTGGTGAACGGACCCGGAGAATCGAAGCATGCTCACATCGGGATCTCGCTTCCCGGCACGTCCGAAGAACCCAAGGCGCCGGTCTATATCGATGGCAGATTGCGTGTCACTTTGAAGGGTGATCATCTCGTGAGGGAGTTCTTGGAGATCCTCGATGACTATGTCGAGACCCGGTATCCGATGCAGGCTGAAGGAGCGGAATCGTAGTGTTCGCGGCTGATCCTAATATTCTGGAACGTCCGCTGGCTGCGCTTCCCCTGCTCTTCGGCGCTGGATTGGTTACCAGCCTGACGCCGTGCGTCTATCCGATGATCCCGATCACCGCCGGAATCTTGGGTGGTGAGGGGGCGGTGGGGCGGTCGCGGCTACGAACCCTCGTCTTGAGCTTGGTCTATGCAATAGGCCTGGCCCTCGTCTACTCCATACTCGGGCTCCTGGCAGGCCTCACGGGTACCCTCTTTGGGACCGTGAGTTCCAATCCATGGGCCTACTTCCTCTTTGGCAACCTGCTCTTGTTTCTTGCACTCGGCATGCTGGATGTGATCCCGATGGCAGCGCCGGACCGTTGGGTGGCATGGGCGTCCCGGTTCGGGGGAGGGTCGGTGGGCGGCGTCTTCTTGATGGGAGCGACATCTGGTGTAGTGGCCGCGCCTTGCGGAGCCCCAGCGTTTGGGGCGGTGCTGACCTACGTCGGTGGCACTGGAAGCCCCATGTGGGGGTTCATCTACCTCTTCGTCTTCTCTATCGGGATGACTGCCCTGCTGATTGGTGTGGGCTTAAGCGCGGGACTCCTGGCAGCACTCCCCAACCCCGGGCGTTGGTCGGGGTGGATCAAGAAGGCGGGCGGGCTCATCATACTCGGCATGGCAGAATATTACTTTGTACAGATGGGAAAAGTGTTATGAGACGGATCATCTCTATCGTTGTGCTCGGGCTCTTGGGTGCCGTACCGGCCCATGCGCAGTTTGAGGAAGGACTCCCAGTCGGGACCAAGGCGCCGGTAGTCGTCGTCAACGACCTCGATGGCAACCCCTTCGACTTTGGAACTATCATCGGGAAACGAGCAGCATTCATCGAATTCTGGGCAACCTGGTGCGAACGTTGCGAAGCGCTCCTTCCCAGCGTAAAGGCTGCCGCCGCCAAGTATGGGGGCCAGGTGGAGTTTATCGGGGTGAACGTCACCGTCAACCAATCGGTGCGCCGGGTTCGGCGCTACCTCGAGACTCACCAACCCCCATTCAAGACACTCTATGATACCAAAGGCGTTTCAGTTCGCGCCTATGAGGCTTGGACGACGTCATATGTCGTTATCGTCGACCCCGAAGGGACCATCGTGTACACTGGGAGCGGAGGCGAGCAAGACCTCGATGCCGCTCTGGCCAGGGCGGTGAAAGCAACCCCATGAGTAGACGCGGCTGGAGAAGAACCCCTACCATTCTCTTGAGTTTTCTCGCCGCATATGGTGGCCTTGAGGCTCAGGACTCCCCACCTTCGCGAGCCATCCTGATTGACGAGCCAGGAGTTGGTAGGGTAGCCCCGGAGGTTCTTGCACCTTATGTGACAAAGAATGGCCCTGGCCCCATCGACCAGCCGTTTCGACTGTCCGCCGAGTTGGGACGGGTGGTGATTGTGCTCTTCGGTGCGGAGGATAGCCTGCTTTCCTTCCTTGCATCGGCTCCCGATACCCTACTTGCGGGAGCAGCGGTGACGGTCGTCACGTCGCTGAACCAAGATCAGGCGGTCGCCTGGGCACAGCTTCTCCAGTCTCCCTACAAGTTCCTTCCCGACCTGGAAGGCCGGATTCACCGGGCATATGGACTAGGTGGGGCTCGGGTAGGCAAGGTGTTGGGGTGGGTGGTGAACCCGCTGGGCCGGATTGAGGCGAGGGTCGACCATCTGGTTCCCGGGGACTCCGGAGGAGGCCTTGGAGTTCTCCATCGGGCGGTTTTGCGAGCTCGGGCGCGATAAGAAAGGAAGCCGAAGTTCCCCGCGCCGAAACCACATCGAGGGGTCTGGTTTGGTTACCTCTTTTGCCAGAGCCCTTGCGCCCTGCCGCAACATGTGAGACATTAAGCGTGTTCGCGGGCTGCAACTCTCGTCACCACAATTAGTTACATTGTGATGTACGTCACAATTATTGAACGATTTGGCCGGGGAATCGGTGACCGGGATCACTGCAAATGGCTCGCTTCCTAAGCTAGATTGATCCATCCTCCTGGCAGGCATGGCATTTGCCGCCTGGACGATCGGACTACCGAGGACGCTATGGAGCGCTGTGGTACTTTACGACGCTCGTTGCAAAGTGTGGCGTTCTTCAGAGAAGGAGAGGGGTGTCGGACTCCAAGGTATGAACTGGTGTGGGTTTGCGAGGCTTGACCCTCATCGGACAGAGCGTTACTTTGGCGTGTTGCATCTCGTAGAGCATTCGGTTTTTGGTCAGGTTTGCGCTCGGAAACAACGGGACCGCGAGGACTTCACGCGCTTCTCGTTGCCTTGCCGGCACAGCCGATCAGGGGCGAGGGCTCACGAGATGGTGTGTCGCAGGACCGTAGATTTCGTTGAGATCGCAAGGCAACAGCATTCGATCGACAGTATCACGTAGTACCTAACGTTAATAGGGGGAGTTCATGCAGAAGCTCTACCGTTCCTTACTGGTAACTGGCCTGGTCGCGGTTGGCCTCGCTGGTTGCGGTGATGACGTCACTGTGACGCCGCCGCCGCCGCCACCGCCGCCACCGACGCCACAGGTCCGGTCGGTCTCTGTGGCGCCGACAGGTGTCACGATTTCCGTTGGTGGAACGGTGCAGATGGCTGCTGCCGTTACCGCTGACGCAGGCGTTGGCGCCGTCGCCATCGCCTGGGCCTCAAGCGATGCCGCGGTTGCCACCGTAAGCAGCACCGGGTTGGTAGCCGGCGTTGCCTCGGGTAGCGTCGCGATCACCGCGACCGCCACAGCGGGCGGAAGCAGTGCTTCCGGCTCGGCCTCGGTCACGGTCTCCACGACCCAGACCACGCCAGCCACCGTCAGCATCAAGTCGCTGCTGACCGGTGCCGGCCTTCCGGTGCCACTCGGTGCCGCCGCTGGACAGATCAACGTCACGGTCAACCTTGATCGTGGTGGTGAGAACGTCCAGAAGGTCGACCTCTTGGTCGACGGAACCGTCGTCGGTACCCAGACCTTTGCCTCTGCGGCTTCAAGTGTTGACGCCGCTGGCGAGGGTGAAGCCAATGCGATTGAGGAACTCGGCTTCGGCTGGAACTCCGCCGCGTTTGATGCAGCAACCGGTGCGGTGAACCACACCAACGGTCCCCACACGATCTCGGCCAAGGTTACCACGGCTGAGAACTCGACTGGTACCGTTTCGCCAACCATTGGGATTACGCTCGTTAACGCGAGCTTCATCGCCGTGACTGTCCAGGTGCTGAACGGTGCCTCGGCCAACGGCGCGACCGGTATCCTCTGGCAGACTGGTGACATTCAAGCCACCGCCGTGCCAGTGCTCTACGCTGGTGGAACCATTCAGCAGATCGTGCTGACCCCAACCGCTCTGGCTTCCAAGACCCTGACCGCCGCTCCGTTTGTGGCGACCTGGGCCAAGGGCACCTCGGTCGGTGGTGGTGGTGCCGGCAGCAGCAGCACCGGTATCGAAGTGTTGGGCTTGGTCGTTGGTGCTGTCTCGACCGTCAACGGCGCCGTTGGCCCCGTTGGTGGTAGCGCGGCCATCAACTTCGACACCAAGGCTCCGGGTGCCCCGACCTTCGTGGCCAACCCGAACGCCCGCCAGAATGGGTGGCTGAACGCCGGTGTTGGTCTTGCCGGCTTGAACACCAGCGCAACCGACAACGATTGGCTCGCCAATGGCGCGGCTGACGCTGGCGTCGGTGGGTATATCCGCATCGTTCGTATCGGCAACGGCCCAACTGCGGCCGCAGCCAATGCGGCGGCCGGCGAGACCTCGCCGACCTTGCCAGCGCCGTCGTTGACCAACGTCTTCTACTGTGCTGTCGTCAGTGCCAAGGACAACCTCGACAATGAGTCGGCGTTGCCAGCTGGCGGCACTACCTGTTCTACACCGCCGGTAGCCTCCTTCACTGCGGTTGCGGCACAACACTTGGCCTTCGGTGTTGATATCGCCGTTCCGACCATCGCCTTCTCGGGTGGTCTGGCTTCGAACAGCGTCGGAAGCGGTGCCACGGTCGGTGCCGAGTTCCAGGTGACCGTTGCCGATGTCGGCACGGTTGGTAACTCCGGCATGCTGACCGGTTCGTCGGTCATCGGGACGGTGCAGATTCGTAACGCCACCGGCAACGTCTGCTTCATCGGTGCCGGCGGTGGCTGCGCCAATGTGTCGATCAACCCGGCACCGGTCTTCCCGTTGGTTCCGACCTTGACCGTTGCAGCGAGCACGACCGTTGGCTACTACACCGCCGTATTGATCGGTGTCGACGCCGCGGGTAACCAGACGGCTGCAATCACGCGGGTCACCGCGTACGACGCGGCTGCTAATGTGCCGGCGTTGACCACGGCGCTCTTCAATACGCCGCTCAACGGCCCGTCGGTGGTCTTCAACGCCAACGCATCGGATAACTTTGACCTGGCGAACGTTGTCTATACGATGACGTACAGCGGAGCATTTGCTGGCCTGGTCGGGCCGATTCAGTTCCCAGCAGTCGTCCTGAACACCTACAACGTGGCTCCGCTGGTGAATTCGAATGTGCCGGCCGGCCTCACCGTGAACGGGTTCATGCGACAGGTCGAGGATGTCGTCTCTAACTCGCCGCTATTTGTGGGTGCCGCTGGTGCAGGTGGTACGCAGAATCCGGCGTCCTCGGTGCCAGATATTCCCACCGGTATTGCCGGAACTGTTACCGACATCGTCGGTAACGCCTTTGGTCCAGTTGCGACTCCGATTCCGGGTGGCTCTGTGACCGCTGGCGTGTCGTACCTGGCCGCAGCGGCGACTCAGTTGATCGATAGCTGGGCCGTGACCAACGGTGCGACATCTGTTTCGACAGGTGTAGGTACTCCGGTCAACCCGACCTCGGTGACGCTGGTCGCCAAGGCCGCTGGCCCGACCGCAACCTTCAACCCGCCGTTCACCCGCGTCGACTTCTACGCGGTGGCTGGTGGTAACCTGGTCCAGGTTGGTTCTGCGACCGCCGTTAATAACACTGTCGACAACGGCGCCCCGCAGGGTCGAGTGCATACCTACCAGGTCAGCTGGACTCCAGGTACCGCGTTTGGTACTGGTGTGCAGGCTGTCTATGCCATCGGTGTGAACGCAGCTGGTGACGCCTTGATCACGGTAGCCAGTGGCGCGATTACGATCACCCAGCCGTAAGCTCTGTCTGACCGAGCTTCGGTAGGTAGGTAGAACAAAACAGAGGGGTCCGGGCGAAAGCCCGGGCCCTTCTGCTTCTGTACCCCTCTGGATCTTGTTTCGAATCCGATCCTCGGGCTCACGCCCGAGGCTCGGCCCTGAGAGGTGGCTTACGCCACCGTGCGCTTTGGGAGTTCGGCCGCGTGAGCGGCCTCAGTGCGCCGAGCCCTGGGCGTCAGCCCAGGGGTCAAAACAATCACGTCACCCTGATCGATCGTTGATTCGAGTGGGATCCTCGGGCTCACGCCCGAGGCTCGGCCCTGCGAGGTGGCTTACGCCACCGTGCGCTTTGGGAGTTCGGCCGCGTGAGCGGCCTCAGTGCGCCGAGCCCTGGGCGTCAGCCCAGGGGTCAAAACAATCACGTCACCCTGATCGATCGTTGA
>JAJCZW010000060.1 GCA_029262155.1 Gemmatimonadota bacterium
AGTCCGCGGTGGGTCGGCGATACCGACTGACCGTTCGCAATGCGATTGGGCGTGTTGTCCGATACTCACGGGTCGCTTCCCCGAGAGGTGTTCGATGTCTTCTCGGGCGTTGACCGGATCCTGCACGCAGGCGATATCGGCGTGCCGGAGATCCTGACCGAACTCGAGGCTATCGCACCGGTGTTGGCGGTATGGGGGAACACCGATGGATTCGATATCCGTCGTCGCACGACAGAGCAGGTCACCATTCGGCTGGATGGGTTCGACTGCCTGCTTTTACACGGGCATCAGTTCGGACAGCCGAGTCCCGCGACAATCGCCGCGGCCTATCCGGATGCCGAGATCATTGTCTATGGGCACACTCACCGACCGCTCCTCGACCTCGTCGACAAGGTGGTCACCGTCATGAACCCTGGCAGTGCAGGCGACCCGCGTTTTGGACTGCCCCCCTCGGTTGGTATTCTCGAACTGGAGCCCGGAATCCCACCCCGGGGCCGGCTGATACCACTGCTGGAAGAGTAGGGCCAATCCTACGGTTCGAGGTCGAATCCGTAATTCGTCACAAATTCGATGAAGCGTGAGATGGCAGGCATCGTTTCCGCACGGTATCGAATCGTGTGCGATGTGGGACGCTCGACGATTGGGAGATAGGCCAGGAGTTCCGCCGCCCGATAATTCTTGAAATCGATCTCCAGAGTGATTGGGGAGGGGAGTCGGTAGGGATGGAATTCACCGATCCGCCCAAGACCGGCCTCGACTTTCTCCTGGATGAGGGCCTGCCCCCGCGCTGGGGTGAGGGTTTCGGCGGCGTGAAAACTGATGGCGCGTTTGACCACGGCGCCCTCGATCGGCCCGAGGAGTGCCCGTGCCTCGGCCACAATGGCGTCGTCCCCCGAGATCATGACAACCGGAACGCCAAACGAACCAGCGATCGCCGCGTTGATTCCTGTTTCCGACATCGAGAGCCCATTGAGGGCGACTCGGGTGAGGCGGGCACTTGAGATGGTGTGCGCCCGGACCCCGGTGACATTGGTGGTCGAGGCGTGGTAGCCGATGAAGATCGCCGCGTCGAACGTGGAGTCGATCCCTTCCATCATCATGAGCGGGCGAGGCCAGGACCGGATGATGTGTACGTCGTGCGGGAAACGGTCGATCAAGAGATTCTGTCCATTCCCATGCGAATCGCTGACGAGAATCTCGGTGGCACCCGCCGCCCGTGCTCCGGCAATGGCGGCCAACACCTCGGCGGTCATGAATTCACGAAACCGTTGGTATTCGAACCCGGTCGGTCCGAGCTGTTCACCGGTGACGGCTCCGGTCACCCCCTCCATGTCGGCGGAGATGTACACCTTGAGGCCACCGCTTTGGGCAACGGATGTGGTGGTGACGCTACATAAAAACGTTAGGGCAGCGAAGAGAGCATGGGAGGTGCGCATGGTGGCTCCAGAGGGGAGGAGGAGGGCTCAGCCCAGGTTTCCAATGCCGTGGTTCGACGAAGGGCATCTGGGTGTTTTCGAAACCAGGACATAATGAGCATCATCTCGTCAATATGCGCTGGCGGGAGTGGCCCGGTGCCTGGCTCCGGTCGATCGAGTTCTTCACGCACCACGGCTCGAAATGCCTCGATTTCTATCGGAGTCGAAGGATAGGGGAAGGTGGCACGGACCCGGCCACGGCGGATGAGGAACGCTCGTTCATCCCCTTGGACGCCTGGCTCTCGATACACGAACGAGAGAAACTCGATCCCGCTTCGGGCGCGGTTCAACGCCGCGAACAGCCACTCCAATGCCTCAAACCGTTCCCGCCATCGGATCGCTGTCTCAAATCGTCCCTCCTCCGTACACACCGACAACTGCTCCACCACCCGGTCGAGCGGCTGAATCGTGCGCCCTTCGAGGAACGCAACAGCGGTTTCAATCTTGAACCGGTAGGCCATCTCCTCCACGAATCCGGCACAGGGGCCGTCGCAGAGGCCGAGCCCGTGTCGATGGCAGGCAGCTTGTTGGGGACGGTCGAAGAGGTCCCCTTGTCCAGCAAAGACCATCGGCATCCGATCGGCACAATCGCGGAGCCCCAGCAGATCGTTCAGTACCCGAAGTGCCTCTCCGACTCGAGCGGGCGAGCGGAGCGGGCCGTATGCCCTGACTCCCTCCCGATCCGCCCGGGTCGTGGTACCGACCCGCGGGGCGGCACCGCCGGAAACGGCGATGAACGTTGCGCGGCGGGTACGGTTGTGTTGGACGTTGTACGGGGGCCGATACTGTTGGATCTGGCGGAGTTCGCTGAGTAGAGAGGCAAACTCGCTGGGGACGTAGTCCCAAACGAGATCGTGTGTCGCATGCAGGATCCTCGCGGGTTTGTCCTTAGGGTATTGGGCCCGAAAGTATCCGAGGAGACGAGTCCGGAGCGATTTGGCCTTTCCCACATAGAGGACGCGTCCCGCAGGGTCGATCATCCGGTAGACGGCCGGACGATTCTCCGCGAGACGGCGAACCCGCTCACGCAACGCAGCCTGATCGGTGACCGGCGGGAGGAGGGTCGCGGCGATGGCGGGGGGCATTGGCGGAATCTAGGGGATCGTCCCAGGTTCCGCTGCCACTTTGGAGGCAGTATGCCGATGTCCAGGAACCCAACCTGTTGCTCCCCGGCCAGAGCTAGCGAATCATCCTCACCGTTGGCAACGCCAGCAAAAGACCGTGATTCGAGCATCAATAGAGTGCGTTCCTGCGAGCGGTGTCCCACAGCGACGACACGGCTCCCCCTCGCGACCGTACACCTCGAGTTCGAGTTGGAAGGTGCCGCTTTCGCCGGTGCCGGTCCGATAATCTCTCACCGTCGTGCCCTGGGATCGAATCGCTGCTTCCAATATCGAAACGACTTCGTGGTGCAGCAGGCGATGCTCGCCATCGGTAAGCTGGTTGGCTGGCTTTGACGGATCGATGCCAGCACGGAAGAGCGCTTCATTGGCATAAATATTTCCCACTCCGACCACCACGCGTTGGTCCATCAACACCTTCTTGACCGCCTGGCGCGACCGGGCGAATCGTGCCTGCTGGACTTCGGCGGTCCAGCCGTCCTCGAGCGGCTCGGGGCCGAGTGATTCGTCGTACGCGTCCCAGCCGGGGCGATCGAGTAGTAGAAGTGTTCCCAGGCGACGCACATCCCGATAAACCAACACCCGATGGTCATCGAGGTTCATCGCGAGAACGGCATACTGGCGAACGGCGGGCTCAAGCGGCTCGGGGTGCATCATCAGCGATCCGGTCATGCCGGGCTGGACAACCAGCCGGCGGTCGCCCATATCGAAGACGGCGTGCTTGGCGCGTCGAAACAGGTGGTGGAAGGTGCGCCCGCGGAGTTGCCGGGTGAGGGTCCTGGCGGACACCCCTCGCAGGACGTCGTGATGGGAGAGACGTGCCGACGTAATGGTCCGACCGGTGACCTCAGGGGACAGGTCTCGGACGATCGTTTCGACTTCGGGAAGTTCTGGCATTGGTGAAACCTAGGGGCTCGTGCGCGCGGTCTCCCGCCATCCGATATCAGTCCGGAACTGTTTGCCTGAAAAGATCACCGCTTCGGCCAGAGCACGACTCGCCCGCTGGGCTTCGGCGAAGGTCGGGCCCCGGCCGGTGCACGCCAACACTCTTCCCCCCGCCGTCTTGAGGTGGCCATCGGCATCGAGTGTGGTTCCAGCATGATACAGTTCGGTGCCTGGAGGAAACCGCTCGGGCAGCGTGATCACGTCACCCTTGATCGGAGCATCGGGGTACCCCTTGGCGGCGAGGACAGTGGTGACGGCAGACTCATCGGTGAAGTGGAGCGGAGGGAGCGGCTTCCCATCGGCGGCGGCCCTTAAGGCATCGATCAGCCCATCCTTCACCAATGGGAGGACAACCTGGGCCTCCGGATCGCCAAACCGACAGTTGAACTCGATAACCGAAGGGGCTCCATCAGGAGCGATCATCAACCCGGCGTAGAGCATCCCTCGAAATGGGGCTCCGCGGCGAGAGAGTTCCCCCAGCGTCGGGAGCAGGATCTCGTGGGTGACCCGGTCCAGGAGGGCTGGGGTTGCAATCGAAACGGGGGAGTAGGCACCCATCCCCCCCGTGTTGGGTCCCTCGTCGCCTTCGAGCAGACGCTTGTGATCTTGCGCCGAGGGAAAGAGGACGACGTCGGTCCCATTGGTGAGAGCGAAGACGGAGAGTTCCTCTCCCTCCAAGAACGATTCGACAACCACCGTCGCGCCCGCCGAACCGAAGGCTCCGTCGCCGAGCATCTTCTGGAGCGCGTGTCGGGCCATCGCTCGTGTCTCACAGACAATTGCCCCTTTGCCGGCTGCCAAGCCCGAGGCCTTAACCACGAGCGGTTCTGGGTGAGTGTCGACATATGCGGTCGCCTGGTGGAGATCGTCAAAGATGGCATACGCAGCGGTTGGGACCCCGGCCGACTGCATCACCTCCTTGGCAAACGCCTTGGAACTCTCGATCTGCGCGCCCCCACGACCAGGTCCAAAAACCGATCGCCCTTCGGCTCGGAGCCGGTCGGCGAGTCCCCGGGCGAGCGGCACCTCGGGACCAATGACGATGAGGTCGATCCCCAGCATGTCGACGGCGTCGGCGATGCGATCGATATCGTCGACGGGAATCGGGAGATTGGTTGCGATGGGGGCGGTGCCAGGGTTACCAGGAGCACAGTACACCGTCGCCTGAGGGTCATGCCGTAACAAGGCGACGGTGAGGGCATGTTCCCGGCCCCCACCGCCGACGACCAAGAGCCTCACGAACGCTGCGCTTTGCGGAAGGCCTCCGTGGCGGCGCTCGCCGCTCGCTTCGCCGCATCGGCGACCTTGCTCGCGACATCCCTGGCCTCATGCGCGTAGTAATCACGGGCCGCGCCGAACTCTTCACCCAACGGACGCGACTTCGCCTCGCCACCACGGCGGACATACTCACCGCTGAGGATGCGCTCATAGTCTCCGCCGGTGACCCACTGTTGTAACTCTGCCGCCCGAATCGTGTTCATCGGGTGGGTGAGGCCAAGGGTGTTCAGGATCTTGTACACAACATCGAGGCCTTCGTTGGTCTGGAGATACTCGTTCGCCTGGGCCATGAACGGCTCAAGATCCATCTCACCGGCTTTGAGCGCCCCGCGACTCCCACCTGCCATCTTCATGAATAGTTGCTGGGCGACCATGACATCCTGCGAACCGAGCAGTCCAGCACGATCAGCCGAGAGTTCGGCCTTGCGCGACCACTCTAGGACCGCGAGCCGAATCGGGAGGAGTGCGATGCCCGCCAAGAACGGGAGGGCAGAAAAGCTCACCGCCAGGAGGATCTCGGCGATGGTGCGGTAGAGGGCATGTCCACTCACGACATGCCCCATCTCATGGGCGATCAGAACACGGAGTTCCTCTTCATTGAGGATCTCGAGCGCAGCGGTATGGAGAACAATGAACGGGTGGTCCATCCCGTACGCTCCGGCATTGAATACCGGGGTCTGGGTGACGTAGAGCTCAGGGACTTCCGGCCAATCGAATGTTGTGGCGACCTCTACGAGGGTTCCATGCGCCTTGGCGAATTGGGTGGGACCGGTGCGAACGGAGTTGCCCTGGAAGATCAGCCGAATGCCCTGCTCACCTCCAAGGATCGAGATAATCTTGCGGACAACATCGTCAAATCCCGGGACGGCGCGAAGGGTCTGAAGAGCAGCCCGGTCGGCTGGATGTTCCCATGAAACGCCGTCTATTTGAGGAAAGGCGACCCGGGGTCTGGAGGCGGGTACGGTCATATCACATCCTCGCTAAACGGGAATGCCCTTACGGCTGGGCATGCCGAGTGTTTCATGATG
>JAJCZW010000061.1 GCA_029262155.1 Gemmatimonadota bacterium
ATGGGAAACCCGGTGGCTTTCGACGCGAGGGCACTTGAGCGGGATACGCGCGGGTTCATTTCGATAACGAGTTGCTCCCCGGTGTCGGGGTCGACCGCGAACTGGACGTTGCACCCGCCGGCGGCCACGCCTATCTCGCGAATGATCTTGGTCGCGGCATCGCGCATCTGCTGGTATTCCACATCGCTCAAGGTCATCGCAGGTGCCACGGTGATCGAATCGCCGGTGTGAATTCCCATTGGGTCAATGTTCTCTATCGAACAGACGATCACCACATTATCCGCCCCGTCCCGCATTACCTCCAGTTCGTATTCCTTCCACCCAAGGATGCTTCGTTCCACCAGCACCGATTCAACGGGAGAGAGTGCAAGCCCTCGCCGGAGCATCGCTTCGAATTCCTCGGGGTTGTAGGCGATCCCTCCCCCGGTGCCACCCAGCGTAAAACTCGGTCGTAAGATTGCCGGATACCCGGTCCGTCCGACCGCAACCAGACCATCCTCAACCGAGCGTACGGTATTCCCCTCCGGTGTCGCCAACCCGATCCGACGCATTGCGGCGGCGAACTCTTCTCGATCTTCCGCAATTCGAATGGCTCGTTCGTTTGCCCCAATGAGTTCCACCCCATACCGCTCCAGCACCCCCGACCGCTCCAACTCCATCGCGACGTTCAAACCGGTCTGCCCGCCCATCGTTGGGAGGAGCGCATCGGGACGCTCGCGCTCAATGACCTTTTCGACCCACTCGGCAGTCACTGGTTCGATATAGGTACGATCGGCGATCTCGGGGTCAGTCATGATCGTGGCTGGATTCGAATTCACCAGTATGACGCGATACCCCTCCTCCCGAAGGGCGCGCGCAGCCTGGGTGCCAGAATAATCAAATTCCGCCCCCTGACCGATGACGATCGGGCCACTCCCTATCAGGAGGATCGACGAAAGGTCAGTCCGTTTCGGCATGCGCCATCTCTTGCAAGGTGTGAAGGAGATCGATTGACGGACTCCAGTCGGTTCGTTCCCGAAGCTTGGCGGCGTTCCCGACCAAGTGGGGAATATCGCTTGGTCGGGCGAGCAACGGGTCGATGACCGGCGCGGCGGTCGTTTTCGCGATACCGGCAATCATGGCAAAGAGATCACGCAACGACACTCCTTCTCCCCGAGCGACGTTGTAGACCTCGCCCGGTTCGCCCTCGGTGAGAAGCCCGAGATAGGCCCTCACCACATCGCGGACATCCAGCAAGTCACGTATCGGATCAAGGTTACCCGTAGGTACCGTTTCCGCTCCGCTCCTGGCCGCCTCCGCCAATCTGCTGGTAAAGGCAGGAACGACGAACCTTGAGTCCTGTCCCGGGCCGGTATGGGGGAATGGTCGGGCAACGATGACCGGAAGCCCCATCCGTTCCCAGAGATCGAAGGCAACCATCTCAGCCCCCACCTTTGAGGCAGCATACACCGATCGTGGCGCAGTAGGGTCCGCCTCTGAGCGGCTGTTCGTCCCAATGCCCCGACCGTACACCTCACCGGTGGAGACGATCAGCACCCGTGGGCTTCCATGGACAGCAATCGCCCCGAGAAGACGGGCGGTGCCGATGAGGTTGATTTCCCACGCACGAGCGGGAGACGACGATGCTTCGGACACTGAGGAGACGGCGGCAAGATGAATGACGGCGTCCACGGTCGCGCTGGTTACCTCGGGGTGTGGTGTATCCTCAGCCAGATCGAGCCGGTGCCACTGGGCCGGTGCCCGACGTCCCCATCGGTCGTTGTTCGGCGGTGGCGTGGCCTGCAAATGGGTCCCAAGGACTTCGTGCCCAGCACCCACGAGGGCATCGACCATCCAACGTCCCACAAACCCCTCCGCACCGGTGACAAGCACCTTCATCGGACGGCAAGACGCTCCAAATCGGCATCGACCATCATCGCGATCAATTCCTTGAACTCGACCGTTGGACTCCACCCCAACTCGGCCCGTGCTCGCTCTGCATCGGCTTGAAGAAGGTCGACCTCGGCCGGTCGGGTGAAGGCGGGGTCGGTGATGACATGGTCTTCCCACCGAAGATCCGCATGGGCAAATGCTGCCTCGACCAGGTCCCGCACGCTGTGCGTGACGCCTGTACCGATGACATAGTCGGTCGGCTCCGGCTGCTGCAGCATCCGCCACATCGCATCCACATAGTCTCCGGCAAATCCCCAATCTCTGCGTGCATCCAGGTTGCCCAACCTGAGTTCCGTCGCGAGCCCCAGTTTGATACGGGCAACCCCGTCAGTCACTTTCCGAGTCACAAACTCGATTCCACGGCGTGGTGATTCATGGTTAAAGAGGATCCCACTCACCGCAAAGAGGTCGTACGATTCTCGATAATTCACCGTAATCCAGTGGCCGTACACCTTGGCCACGCCGTAGGGCGACCGGGGGTGAAACGGGGTCGCTTCGTTTTGGGGGCTCACGGTGACCTTGCCAAACATCTCCGATGAACTGGCTTGATAGAAGCGCGCTCCCGGTCGCGCCAATCGGATGGCCTCTAGCATCCGAGTGACCCCAAGGGCGGTAAATTCGCCCGTGAGGACCGGCTGGGAAAACGATGTCGGGACGTACGATTGGGCGGCGAGATTATACACCTCGTCGGGCTCGACGTCCCGGATTACGGTCGTGAGCGAATGCTGGTCGAGAAGGTCCGCCGTCACTACCTGAACCTTGTCCAGGAGGTGATCAATCCGCTCGTAGCTGTGGTGACTGGTTCGACGGACGACGCCCGCAACCTCGTAGCCCTTCTGGAGCAGGTACTCCGCCAAATAGGATCCATCTTGACCCGTCACTCCAGTTATGAGTGCCGTTGGCACGGGTCCTCCGTCGTGGGTTGAGGTCCGAAGAGGTTTCCAAGTATATTATAGGGCTTCTGGTGTGGCTGGCTTTGAACGAAGGATAGGAGAGGACTGTCATGGCGCGGATTTGTACCATGTGTGGCAAGGGCCCGATTACGGGCAACCATGTGAGCCACGCCAACAACCGGGTGAAGCGACGTTGGTACCCCAATCTCCAGACGGTCAAGACCCTCGTCGACGGCCAGCCCAAACGAGTGCGGGTGTGCACCCAGTGCATTAAGAGTGGCAAGGTGGTCAAGGTCGGCTGACACCCACCTGGCCTGGGGATGGGCTGTCCAATTGATCTGTTCAAAAAATGGGGACCTGCTGGTCCCCTTTGTTGTATCTGGATGAGTCCCTGCCGGAGGCCTCATTCGGGAAGCAGCTCGATGCGGGCCGTCTCCGCGCCATCTCCGACCCGATGGCCCAGTTTAAGAATCCTGGTGTATCCACCTGGTCGCGTCGCAAAACGGGGTCCGATCTCGCTGAAGAGACGGCCCAATACCGCCCGATCCTGAATCCGGCGCGCCACCTGCCGTCGGGCATGGAGGTCGCCACGGCGGGCGAGGGTGATCAACCGCTCGGCGAACGGTCTCAGTTCCTTTGCCTTGGCCGTCGTGGTCACAATCCCACCATGCGTAAACAGGCTCGCGGCAAGGTTATTCAATAACGCACGCCGATGCGCCGCTGTACGCGAAAGCTGGCGTCCTTTATGGCGATGCCGCATTACCCCACCTCTTCTGTCCGGACCTGCAAGGCGCCTGGTTCCGAACCGCCGTTCACGATTCGCAGCTCTCCGTCGATCTCCTCGAAGACCATTCCAAACTTCAGGCCTTCGCGCTGGAGCAGGTCCGCGATCTCAGAGACGGCCTTCTCGCCAACATTCTTGACCTTGAGAAGATCCTCCTCGGTGAATTCGACCAGATCCTTGAGGACCCGGATATTTGAATTCTTCAGCGAATTGAGGGATCGAACCGACAAACCAAAGTCGTCGATCGGCTGCTCAAGACGGGTCCGGAGACCGTGCTCCACCGTCGCCTCGGACTCATCGACCGGGCGGGCCATGGGCACCTTGCCAAACTCGACAAAGTATCTGAAATGTTCTTGAGCCAACGCCGCTCCATAGGCGATCGCATCTTCTGGCGTGATCGTCCCGTTGGTCTCGATCGCGATGGCCAGCCGGTCATAGTCCGTCCGTTGCCCAACCCGGGTTTCATTCACCGAGAAGTTGGCTCGGATAACGGGATTGTAGATCGAATCGATGCGAATGACATCGACTGGGAGCGAGCGATCAAAGGGGTGGAGTTCGGCCTCGATGTACCCTCTTCCCTTGTTCACATAGAGTTCCATCGAAATATCCCGATCCTCCTGCAGAGTAAAGAGCAGGTGATCCGGATTGACGATCCGTGCTGCAGGATGGTCTGCGATATCGCGGGCATAGACCGGGCCGGCGCCGTCTCGATGGATCTTGAGAACCGCCTCATCGACATCCTCATCGAGCACCAGGGTCAGCGCCTTGAGCCGCTGCACGATTTGATGAACGTCTTCCAAGACACCCTTAATCGTCTGGTGCTTGTGGACGACACCATCCAATCGGAAGGCCCACACGGCCGTACCCCGAAGGGACGACAGCAACAGGCGCCGAAGGGCGTTGCCCAACGTGTACCCAAAGCCTCGCTCCAACGGTTGCAAGCGAAACTCTGCGGCGTTCGGATTATCCTCCCGCTTCACCATCTCGACGAGATGGGGGCGGACGAGTCCTGTCAGATCAATGCTCATGCGATTTTCCGGTCCCGTTACTTCGAGTAGAGCTCGACGATCAACTGCTCCTGCGCGTTGACCGGGATAGCCTCACGGACGGGGAGTTCGGTAATCCGTCCCGCCGCGTTGTCCATATCGACCGAGAGCCATGACATCGGGGCCCCTCGACCCGCGCTTTCCTTTGCCAGTTTGACGGACAGTAATTCCCGACTTGATGGGTCGACCCGGACCTCTTGTCCGATCACCACCTGGGCAGACGGAATGTCCAGGCGCCGGCCATTCACTTGTACATGACCATGCATCACCAGCTGTCGAGCCGCTTTCCGGCTCGTGGCGAACCCCATCCGATAGACCAGATTGTCCAACCGGGTTTCCAGAGCCAGCAACAGATTCGTCCCCTTCACTCCGGGGAGGCGGGAGGCGTGCTCATAGGCATTTCGGAACTGACGCTCCGAGAGGCCATACATCCGCTTGACCTTCTGTTTCTCACGCAGCTGCTTGGCGTATTCGGACTGCTTCCGGGGACGTCCACCGCCGGCTTGTCCATGTTGTCCCGGCGCATAGCCACGTCGTTCAACGGCACACTTCTCGGTCAGACAGCGAGTGCCCTTGAGGAATAACTTGGTGCCTTCTCGACGGCAGAGCCGACACGATGGTCCGGTATAACGCATGGGCTAGACTCGACGCTTCTTGGGAGGCCGACACCCATTATGGGGAATCGGCGTGACATCCTTGATGGAGACGACTTTCAGCCCGACCGAGGCCAGGGCTTGGATTGCGGATTCGCGGCCCGAGCCAGGCCCCTGGACCAGGACATGGACCCGTCGGACCCCCAAGTTGACCGCTTCGCGACCACAGTTCTCGGCCGCCACCGTCGCGGCGAAAGGCGTTGACTTCTTGGAGCCCTTGAACCCCGCCTTACCGGCAGTGCCCCAAGCGAGCGCATTGCCCTGCAGGTCGGTGATGGTGATAATCACATTGTTAAAGGTCGCGGAGATGTGCGCCACGCCCTCGGATTCGACGACTTTCTTCGAGCGCTTGCCGCTCGTTCCCTTACTAGTGGTCATAGGCTACTTCTTCGTCGCTTTCTTCTTACCGGCGATGGCACGCCGCGGGCCCTTCTTGGTCCGGGCGTTGGTGTGAGTACGCTGGCCCCGTGAGGGGAGACCCCGACGATGACGCATACCCCGATAGCTCCCAATGTCCATCAATCGCTTGACGTTCATCGCGATTTCGGTCCGGAGGGCACCCTCGACGCGAAGGTACCGGTCGATCCACTGGCGGAGCCGAGCGACCTCAGCGTCAGACAGATCACGGGTCCGGATATCCGGGTTGATGCCCGACTCCTCCAAGAGCCTCCTGGAGGTTGAGAGCCCAATGCCAAAGATATAGGTCAGGGCAATCAAGACCCGCTTGTCGTTTGGAAGATCGACACCTGCTATGCGCGCCATACGGGCCTATCCCTGCCGCTGTTTGTGCTTGGGATTTCGCTTACAGATCACCCGAACGACTCCTGCCCGTCGGATCACCTTACAATGTTCGCAGATCGGCTTCACACTCGATCGTACCTTCACAGCATCTCCCGGAGCCCAAGGTTGTTGAAAAGCTTCGGAATATAGGGCCGGCCCAGGGTCTTTGCAAGGGAACTTATTCCAGCACGCGCACCTCTGTGAGGACCCATCGCCGGTTCACCAGACGATATCCAAGGAGGACTCTCTGGGAGAGGTCTTCTTGGGTCCCCCGCACCCGGTAACTTCTTCCGAGTTCGACGTACGCGTGGCCAGCCCCGACCGCTCTCGCGGCCGTTACCGTCACACGGAGCTCTTCGGTCCGGCTTACAAAGGTCCGCAGGGTGGCGATGGCCTGCGCCTCGGCCAATGCAACCGACGGCTCCGCTCCCGGAAGATTGACCTGCACCCCATTGGAGCCTTTGACCAAGAGCCTGATATCGTGGGCCTGCCAGGCCTGGCTTGCCACCCGCGCCTGTTCCGAGATGGAGTTGCCTTGAGCCATCATCTCCCCACCTGCTGGTGCCACGGCAAGCACGGTCAGAAGGATGGTTTTTAGGATCATTGGATCTCCTTCCGGAAGGCACGATACGCGTCCGGTGGAGAAGTGGCGTTGTAAATGGGTCGCCCGACCACTAGGTGGGTGCCCCCCTGTTCGATCACCACACCAGGTTCTGCAAGCCGATGTTGATCGCCCTGCTGGTCTTTAGCCCGACGGATGCCAGGGACAATGATGGCAAACCCAGACCCCAGCACATTGCGAACGGCTGACACCTCAAGCGGAGAGCACACCACACCGTCCAGGCCCACATCCCTCGCAACCCCGGTGAGCCGGGTGACTTCCGGTAAGAGATCCGGGGTCGCGTGTCCCACGGCGGCCCCGAACTGCTCCGGCGTATGCGAGGTCAACACCGTGACCCCAACAACCTTCGTCCCCGATTTCTCTGCTCCTGTCTTTGCCGCTTCGAGCATGGCCTTCCCTCCCAAGGTATGGACTGTCACCATGCTCACCCCGAGCACACCTGCCGACTCGACCGCTCGTTCCACCGTAGATGGAATATCATGCCACTTACAATCCAAGAATACCGTATGTCCCCGGCCGATGAGCTCCTGCACCAGATCGGGACCCCCACGGTTGAACAAAACCGGGCCGACCTTTACCCAGATTGGCCCCCCAATTTGGTCCAGCAGATGGAGAACGGGGTCCCTTCCGGGCAGGTCGAGGGCGAGAACAAGCTCAGCCACTGTTCTGGGCCCGGTCGAGGTCCCGAACAATGCGTTCCGGAAGGCGGGGAGTCGCGAGGGCCCCGGTTCCAATACCAATGAGGTCGGCCCCGGCGTCCTGGTATGCGATCACATCGTGGACGCTCCGCACCCCACCAACCCCCACGATCGGGAAGTCAGGTAGCGCGGCTCTAACCCGCCGGACCGCGGCTATCCCGATCGGCAAGAGGGCCGGTCCACTTACACCGCCAAAACCGTTTCCCAGCACCGGTTCCCCATCCCCACGCCCAAGCCATCCTGGCATGGTGTTAATGAGGGTGACACCGTCGGCCCCAGCAGCCGACGCTGTTCGGGCGAGGTGAGGCAGGTCGGCGGACACCGGGGAGAGCTTCACGAGGAGTGGCACAGGGGTCGTGAGACGACAAGCGGCAACAATACGCGACACCGCTTCGGGGTCGACCCCAAACTCGACACCCCCTGCGGCCGTATTGGGGCAGCTGAGGTTGAGTTCAAACGCTGAGATGCCTTCGACCCCTTCGAGTCCCTTGATCACCTCGGCGTATTCCCACTCTTCAAACCCAACCACATTCACCACAATCCGAGCGCGTGAGCAGTGACTCATTAGCCACGGCAGTTCTCGTTCCAGAACAACCGCTAACCCAGGATTAGCCAATCCAACTGCATTGAGCATCCCCCCCCTGAACTCAGTGACCCGAGGAGGCGGATTTCCGTCTCGGGGCCTGAGCGAGACGGCTTTCGTGACAAGGCCGCCAATGAGGTCGAGGTCAATTGTCCCCGCCAGCTCACGGCCGAACCCTGCCGTCCCAGCAGCAAGAAGAAGTGGATTCTGGAAGGTGGTGCCAAAAACAGTTCGCTGCAGCGAGGTCACCGACTCGGTCCCGTGGCTGTATCCCCCGCAAATCCGGCCCTACGCTCGAACTCAATCAGATACGTCATGATCGCATCTGCAATCGAACTGGCAATGGCCCGCTGGGAGGCTTTTCTCGTCAGGAGTTTTCCGTCGTTCGGGTTAGTACTATAGCCGAGTTCAATGAGGACTGCCGGCCGCCGGGCCGTCGTGAGCACTTGGAATACCGCCTGTTTGACTCCTCGGTCATCCCCGGTGTGCACCCGTCCAAGACTGTTCTGTGCGAGGAACGCGAAGCGAGCTGATTCTCTCAAGTACTCGTTCATCTGGAGATCCTTCATGATGAACTCGAGGCCATTGAGATCGCCCTCGCCGGTGTTGTCCTGGTCAAACCGCACCGCCTCGTTCTCCATTCGAGCCACGCGCGCGGCTTCCTCCGTCTTCGCCTCCGCCAGGAAATAGGTCTCGAACCCTCGTACCTTGGTGTATCCACGCCGTCGCTCGAGTGAGTTGACGTGGAGGCTGACGAAGAGCTCGCAGTCATCGGTACAGATTCGTCCACGATGACCAAGGTTGATGAGCGTATCTGTCGTGCGGGTCATCCGCACACCCACCCCCCGGCGTCGCAACTCTTCGCGCAGGAGGAGTCCGATGGTGAGGGTGACGTTCTTCTCCCGAATGCCGCGCGGAAAATAGATCCCAGGGTTTCCCGGATCGACTCCACCATGACCGGGGTCGATGGCGATCGAGTGTTTCCTCCGCAAACCATTCGCGCCAGGGGGTGGCGTGCTGCTGGCACTTGTTGCCGCGATGGCGGCCACCGTGGGCGCCGGAGTATCATCGGCGAGACGAGACTCCCGTATATCCCATCGGAACCGAGCGCCGAGTCGATTTGGCAGTATCTCTGCCACGAATTGGAGTGGAACAAAGAGGGTATCCCCCCGCATCAACGCCGGTGCAGACAGGGGCAGCACCGTCGAACCGTGGACGAGCAGTGGCGCACCCACCAAGAACCGAAACGGTTCGGACCCAAGGACGACCTCCGCCCACGCGCCACGAAACTCGATTGCGCCCCCAAGAGCGTTCAGGAGTGCGGGAGCAGAAAGAAGGGGACCGGTGCCCGGGGTGCTCCAAAGCGGGATTCGAGTTTCGCCGCGGGCCGTGTGCACAATGACGGCATCCGGAGCACGCGCTAGGGTTGTCCCACCACACACCAGCGAGAGGACCACGACTCCAGCGACGGATCTCAACTCTTCCCCCTTAAGGCACTCGCGACGGACCGGGCAACCTCACGGTCTGCGATCCGCTTCTTGAGTGCGGAGCGCTTGTCGTGGAGCTTCTTGCCCCGTCCGAGCGCCAACGTCACTTTGGCCCGTCCATCGGTGAAATAGAGTTCGAGCGGAACCATCGCCAAGCCCCGTTGCTCCACGGCACCGATGAGTCGTTGGATTTCACGCCGATGCAGAAGGAGTTTCCGCGAGCGATCGGGGATGTGATTCCACCGATTGCCCTGCTCGTAGGGTGTAACATGCATCCCCTCGAGCCAAATCTCTCCCTTCGCGATCCGGGCGAAAGCACCCTTGATCGACGCCTTCCGGGCACGCAAGCTCTTCACCTCGGTGCCCGTCAGCACGACCCCAGCTTCCCACTGATCGAGAATCTCATAGTCGTGGGTTGCCCGCGGGTTTCGGGCGATCGATACTCGCGCTCCGCGATCGGGCTCAGGGGACGGGTTGATTGCCATAACTCACCATCAGTGCAAAAGATAGGCCCTCTCGCCGGAGGAAGCAACGCGCGACTTGACGCCAAGCCTATTGGTCCAATAGGTTTGCGCTCCTCGCCGAAGTGGTGGAATTGGTAGACGCGCTGCGTTCAGGGCGCAGTGGGCGCAAGCCCGTGGGGGTTCGAGTCCCCCCTTCGGCATGCCAAATCGGAGTGTTCTCTTGTGAAACGCGGGCCTATGGGATCTCTCCCATGCCCGCTTTTTCAGCCCCTTATACCGTAATCAATCGCTCGTGATGGACACCAACTCCTCCACAGCCTGCTCATCCAGGAGGAGGTCACCGAGGGAAACGCTGGAGAGTAGGCTGTCAATGCGTCGCTGCATGGCTGCCCACACCGGGCGGACGCTGCAGTTCGCATCTGGATGGCAGCGTTCGCCATCCACTGGATGCGTGACGCACGGTACCGCAAAGCTCTGTCGCTCGCACGCGGCCATCACATCATGGACTGTGATCGATTCTGGTCGTCTTGAGAGTCGATACCCTCCTCGCGCGCCCCGAACGCTCTCCACCAACCCCGCCCGGCGGAGTCGGAGGAGAATCTGCTCCACGTAGTCACCCGGGAGCCGTTCCGTGGTCGCGATCTCGCGGGCGGCCACTGGGCCGGCACCATCCGCCTTGGCAAGATGGATCGCAATAATCAGGCTGTATTCAGTCCAAGTAGTTATTCGCATAGTACCCACCATGAGGTTCTGCGTGCGTCACGACAGGCGGGCACGACTCAGGCGCTCTCGCCCGGGACTCCCAGCTCGGTCATTGCACGGAGGTCCAGGACCTCCGCCAACTCCTTGGCGTCGAGTATTCCCTTCTTGGTCACCAGCTCCTTTACCGTGAGGCCCGTGGCGAGCGCCTCCTTCGCAAGGGCTGCCGCCGCAGCATACCCGATCTTGGGAGCAAGGGCGGTGACCAACGCGGGACTCCGCTCCAGCCAATGCGCGCACTGCGTCGCATCGGCTCGCAACCCTGCGATACACCGCTCGTCGAACACCCGGGTGGCATTGGCCAGTATCTGGACCGCAAACACAATGTTGTGCGTGATCACCGGCATCATCACGTTAAGCTGCAGCTGTCCTGCCTCCGATGCCATCGCGACCGTTGTATCCAATCCCAGAACTTGATAGCACACCTGGTTCACCATTACCGCGATCGACGGAGTCACCTTCCCCGGCATGATACTCGAACCCGGCTGCACCTCGGGTAAGAGGATTTCAGCAAGACCGGTACGTGGTCCACTCGCCAAAAGCCGAATATCGTTAGCAATCTTGTTGAGGTCGAGGGTAAACGCACGCACCGCACCGCTGAAAGTGACAATGTCTCCCATGGATTGCATCACTTGGATGCGGTCCTCCGCGACGCGCAGGTCCAATCCGGTAATCGATCGCAACGCCTCAACCATCAACTCAGGATAGGCCGGTTCCGCGTTGAGTCCCGTCCCCACTGCCGTCCCCCCGATGTTCATCACCCGGAGCCAGTCGGCCGCCTCGGCAATCTTCGCGCGATGGCGAGCAATTGTTCGGGCATAGGCGCCGCACTCTTGTCCCAACCGAATCGGTGTTGCGTCTTGGAGATGCGTCCGACCAGACTTGATGATCCCATCGAACTCTTCGCTTTTGAGCCTAAAGCTCTCGGCCAACCCCTGCATCGCATCGAGCAAGGGCGGCAGGACGGCCAGCGCGGCCAGTCGCATCGCGGTGGGGATAACATCGTTAGTGCTCTGCGCCATGTTGACGTGGTCGTTGGGATGTATCGGACTGTAGCTACCCCGTTCATGGCCCAAGGACTCGTTCGCCCGGTTTGCCAAGACCTCGTTACAGTTCATGTTATGGCTCGTCCCCGCACCAGCTTGGTAGACGTCGACGATGAACTGGTCCCGGTGCTGCCCCGCCAGGACTTCCTGGGCCGCGTCCGTGATCGCATCGGCGAGCTTCGCCTCCAGACGACCGGTGCGTTTGTGGGTGCTGGCGGCGGCTGCCTTAATCCAGATGACGGCATCCACAAAGGCGGGGAGGGGTTTGAGACCAGAGATGGGAAAGTTCTCCACCGCCCGAAGGGTCTGAATGCCGTAGAGCGCTTCTTGCGGCACCGCCTTTTCCCCCAAGGGATCCTCTTCGATTCGAGTTGACATGTCAGCCTTCATTAAGTTAGGTGATCGTGCCCAATTCACGTCCGATCGATTTCGTAAAGTCGACATCGCCTCGGGTGAGTTCCTGTTTCTCGGGCTAAACTGTTTTGAGCCCGGTCAATCTCAGGCACTCCATACCCACAAGGGATCAGACAAATTCTATCTGGTCTTGTCCGGTCGGGCGACCCTGCAGGTGGGAGACGTCGCGATGGACGTGGAGCCGGAAATGCTGATCTGGGCCCCGGCAACCATTCCGCATGGAGTCACCGATGTCGCGGAACCCACCGTGTTGCTGGTTGGAATGGCCCCCGGTCCAGCCTCTCACTGATCATAGATCAGAAATGGATTGGTCCTCCGTTCCTGACCAATGGTCGTCTGGGGTCCGTGCCCCGGCAAGACGACGGTGTCGTCTGGAAGGGACAGCATTTCACGACGAATACTCGCCAGTAGGACCGCACCATCGGCCCCGGGAAGGTCGCTCCGGCCGATGGATCCCTGAAAAAGTACATCACCACCGAGGACGACCCCATCCCCCACAAAGATCACATGACCTGGGGCATGCCCTGGGGTATGTCGGACGGTAAAAGCCGACTCACCAATGCTGACCGTTTCGCCATGCTGCAGCCACCGATCCGGCGGCGGCGGCATGGCGGCATGAAGTCCGAACTGGGCTGCCTGGGCGGGGAGGTTCTGGTAGAGTGGTTGATCGGCGGGGTGTAGATACACCGGTGCGCCGGTAGCATCATGGACGGTGCCCACGCCGAGGATGTGATCGATATGGGCATGGGTGAGCCAGATCGCTTGAAGACGCCAGCGGCGTTGTTCGAGTTCGGCCAAGAATCGCTCGGCCTCTTCACCTGGATCAACGATGACCGCCTCACCGTGTTCCCGATCCCCGAGGAGATAACAATTCTCCACAAACTGCCCATTGGGGATCGTGACACAGTCGAGTTCAGGCACCCGCCATCGCCTTTCGGTCCGTCAGGTATTTCTCAACCGCGATGGCCGCAGTGGTCGCATCTCCGACGGCCGTTGTGATCTGCCGAGTCAATTGTACTCGAAGATCACCGGCGGCAAAAAGGCCCGGCACCGACGTCATCATTCGATCATCGGTGATGATATAGCCTGCCGCGTCGTGTTCGAAATGTTCCTTGATCAAGCCGCTATTGGGCACGAAGCCCACGAAGATGAAACTCCCGGTGACGGCGAGGGTTCGCTCGCCACCCTCGACAGTATCCTCGACGAGGAGTTCGTTGAGCCCTGCGGGGGTGCCTCGCATTTCGAGAACCCGCGTGTTCCACACCATCTCGATTTTCGGGTTCGCAAAGGCTCGTTCCTGAATGAGCTTAGAAGCCCGTAAGGCATCCCGGCGATGGATGAGGTACACCTTCTCGGCGTAGCGAGTCAGGTAATCTGCCTCCTCGACGGCCGCGTCCCCACCGCCGACGACGGCGATGGTCTCCCCTTTGAAGAACGCGCCATCGCAGACCGCACAATAGGAGACCCCGCGTCCAGCGAACTCCTCTTCCCCCGGGACGCCGAGTTTCGTCGGCAGCCCACCGGCGGTCAGAATCACCGTTGGGGCGTGGTAGACAATGCCCTCCGACGCCCGAACCTCGAAGGCCCCATCGGGGAGACGGTGGATGCCCTCGACATTCTCCTGCCGGATATCGGCACCGAATGCCTTAGCGTGTTCCGTCATCTTCTCAGCGAGGTCTGGCCCGAGGATACTGATAAAGCCGGGGTAGTCCTCAATCTTCTCCGTGTTCAGAAGCTCCCCACCGGTGACGCCACGTTCCAGGAGAACTGCACGGAGCATCCCTCGTCCGGCGTACATCGCTGCGCAAAGCCCCGCGGGCCCACCGCCGACAATGATTACATCGAACGCTGTGGTCGCTGGATCGGTCATTGGCATTCCATCGTTGGGGACGGCTGGGCCGTCGTTCGGGTCAGAAACGGTACGAGACACGGCACCGGTTCTATCGATTATTGGCCCGACCGGGCAGGAACTGCAGGAACGGCACGGGCCATATCCATCGCGTCAAGCCACGCCACCGGCACCGCCTGGGATCCCAACTCTGCCTGAGCCCCAACACCGTCTCCATGCCAATCGCTCCCACCGGACACCAACAGCCCGAGGGCGTCCGCAAGGCGACAGATACGTTTCCTGATCTCTGGTGAGTGCGAGGGGTGGGCCGCTTCCACCCCATCGAGGCCTTGTTCGCGAAAGTGTACCAACGCGGCCTTGGTGGCTCGCCCACTCAGGTGCGCGGCCACCGTAAGACCTCCCGCCAGGTGGACGATATCGGCGACCTCGGAAAACGATGGGAGGCGTTTTGGAACATAGGCTGGTCGTCCACGTCCCAGGTACTCCCTGAACGCCTGGTCAATCGTCGCGACGGCGCCGTATTCGACCAAGGATTTTGCGATGTGGGGCCGTCCGATGGCCTCGGTGCTCGCCGCCTGGACAACCTCCTCGAAATCGAGCGAGATGCCCAGATAGCCCAAGGCCCGCACCATCGCCCCAGCTCGGTTCAGTCGGTCCGCTCGGCAACGCCTGTTAAGTTCCTCGAGGTCGGAATGCCCTAGCGGGAGGAAGTAGCCCAGGAGATGCGTTTCACCCCAGGGCGCCGCGACCGAAAATTCACAGCCCCCTATGACTCTGATCCCTGCCTGCTCACCCGCCGCCAACGCCTCCGGTACCCCAGCCAAGGTATCGTGGTCGGTGAGCGCGATCGCCTCTAGACCGAGTCCCGCGGCACGGAGTACAACCTCTCGTGGAGAGCATACGCCATCCGACGCAGTTGAGTGCATGTGGAGATCGATCATACCCACTACCGTCGGTATCCGAGCTCGGGAGAGGTCCAACTGGGCTGGGAATGCCTGAAGAGGCGTAGTAACTCGTGTTCGGAGAGTCGCTGTAACGAGGCCACGCGGTCCATGGTTTCCCGGGGCGAGTAACGCACCACGCGTTGCTCACACTCAGGACCAGCCCCGTGGGAAAAGATCAGGGCAAACTCATCCTTGATGTACTGGGTTCGCCGACCAGCGGGGGTGACAGTCCACTGGCTATTGTCGATAGTGACTACACGTCGTGTCATTCGCACCTCACTCCTCCGACGGCGTGTCGGCCGTCTTTCCTATTGTGATGCATTCTTCCCACCAGCTTTCATCCAGGAGTTCCCGGAGACCCTCCATCGCTGCGGCGGCCTGCTGGGAACGATGTCCGAGTGTCGGGAGAGGACCGCCGGATTGGGTCCGACCCTCGAGGAACTCAAGCCACAGGTTCTCCTCCCGCCCGCGAAAGAGCCATGCATGCCATCCCTCTTCGGACACGGTCCCACGGAACCGCGCGAACGCCAGATGGTAGCGTTCGACATGCTCCGAGGAGACCCGCACCTTGGCGACCCGGAGCGCACGGAGCGTCTCAGAGGGAGGAGTCGGCAAACTCCTGTAACCCCCGCTTCACGTCGGCCAAGAATCGGTCAGCGTCCGAGCCGTCGACGATACGGTGATCGTACGACATCGCCAGCATCCCCATGGTACGGATGCCGAGCGTGTCGGTGCCGTCAGCCGCCTTCAAGACGGCCGGACGTTTCTCAATGGCCCCCACGGCCAGAATGGCCGATTGCGGTTGATTGATGATCGGGAGCCCAACGTAACTCCCGAACACACCCGGGTTCGTAATCGTGAACGTCCCCTTCTGCACTTCGTCGGGGGAGAGCCTCTTGGATCGTGCGCGCTCGCCTAAATCGTTTATCGCGCGGGCGAGACCGAGCAGACTTAGCTCGTCGGCATGACGAATCACCGGGACGATGAGCCCCCACTCGAGTGCGACCGCAATACCGATGTTGATGTCGCGACGATAGATCGTGCTCTCTCCGCTTACGGCAGCATTGACGACCGGATGCTGACGTAAGGTGTTGGCAATCACCTTGGTGATGAAGGCCAGGAACGTCAGGTTGACCCCCCGTTCCCGATATTCTTGTTTCCGCTGAGCCCGTACCTGAGCGACCCGCGTGAAGTCGATCTCCATCACGCTCGCCACGTGAGCCGAGACTCGTCGCGACAGGACCATGTGGTCGGCCGTGAGTTTGCGAATTCTGGACCAAGGCTCCACGCGATCGCCGTCCCAAGCATCCACCTCCGGGACGTGAACACTCGTTGGTACCGGGCCAGTCGACGGGACGGTGGCCGGTACCACCTGCCCCGGGACGGAAGGAGGCGCCGGGGTACCCCGCTCGAGATAGGTCAACACATCTTGTTTGGTGACCCGCCCCGCAACCCCGGTTCCAGGAATAGAGGCGAGGTCGAGGTTGTGTTCCGCCACCATCTTTCGGACCAGAGGCGTCGATTTGCGGCGAAGACGCTCCTCGGCCGATTCGGCACCGTTGGAGGACCGCACGGGCGACGATGCAGGGGGGGCGGAGGGAGCAACGACCTTGGCCGTAGGTGCCGCGGCAGGTGCTTGCGGTGCCGGGGTGGGCGCGGCCGGCGTCGGCGCGGCAGCGCTCGAGGTAACATCGGCGGTCGCATCCGTCTCGATTCGGGCCACCACGGTTTGGACTTCGACCGTCTCTCCCTCCTGGACCAGGATTTCCCCTAACACTCCCTCAGTCGGGGACGGGATTTCGGCGTCCACCTTGTCGGTAGAGATCTCGAAAATCGGTTCGTCCCGTTTGACACTATCCCCCACCTTCTTGAGCCACCGGGACAGCGTGCCCTCTGCAATGGATTCCCCCATCTGGGGC
>JAJCZW010000062.1 GCA_029262155.1 Gemmatimonadota bacterium
TACTACTAAATGTGTTTGCCGGTCACACCCCCCACTCCCTGTGTGACCGTCATTCATCACGAAAATGGTGAAGTCAGATTTGCAAAACTATTTATAGTGCATGTGCCCCAATGTGTGCGAAAAGTCGAATATTCCCGTAATGATGTCGTTTAAAAGGCATATTTTACATATGGGTTTGGCACATCCCTAATATCTTGCAGGGATGACGTCATTCATTCAAACCACCTTTTTCTCTCTTATTGCTTAACATCATGTCCAGCACAGAATCCAATGAGAACTCACCACAACCACGCAGAGCCAGAGCACGACGCTCCCGAGCACGCACCTGTCTGGTAGTACCTGATACACCCCCAACAACCCCCATCTACACTCACAGAGTTGGTGGACCTTCTCGCCGCAGCATGCGTTTCTCGTTTGGTGATGGCAAGATGGAGCGTTCCAGAGCGGAGCGCCCGGGTAGAGTACTCACCACACAGCCTATACCACAGTCTCCAGAGTACCCCAGTGGTAGTCGTGTTGTGGTTCCAGTGGTTGCTAGACCCACACCGTACCAGCACTCGGTGCTTAGTCGTCCAACTTCTCCAAGAAATGGACCTCAAAACGTCTTTCGGGATGGGCCCGAACTTTTGGACCAAAATTTGAACCAACCGAGTTTTTTGGTGCAGGACACGGGAATGATGCCGAAAAATACTGGGATTGCGGATTTTTTGCGAGATGACTCGGAGGATGAGGTTGAGTGTTCCCAGAGTCGAAGTCTTTTGATGGGTGTGTCTGAGGATGAGTTACCATGTGCTCAACCACGTCTTTCTGGTATGAGTATCTTGTTAGAGACTCCATCTCCAACTCGTGATGCCAAGGAATCACTGCCAGCACCTCCACCGTTTATTCATCATGGGGAATCTTCTTCACCAGATTTTTTGGATGATATGGTGGAATATGCTACACACCCATCAACACACGCCAATATGATTTCACTAAGAGAACGTGAAAGCTATATTTTTAGATCCATTGCAACACGTATTCGTCAGGAGTACAAGTTGAAGGATTATTCGTGCTCATTTTTTTTCAACTCTGACAATTATTTGAGCATGATTTCTGAAGAGGCTAGCTTTTCTGAATGCTTTGTGGGACATATTGATCTTCCAACGATTCTTCCCACAGCAAATGTGCAGGTTGAGAAGTTTGCAAGCCTGTTTGTATCTTGTGATAGCGATTTTCACAAGGCAAAGGCAGTCATGCTGTGGATTATGATGACTGGTGTGAAAAAAAGTTATGAGCAAGTGTCAAAGATGTGGAAAAAACATGACTGCTGCTATACGTTTTTAGTGGGTGATTTGATTACTGAGTTTCTTAGTAGCAAGTATAATCGAAACATGACTGGTCCACCAGTTAGAGCCCATATGTGTGATAGATTTCACACTTGTGATCCGAAGAAATCTATGCGGGATTTGAACCGGTTTGTCCCTATGCATTCACCACAGGAAATTGCTCAATTTACCAAAGCGTTTGCTTATGCAGACACATTGTTTGGGTACATGAGTATTAAGCGGTTTTTGCGTGGATATCTTACTCCTAATACTGATCCAGGTAAGGTGGAACGCAGTTTGCTTCGTGCCACTTTTGATCGAGTGAGAACTCCCGGACGTATTGTGATGGGTTTTGGATCAACTTACTCAAGTGGATCATATCGAGTGAAGCTTCTTAAGACTTTGTATAGCATTGGAGTAGTGACTTCTCGTGCACAAATGCACGATCCTGATGCGTGTACTGGTTCAAGTGATGATATGTTATTTCCCATGGATTGTTTTTTTCGAGGAGACAATTTTTGGTATGGAAATAGTGTGGATGCTGTTTCACTGCTAGCTATCTACTTGTGTCCTCATGAACAACCACAAGCTCCAGCATGTGAGTGGAAGACAGGATCTGACTTATTTTGTGTTGATCCAGCATGTGCGCGTTTTAAGCTCACTATGAGAGCTTATATTTTTGAGGTTTTTGAAAAACTGTATCGCAAGAGTGTATTCAGTACGAACTTTGAGATGGATACTGCGCGAATCACATTGACTCGTAAAACTGGTACTCCCACAGTTTATGTTCATTTGCGTGACTTGGTACGTTTTTTTGCAAGTATTGTGTACTATTTTAGAAGAAAGTTTCTTAGTCACATTGATGGAATTTCCGTGGATCCCAGCTGTGTTTTTAGACTTTCTTTGCTGGTGAACTCTTTGAATGAGATGTTGTCTGAAGATAATGCTTTGAAGAGCTATGGCTATGATGCTACTATGCATGATGACTATTTGGATTGTCTTTTGTCTACTTGGATTTTTGAACCTTCTCATTTTCTTATGGGTTGATTTTTTTGTGATGTTGTGCAATATGTCGAAACAAGTGTTTGAAAATATGTTCTTTTTTATATTTTATAACTCTTGTACGACTTTGTTACCTCCTATAATAGCTTGATTTGGGTGACAAAAAATATAAAAACTGTCTGTGTGATGTTCCGGGGTCGATTCGACAACGAAATTGTGTGAAAATGCCGAGGGTTATAGAAAATAACTCTCCTTGCGACAGAAATACTGTAATAAAAAGTGATTTTCATAAGGGGAGTAAAAAATAGTTGCTACTTTTTTGACTTGTATTTTTTATAGCGGATGTGTAAAAAATAGCAGATTTTTTTTGAGTTTATTTTTTACGCAACGACTTACGCAACGATATTTTCTACGCAACGACTCGTTGCGCAGATTGAAAAAAATCCTGAAAAAGCGCGCGTAAAAAAAACATTCATCCATTTGTCTTTAGTACATATGAACTTTTCCCAAGCTAGACATACGAATGCCGGATTTGTTAGAGCCATCAACGGATACCCACCAGCAATTGAAACACCTCTCAGTCCAAGACTTCGTATCATGCCTCCTACTACTGGGAATGATAACCTTCCTGATCTGGTTATTGGACGGGGAGTGGATCCATTTGAGTTTGACATCAATGAAGTTTCAACAATGAGTGTCAACAGCAAGGGGATCTTGTATGTGTATGCTTGGTCTGGCAAGGATCAAGCTATTACATTCCATATTCGCGACATGCTCAGTTTCACTGGTTGGAAGGAGAGCAAGTATGGAAAAGCCACTACGAAGCGTGATGGTGGTGTTCAAGCAGCCATGGTGGCAAACGATTCAGACACTTGTCAACAAGTGAAAGGCGTAGAGGACATTTTGCGTATGATTGCGATCATCAATGCACGCACAGGTGTGGACACTTTGGTGGGAACAGTACCAATCAAGTCCATGACGACTGAGAGCAAGAAGAAAAATGCTGACGGAGTCAATTACAAGAGTGTTTGGCTGTCCGTCACTGCTGGATACATTCCAAAGGATGATGAGGTGTATGGCAACAAGTATGCAGGTGAACTGCTTACAAAGGGGCTCACTGTCTATTCTGAGAATCCACACACAGGAGAGGAACTGGTGCGCTATTCTTTGGATGGTAGTACCGGCCTGCGTGGACCTGTGGATGACCCCATCACCGTGGAACAACTCAGCGATCTGACCAAGAGCATTGCAGAAGGTGATGATCTTCGTCGTTTTGATCTTGAGATCACGCTTCGCTACATGGTGTGGAGCTCCAAGAGTCAAAGCCTGGTTCCAATTTGGCGAGTCACTGGGCTCATGGTTCCAAACACCAGATTTGAAAACCGTGATGGTAAAGTGACGCCTCTCAAGGATATTCAGTCCACACAAGTGGTGGAAGAAGATGATGAAGAAACTGATGTCTCGGGTGAGGAAGAAGAAGAAGAAGAAGAAGATGAAGAAGATGAAGAAGATGATTCCAAACAAGTCAGTAAGAAGAAAAAGGCTCCACGCAAGCGTCAAGCAAAAAAAAAGGGTAAGATATTTAGTGCACTGACTAGGTTGAGAAAGAACGTAAATCGACGGAAAATATTACAGTGTGAGAGCCCTCCAAGTAGTTGGGAACGTGATTATTCTTCTATAGAAGAATCAGAAGATGAAGATGAAGGCGAAGTAGTGGATCTTGTGAAGAAACACGGTTTGATTGAAGCTAGTTCTGAATCAGAGTATAATTCAGAATTGGATGGGGAAGGTGATGCTGTAGAGCAAGATTTTTTAGCTTCTGATGGTAGCGTAACAAGTCATTATACGACTTCCGAGTCAGAAGCAGAATCAGATTTTGAGTCAGAGTCTGAATTTGAGTTAGAGTTGGAATCAGAGTCGGATGAATATGACTCTGATGGTGAGTTTTTTTGTAGTGTTTTGTCCTCTTTTAGATTGGCATGATGACTTACCTGGTCCTGGTTGTCATTCTTATTTTTATCATGCTCAGCTCCAACCAAGGCGAAGCCAGCCAAGGGGTGCACAACCACAAACAAGCGCAAGAAGCCGGTCCCTCCCAAATCTCCAAAGAGACTTCAGAAAAAGAAGGCCAAGATTGAACCAGAAGAAGTTGAGACACAGCCCCTCGACGCACTGTCTGCCGGTGCATCATCGGAATGAGCGTACCTAAAGCTCCATGCTTTCGGTTGTGTGAGAAACTAAGCCAATTGTGTGGCGTGGAAAGCCAATGTGCAGTAAGTCTTAACTGCTGTAATGATGGAAAAAACGACACACACATGTCCACAAGTGCCGATGTTTCTCCACGAACTTCTGTAATGGACGATCAAGATCACAGACGTCCTTCAGATAGTAAGCAGAACACTCCAAGACCCACAAGCGCTTGTAGCGTATCAAGAAATTCGTTGCATGATCAGAAGTCGGATACTCCAAGACCCAGTTCAGAAGGGCATCCTTCTTCGAACCATGCATCACCAGTTACAGACAGTTTGTCCTGTCAACATGATCGAGTGGAGAGACCTCCGCTTGACCGTGAAAAAACCGTTTTACGGAAACATGCAAAAAACCAAGATTGAGGTCACAGTTCCCGCCTTTTTTTATTCTTTCTCGTCGCTGTCCACTTTCAATCGTTTTGTTTTTAGCTGTGTTTCCTCTCCACTGTCTGGAATAGAAGCCATTTGTCTTTGAGCTGATCGTGCTTTGTCACGTTCTTGTACATACCAGAAGCGAACTGCATTGAGAATATTCAGTGATACGTTACTTGTCATGCTCCACAGCGTTAGTTCCATACGAAATTTTACTCCGTTGAGCTGAATTTGTGTTATGCCATCATCGGCATCTACTAGACTCATGTGGAATGCTGTTGTGATATCCATGGTATCCATTCTTACTGAATCTAGAAAGATATCAATCGGGGCGTACACTAGAATGCTGCCATAGTCGATACTTGCCATGTCAATGGTGGCAAGTCTGTTTTGGCGCGCATCTGCACCAGAGCATATGATGCTGATAGCACCATGTTTTTGAAAGTTGATGGCATTAATGCTTTCAAATGTGTCTGGGGCTGTACCAAAAGAGTACCAGGTGTTGTGGAGTGGTAGCCCAAACATGTCAGCCAGTTCATCGCTTGCTACCTTGATGCGAGATGGTGCGGTCAGCGCGGTTTCACCAGTGTGTGTGATTGTGAACTTGGAACGGTCAGCAAATCCTGTGGCGGTGGGTGAAGTGGTGGTATAGTCACTAAACTCCGTGTTCATACGTGTGGCAACACCAGGAGCATCATAATTGCCCTCAGGAAAGACTAGTGTAAGCTCCACAGTGCCGCCAGCGGTGGTGTGTTCGATGGTGAGGAGAGAAGCAGTTTGAATCACGTAATAACTTTTTTCAATGGAAAGACTTGAGAGTACTAACCAGTCATAGCGTTCATTCTTATCGTGTAGTAGGTCAATAGTGAATTTTGAGTCCGATGTGGTCTTGACAGCGTTCCTGTAGCGGAAGCCATCCATGATGTATTTTTTTTGCGCGGGCTTTTTTGAGTTTTTGCTTTTGGTGACGAAAGCGTGGGAATTAGAACTTGAGGGAGCCAATACGGCTTCCACCACGTCTTTGACGACGTCCGAGACCGAGAGCCAAAAGTGCTGCACGACTTGCGGCGGCTTTTGCTACAGTTGATCCGACGCTTTTCACACCGTGCCAAATGCTTCCAAAGATGTTTCCTCCTGAAACAGCTGCTTGAATGCGTTGCAGTTGTCGACGACGTACCCGTGCACCTGCAGATCTTTTTCTAACCATACGGAATCCCCCGCAACACTTTTTTTTCTTACGGGAGCCCATTTTTGTCTTGAGTGTATGTAGGTAAGAAGTAGGAGTACAAATTGAAAAAATGTATTTTTCAACGGGTTCGTGGTCGCATTACGTACATGATTCGACCACCTTTTTTGCGATAGCGTCCATCTCCAGACTTTGTTGCACGTGTAAATGCCTTGGTGCCAGCAAGCTTGCCCACATTGAGACTCTCATTGGCCACATTTTTGGCCTGCTTTCCAAGTTCCTTGACGCCTTTTTTGACTGCACGCTTGACGTGGTGTCCAACAGCCTTGGCTGCAGAGGTAGCCACACGCTTTCCAACCTTGATCACTTTCTTCACATGCTTGCTTATACCGCGCTTTAGTCTCCCTAGAAACCCCTTTCCTCTACGATTACTATTACGCCCCTTGCGGGATGAGGCGCGGCGACAATGTTTGCGACAAGGTTTTTTGCGAGCCATTTTTTCCGTTGACGAAAGATACTTTGAATTTCCAGTTGAGTTTATGATTGAGTTCTTTTTCTCTTGCGTGTGGTTGTGGTTGTGGGTGTTGCTGGTATGTCTGGAAGTTCACTTGTTGAATCCTTTGGAGCATTTACTTCTCTGCGTAACTTTCTTGATGCTTTTTTTGCAAGGATTCGGCGATTTCTTTCTTCTTCAGACCATTTTTGATCTTCAGAGTACACAGTGTCCTTTGGATCTATACCGGCTCGGATCTTACCATCCACAGCATCCAGAATGATAAATTTGTGTGTGGTGTTGGGATCTATCTTTCCTTTGGCATCAATGTCTGGATTGGTGTACTTTTCATAAATTTCATAAAATTGTTCCGGCCAGATGTCCAGTGCAAGTTCATCCAAGATGCTGTCCAATCTCTTCTTGGGTGTCTTTGAGAATAAAGTCATGTAACTAATCTGACCCACACAGTCACCGAACATGTCAAAAAGACCCTGACTGGCCACAATGACTGTTGCGTTGATGTGTGCACTGTTTTTGATGCATCGTAACAATGTTTCATCACGCATGGATTTTCCTTCGTCGTCAATGAGAATCAGGAAGCGTGGTTCTGGTCCTAAACGCTCATGCTTCTCTGGTGGGCCCATGTTGAATACTTCACGCTCGAAGTTTTTGAATTCCTGGTTTGTGACCCACTGAATGGGGCTCTCTATGCCGGGAAGTTGTGAACCGCGCACATCCCCATTGAAACCAAATTGCAAGTGTCCAACCATGGCATCATCTTGAACTGGAGCATTGATGTCCTTACGCCTGCGGGCACGCTTGCGTGCTTCGTCACGTTCTTCTTCTTTTCGGCGGTATTCTTCCACTTCTTCTTTCATGAGCTCCATGAGTTCATACAAGTAGTGAAGACCATTTCCACGTCCCGGACCTGGTGTTTCCTTGATGCCTGGACGTGTCATGAATGGAATCTTTTTGGACTCCATATACTTGAGACATGACTTGTATGTTGGATCAGTCTTGGCAGAGCGGGAAAAGATGATCACAGTGGTTGTAGGATCTGCAAACCATCGAATACAATTGTAGAGAAAGCATGTTTTTCCTTTGCGCCGTTTTGCCATCACATAGATTACAAAGTTGGGAAAGTTGAGGATGTGATCACCCTTGAACTTCTTTCTTTTGACATAGACTTCGGGCACAACAAAGTCTATAGCTGGTGGCGGCTTGTGCGCCCTTTTGGGCGTATTTTTGAGTCGTGGTGGCATGATTGGAGTTTTTGGCGCGCTTTTTTTTTGCTCAGTTTCTGTATTCAATTTCGAGGAAAATGCGCACACGTTCTGCAATAGGCGCTGCAGGGCTGGAAGAAGGCACATTTTGAGTTGGCGTGAAAATGATGCCTGTGTGATCTTGGACAAGAGCAATGGTATACTTGTGATTGGTGTCATAGGCTTGTGCCTTACGTCGATCAATTACCACAGTTTCCCACGTATTGAGTGATAGAGCCATGTGGTGTGGATTGGTGGAGTTGTTGATGAAAAGAGATGGCATGGAAAGAAGAACGCTACCGGTGAGAGCTGCTGGAGTTACATCATAGCCATGTATGTTGGTGAGTAGCTTTGCACGAACGACAATCACCTTGGGTACAAAGCCAGGGTTTGACTTGATTTCTCCGAGTTCCACAGGATATTGTGTGTTAGTTGCAGAGTTTGCGTTCAAACCGATCATATGAGTGAATACACGACTGTTTTTGAGTTCTTGTGCAGGAACGCTAATGCTGGAAGCCATGTTGAAACTCTAGAACTTGAGAAAAGTGTTGGAGTTGAATCCGTAGTTTGAGGTGGGAAAAGCTCTGCTGAGGGACGCGTCAAGTTGGAAACCAGCTGCAGCAGATGCAGCACTCAAACCGGTATTGTTGAGTGGTTGTCTTTGTGCTTCGCTGTCGTTTCGGTTTCTCTTTCTGGTGGACCCTAGATTTTGTATGCGCTCTTCCGTGCGGAAGAAACTTGGAGGCTGTTGTGTTGGCGCTTGTGCGACACCTGCCCAGGGATTGATGTTTCCGTGTATGGCGTGATGGTACGAGCCCGGTGTACTGCTATGTGGAGGATAATGGGAGATTTGAGCATGCGCAATGGCGTTTTGGATCGCGGGAGGAAAAGCGCGCGCTTTTTTCTCTTCTTCTGCTCTTTGAATTTCTGCTTGTGTGGGCATCGCGCTTTTGCTGTCATCCAATGCAGTTCCGTCCACAATGACGGTGTCACTTTTTTCACCACTACCTGATGGTGTGGACATTGTAGTATCCTCCTGTGTGGGGGTCATTTCTTCCTTGATGTCACTGTTGGGTGGCTGTTGGTTATCCGTTTCTGTTCCCGCCATTTTTGTGTCCGGTGTTGGCGCGGTTTTGCTTCTTTCGTCCATGATACGCTTGAACTGTTCAGCTTGTGACTTGATCAATGCCCGACGGTCCTTACTTATTTGAGCCGCTTTTTTACGCTGTTCAAGTGCTGCAGGTGTCATGCGGTAGGACCGTTGTGGTTTTTCTGTGGTGATGGAAGGTTCCATTTTTTTCTTGGGCTGTATTCACAAATATCCAAATTTTGGTGTGGATGGATGAGCTTTTGCGCCACTTTCCTTATGTGCCATGCGCCATTCACTCAATGCTTGATGAAAAGATGAAGATTCAGCAAAATCACCTTTTGTCTTGAACATATGTTGCAAAAACTGTACAGCAAAGTATCCGCAACGGTTGGAGTCTTCAGCTTGTTGCTGTACGCTGTTGACCTTGAATTTGATTTTGGTTGTTGGAGAATAAAACTGAGCAAATTTTTTGAGCTCACGTAACGTTGCTGATGGAATCTTGTCATTCAGTGAGTCATAATAGCAAATCTGCTTACGGCCATCTGGGGCTACGTCCACGTAAATGGATACCCAGTGTGTTCCAAACTTGGCTTTTGTGGTTGCAAGATTCATTATGAGACCGAACACGGGACCGACTTCTGAAATTCCCTTTTCAAGAGCATCATGTAACTCATCGGACATGAATACACCAATGAACTTTGGATATCCTTGCATCATTTTTTCCAATTCATAGTCGTAGGTCTCCTTGTTGATGCCATTCATATTGGTGGTATGTGACTCATTTTGGAACTTGAAAAGTGCTTTTCCAGCCTTGTAGAGTCGCATGCGTCTACCTGAAGCAGAAACAGTTGGTGTCTGGACACCTTGGGATTCTGCAGTAGCAAAATCTTCAACATCCGACGGATTACCGTGTTCATCAGCGCTTTCAGCATCGCGGATGGATTTTGCTGTATCGAAAGCATCGCGGTTTGCCATACTTGAATCTTTGAAATCTGAATCGATACGTCCTCTTTTGCGGGAAGGCTCAATTTCTGGGTTGAACTGTTGTGGTGCCGGTCGTGAAGGCTTCGTGTTTGTCGTTCGGACTGGAATATTCACAGTGCTTGATCTTGGATTTGATTTTGGTGCTGGAGCTTGATGCATGTGTGGAATACGTGACACACGATCAATGTCTGTGTCAGTTTCTGAATCAGAAGTGAAATCCACATTGCTGATAGATCTAGGATTGAATGTTACTTCATCAGCAGTTACATCACCTAGATCGAAGTTGGCAGTGTTTCTCACGTCTGTTTCATCACCACTTGATGCTCCAGGACTCATTCCATCAAACATGTCTAATGCAGCATTGCTTACATCGGAAATGTGCTGACCTTGTCTCACCAATGAAGGCATGACTTCATCAGGTTGCGAGCTTTTTGTTTGTACTGGCACGTTGACTGCAGTTTGTGATGGTGGTGGCCCTCTTTTTTGACCCACTTTTTCATCATTGAATAGCGGCACTTTTGGCTTGAATGGGATTGATGAGGGACGAGGAGCTGGCGGTGGTGGTGTAAACTGTCTACTACCCAGATCTTGATCAAATCTGCTATCACTACTGTGTAGGTTTTGGGGGTTTGGTGGTGGTGGTGGTGCTGCTGGACCCTTGCTATCATCACTAAAGTCTGGTAAAGGACTTGGACTTGGAAGAGTGTCTGGGATATCTGTAGAATCAGAATCTTCTTCTACATCACTTTCTTGTGGTGCTGAGTTGACCATCTTGTGCAGATCTTCGTTCAGTTGAGTGACTCCTTGATTCATACGCAAAAGCGCTCTTGCAGAGTTGACAGCTTCACGATCTTTTTCACGTCTACGCGCAGCTTTGTTTCGTACAGATGCATTGTTGATGGCTCTTTCTCTGCGTGCTGCGTTGTTTCGGTTGATCTCGTTGAGGTTTCGACTTATGTCGGCAACAATATTTTGACTTGCTTGAAAATTTTCCGCAATTTTTGCACTATTGTCTTTGATGTTCCCTGACTGGTCCGATAGACTATCTTGCAAGTCAGCAATATGCTCTTGAACGCCACTCATGTTTTGAATGAGCATATCAATTTTTGCACGTGCCTGTTTGTCCGCAAGGGGTTTTGCATTACGTACAATATTCAACATTCTCTCATTCAATTGAGCACTATGCTGTTCAAACATTGTGGAAAGCTGATCTGCTTGTGCCATTTTTTGATCTGGTGCACTTTCTTTTTGTTCACGTAATGCACCATGCACTTGATGCATTTGACTTTGGATTTGTTGGAGTTGTTCTTTGAGATCCTCGAGTTCCGCATTGCTGGTGACAGGAATAGCTTCAGCACCCATTGAATCATCAGGCTCATCGCGATCTTGACGTCGCTTGGTTTCTGCATCCATAAAGTTGTTTAGCATTCCAGCATATTCACGAAGCTGACGTTCCACATCTGATACGCCAAGCGCATTGGTACCGCGTACCTCACGTAAAAGTTGGTCAGCTTCTTGAAGACGTCGACTGATCTCTTCTTCCTTTTCATTCATTGCTTGTTCAAACTCATCGCGTGCAGGCTTGATCAGTGCGAGTGTTTCTTGTGCAATTTGGACATCACTGAGAGTTGCATCACGTGCTTCATTGATGCCAGTTATAGCAGCGTCACGTTCTTCATAAATGCCTCTCAAATTGTCTTGGAGCACATCTTGAATCTCATCGCGTGTACTTGCGTGTTGTTGAGCATTTTCCTGACGTAATTGTTCACGAAATAACTCATTTTGGGCATTGACTTGGCGTTGAAACTCAGCCATGCTCTCAAGTGGTGGTGGTGGACCTGGAACCCCCGTATTGTCATCTGACATGACTGGCGTCATTTCTTCGTCATCATTGTGCTTACGATCGTTTGCATCTTCACGACGCACAGCTGCTGCAGGTGGTGGACCTGGAGGTGGCGGTCTTCTTCCAGTTTGTTGATTCATGGGAATGTCGGGGTCATCATCCACATCTTCAAATGTGAAGCTTGGTGTGAAATCAATACTACCATCATCATCTGAATCAGCATCATTATCACTAAAATCCAAATCACTTGGTCCATCACCTGGTGGTGGAAAATTGGGATTGAAACCAAAGAGATCATCGAATTTGTTGGAGTTTTCCTGATTTCGGAAAGATTGCTGACCAATGTGTTTGGCATCTTCTTGCAGCTTTTGAAATCGATCTTCGTAACGCGGATACTCTAGTGGGACAGGTCCTTTTTTCTCGGGTTGTTGAACCTGTGGTGTTGGGGCAAAAGTAGGTGGTGGCGTTTGTGTGATCGTGATGTTCGGGCCAGACACAGTTGAGCTGAAGTTGCTGGGTGGAGCGTTGGATGAAGATGATGATGATGAGGATGAAGAAGATGATGACGAAGAAGAGGAGTTTGGTGATGATCTTGGCCCCCCTTTTCGTGACTTGGCTTTCTTTTTGCTGCTTGTCTTTCTTTTCTTGGGATTTTTCTTTTTTCTTGTGCGACAAGGTACACAGCGTGTACGTCCTTTTTTCAGTCCACGTCTTCTAGTAACCGATGTGTTCTGCTTTGACAACCATCTAGTTAGTGTGTTGTGGAGTTTTGTGCTGTTTGTGTCTGGCTTTTTGGTGCCGAGATACTTGCGTGCAGAGTTTGCTGCTCTGACATAGTATTGCCCGGACTTGTCGCGGTGGATACGGTAAGGGCGGCGCTTCTTTTTGCCCTCATGTATGTTCTTGCGTAGCTTTCTAGGATCCTTTGCTGGTGCACCGCCTTGACGTACAGTGAGTGTGTCCATTGTAGATGCGGGTGTGGGAGTGGTGTCTCTTTGACCATATTGTGAAATATGTTTCGCGCCAAAAATCTCAAAAATGTGTCTATTCGTCAACGAAATTTAGGCGCGTGTTTGCAAGCAAGAGCGCCATTTTCTTACTCAGAGCCATTGACCCAATTGAATGCTACTTCAACTAGCGCACTAGTATCACCACCTTACACATCCTACAAGACGACCTACCATGCCAGAACAAGAAGCTGCTGCTGCGGCAGCAAATGCTGCAGGACAAGGTGTTGTGACTGCCCCAGAGTATAGCTACACTCAAGTTGGTGTCTTTACATCTGACACTGTTGAGAAGCGCATCTTTCCGGAGAACTCTCTCATGAGTGGTAGTCTACTTGCTACAGCTCCTGTAGAGATTCTTTTCAACATTCCTTCCAACACGGCCAGTCATTTGGCTGCAACTATCATCGCATTTGATCTCAAGGTTGAATGTGGATATGGTGCAGTCGAAGATCGCATGGCACATATTGCGGATGTGTGGCCATTTGCAAAGATGAGTCTACAGACAGAAGATGCGCAAGAGTTGTTCAATGCTCCAAACTTTCATGTACTGCGTAAGATGCACATGGAGCCAAGAACACCTCCAGAGGCCTGCAGAAATGCCGGAGCATATTCATTGCGTGCTTATGCCACTGCTGCAGAGGCTTTGATCAGAAGCCGAGAATTTCCCCCGTATAACGGACTCAACTGGGGAATTGTCAACACAGCTGGAGGAGTTAGCGTAGGAAAAGGAAGAACCTCAGCAAATGCTCGAGGTGTTGCACACCCAATCTCTCACCCAATCTACGAACATTTGTCTCCAGGTCATCACAACGAAACCACCAAGGCGGCAGATGCAATCAATTACGTCTATGTGCGATGTGAATTTTCACTTGGTGATATGTTTGGCACCTTTCAATCGTATGACAAGATCATACCAAGCACCAAGATGCTCAAGTTCAGATTTTCATTCCAACCGTTCAACTACATGTTTGTTCAGTATTTGAATGCAGGGGCTGCCACAGCCAATCAAGCTGTGACCGCCGTCAACTATGAGAATCTGGAAATTCGTCTCATGGTTGATCGCAACCCTGTCACAAGTGCAAGTTGGCAGCAACGTCTTCGAACAAGTGGATTCAGCATGGTGTTTCCATTTCCAACACTGGTGACAACCACCACTGGAGCTCAAACAAACGCAACACTCCAAATCACAAACATGGTCAATGGACTTGTTGGTTCGCGTGATCGTGCTGAGGTGTTTGCAGTCATTGAAAATCGCACGGAACTGGGTCGTTTTGGTGTTTTTGGAAACCCGCTGCTTGCGGATGGTACAACCAACGCAAAGCGATTCAACTCAGTTCGTTTCTATCTTGGAGCGGAACCGCTCAGCGACCAAGAGCTCACGACTGCACGTGCTGACATGTGGTCAAATCAAGCAAAGTATTTTGCAGGTACAATTTACCCAACTATGAAAGAATGGCAAGATCACTGCGGGTTCTTTTATATTCCGCATCAATCCCTGTCTCACAGCATTGCTCTAGACACAAAGGTTTCAGATTTTGCAATTTCAGGACGCCCGTGTGGTGGCGAACATGCCTTTCAAATCCGTGCAGAATTCCGAGGAAAGCCTACGGACTATGAGGCAACTGTGTACATGGTGACACACTATCAACGTTCTCTTTCAATGGCTGTGACTCCACAAGGGCCAATGCTTGTTGTGCATCCATGATTTCATTTTCTTCTCTTTTGGCTCTTTTTTTTATTTTTTATATTGCACTTTTTCGTCTTTATCTTTTTTCTTGATCATTCTTTCAAAAAAGGCGCGCAACAACGAAAAAAATGAGCCGATACTCACGGAGCTCTGGTGTGGGGCTTTACTACCGAGCAGGTTCGAATACACGCAATGATGGTGGATATCATGGCACCACATTCAATGGTGTTGACGTGACTCAGCTACAGGCTGATTTCAATGCTTTGGAAACTGCGCTGGCTGCATTCACGCCACATATTGTGGATCAGTTGAACAACATTGGGGAAGTGATCCTTATTACTGCCGCTGACTGGCTACGTGTATCGGAACAAGATCAAGACACAAAGCAGGCCTCCGATGTGAAATTTGCATCCGTGCAGATCTCTGGCGACCTATCTGTAGCTGGAACCATGACCACACTCAACACAAGTAACATGGAAGTCAAAGATCCACTCTTTAAGATTGCAGATGGCAATGTAGGAGATGCCATAGATCTTGGATATTATGCACAGTATCAACCTGCCGCAGTAGTTACTTATGGCGGTATGGTGCGTGATGCCAGTCGTAATCGTATGATTTTCTACGCAACAGAAGAAGAGCCAACAACAACCGTTAATACGAGTGCTGCATCCTTCGTATATACGGATATCCAAACAAAAATTGCTTATGCAGAACAGTTGGTGGCTAGTGTGTCTATTAGTGCACCAAACTTTACATCATTGGAAAACAAGGTCAATAATATTGAACTGACTCTTGATGAACTGGAAAATCTTACACCTGCGGAGATATTGCAACTTGAAAATATCAACCTGACAACCATTTCAGCAACACAATGGGCATATCTCGGCGCATCAAATCAGGGCTTCGCAACAACAGACAGCCCCCATTTTTACAACCTATTTGCAGATAATGGATTGGTGTATGGAAAAGGCACATGGTTGGAACTCTACTCTACACCAAATGGTGCGGGTAGTGGTGCACGTATTTTGCTGTTTGGAAATAATTTTCTGGGTAATGCATTTTACAGTGATTGCGGATCTTACAACTTTAGATCACTTACTGGTGGAGCTACATGGCTTTCTATTAGCACTGCTGGAGATACAACTGTTCATGGAGAACTCAAGTGTCTTGATGATTGTACTGTTGGAGGCATTTTTTACGCGGAAGGTAACGCAATTTTAAATGCAGTAACTCGTTACGAAGTGGCTGCATCAACCATAGTTACACAATCGTGTATTAGAGATGCTGTAGAAGCATCTCTTACTGGGTTTCCCGCAACAAATGATGATTACGTAGTACGTAATAGTACCGCTAGCGGAGATCTGCTTTTACAGACAAATGGTGCAAACACACGTTTGGAAATTACCTCTGCTGGAGTGGTAACTGTGAAACAAAATCTTGTCGTGGATGGTGCATCTGACTTTAAGGATGACATTAAAGTTACAGGTGACATCAGTTTGACAGGTGTAGTGGATGGTATTGATGTAGCAGCTATTGGAGCACTTGTAAATTCAATGACATTTACACCCAAGACAACCATTGAAGGCGTCTTTGCAGATCTTTCCTCCAATATCTACAATGATGGCGGAGGTACGGACGATCCAGATTACTTTTTGTATATTGACTATGTGTCCTTTCAAGTTAATGGCTATGTGCTTATTAGTGGTAATTTGAGATATACTGTAAAATCTGCGGGAACTCTAGCATATATTTCAGCAACTTTCCCTTACAATGTGGAGTTTGTGCATGGAACTCTGAGTAGTTGGGCTGGAGGTGCGGTTCGTATTTGTGGTTCTGTATTTGGAAAGGATGTACGCGGATCCGGAGGTGATAATGAACTTAGATTCCAAATTAACTACTTGGATAACCCATCAGCACATGCTCTGTATGATCAAATTACATTTATTGCGTTTGGTAAGCAGACGTAGATTCTGGTGAAATATACCCCCAAGGCACTGTTGTGATTCTTTTTAGTATACCCATGACTGGATCACGAATTGGAGGTAAAATTTGTCGCTTGCAAAACACACTATTGTCATTCTCATCTTTGCACCGAATATCCCGGTGTTGTGATTCATGATGCGTCGTACGATCTTTTCGAGTTACAAAGGACTCAAATGTGAAACTCATGGCAGCTCTGTGACTTTTTTCATCGTTATCATGACTGTCGGAAGCAGACACATCTGCTACAGCACCAACTGCTTCTTCAGGGATTGCCATACCAGCTGCATCCATAGCCATGGTTTTCATGTTGTTGAAGAGAGAATCACGTAAGAGCTTTTCTCCAGCGATCATCAATTTGGCCTTTGAGGGTACACCCTTGAACTTATTCACATAATATGAACCGTCATTCTCTTCTTCATCACTGGAATCCTCATAATCCGTAGAATCATCCTGTACTTGTTCCTCCATGGTTTCAGGTAATTGAACAACATAACTGTAACACTTGGGTGCTGTGCTGACAAACTCCTTGATCACAGCATTTTTGCTTCCCAACTCATTTGTTAACTGTCCCAGAAAGACACCTTGTTTCACGCATCGGTCAGCAGCATTCATTTTGACCACCATGGAGTCAGTGTCTGCATAGATAATACGATGCTGGTATGGTATGATTGCATCATGAAGTATTCTTCGGGCACCGGCAGTTGTGAATGATCCCAGTGGTATGTTTGCATAGAAAGGATCTTTCATCTCCGAGTCTACACATTTGGTCTCCAACAGGATGAAAAAGTCTCCATCTGCCTTTGCCACAAAACGTGTGTTTGATTTCCTGGAGAAACGGCTTTTGTGAATCATATCAACCAAGTCGTCTTCCGTAAAGATCCATTGAGTCTTTGAATCGCGAGGCTGACTGCAGTATTTACCCCACATGGAGTTGAGCAGGAGTTTTGCAATAGCTCGCATGACTGGATTACTGGTGATATCTTCGGGAGCAATGGAAAACTCTGAATAAGATAGTCTTAGGTTGTACGCATGACAAAAAATGGCCTTGTCTTCTTCTGTTACAACATAGTTCTTATCACCCAGTTTTCCCAGATGCTCCTTGATCATCTTGTTTCCGGAGCTAATTGTCTTCCATTTGAGAAGCATTTCAATCACGCGGGCAAAGCAACCCACATGAGAGTGGTAAGAATGTAACTCAACCACTTTGAGGATTTTGTATCCAAGTTCCAGTGCATGCTCTAGATCGATGGAGTTCCACGCACCAATCAACATACGCTCTTGAGGAGAGTGTGTGCATGGTGGTTGCCGATGATTAGCATTTTTTGCACAAGTCCGACAAAGCGGAAACACCAGACGATTGTTCACACGTACAGGTGCTGTAGGAGTCTTGAGGTGTTGTGGTGGTAAAAGAGTACACTTGTACAGACCATATGTGATCTTGTGGTTTGTTTTGTCTACGTAGATTTGAGCATCCGTTGGATAACGTATCTTTGCAATCAGCTTTGTAGGCATTGGAAACTTTGACATAACCCACGGATAGAGTGAAGTATAGTCCACATAGATTGCTCCACAGATACCTGCAGCTTCATCATCCAAAATGGACTCACCATCCACGTTCTTTACATCCTCGATGGGTGGAAGACTGGGATCCTCTTCATTGAGATGATTCCAATACATTTCATAAGTCTCTGTGTGTCCACCATAAAAGGTGGCTCTTGGAAATAAAATTCCGTTTTCAGTGACTTCTGCACCACTACTTGTGTCAATGGCATCATGCATTCTTCCAAATTCACATTCACTTGTGCACTCATATTTGCCAATGCGTCGATCTTGACGAATGGCGATTTCACGTGCATTCCAGCGTTCTCTTTTGGTCTTGGTGAAGCGTTCAAAGTTTTTTTTCTTGCATCTGCGACAACCCATCCACAAACACGGTTGGAGATCGTATGCTGTACGCGTGACTGGGTCATAGGCAAGCACGACATACTTGTGTTCTCCTTGACGAATCTTCATGTCTCGTATGAGTTTTGGTCTCTCCTTGGCAATCATATCATAGAACAAATCACGTTTGTACTGCCAACGTGATGTGGATTTTTGTTCCGGAATTCGATGAATGCGTTCCACATCAGGTGCAGTATTATCAATCATACTGCAATTTACAGCCATTGATACCTGAGCGATGGTCAAGTAGTTGGCCGGAGAGACCCCAGTGAGTTCTATGAGTTTACGGTCAAACTCAACCCAGGCTTGTTCCAGAATGTCGACATCATTGATACAGTACAATAATATCTCCAAAAATAATGAGTATTTGTGGTCATCTTTAAACTCATCACTCTGAAGGCGTTCGAGTACTGCATTAAACTGCGACTTGATACTTGGATCCATGTAGACATGTTCAGGATCTAACAGATTTGACAAGTCATACTTGTGCACATTACGGGTGCGACGGCGGTGGTATTTTTTGCTTTTTTTGCTTTGTGGAAAAAACTCATAAGGTGGCGGCTCATCATGGTAATCTTTGTTGGCTGCTACATTGAAGCGGTAAGGAAAAAAACCCTTGCGAACTTGTAAGTTCATATACTTTGCAATGTCTGACAACCTACCACTCATGATTTGAGCTGTGTCACCAAACTGTACACCAAACATGACCACATTCTTGAAACCAAGCCCGTTGGTAATGGCTGAAATATCCTTGTGATCACTTGCAGACAGAAACATATGTCTTAGGAAGAAATTCACATCGTAACCGTAACAGTTATGTGCATATACTTTCCAGCCGTTGTGGGAAGCAAAACGACGTGTGTTGTTTTGAGTTTGAAATAGAAAATCACACGCTGTTTCAATACAAGCAAAAATGTACGTATGCTTGAGTGGTCCAAACTTTTCTTCATCGACTATACGAGCTCCGGGAGTCCTAAAGTAGGGTCTGAACACAATACAGTTGGCTCTGTGGCGCAAACGTGTGTTTTCTGCAATCCCATCATCTTCTCCTCGAATTGGGATTTCTCTTTCCACACCATCCAGACTTGTGGGTTCAAGACATGCCTCAATGTCAAAAAACAAAAAGCAGTCTGGTGGGGCATCGGGTTCTTTGCGACGAATCGGGCATGTGTGGTTGAGTTCTTCGACATCCGCGATGTACCTTTCGCAAAACTTGCATAGATAATGTCCACACACGTGAGGTCTCTTGACACGAAACCTGATTCGACAGCTTTTGCAATATTTGAAAGGATCACACTTGAACTTTTTCTTAGCATTGTGATTGTCAAAGCACTCTTTTCCAGGAAAAGATGCACCACAATCTGCACAGGAGATCCAGTTAATTTGCTCTGGGTGATTGTGGGCGAGACCGCCACACAGACTACAGCGTTTGATCTTGTTGGATTTTTTTTCATCAATGCATGAGTGTCCAATCGTTGCGGAGTAACTCTTTTCACAAACATAACAGTATGCGCTATGTGAACGTCCAGCAAATGTCCATGGCATTGTTAAGGGCATAGCATGGTTTTCATGTACGACAATGCACACATTTTTGTCTATATCCACAAGACGTTGTGATTTGCGCACAATTTTGCCATGAATGTTAAACACGTGGATACGAATGTGGAGACGTAACTCAGCTTCATGAAGCTTATCGGTATCTAAATCACTGGGAAAATTTAGATTACCATTAACCAATGCAAATGCTTCAGAGCATAGCTTTAGCGAGCTAGCTTGACGTTTACGATCTGTGAATCTCTGAAAACGTGTGGGCACAATCCAGTTCTTGACCCAGCGTACGTAGCTATCTGCGTGTAAATTTTCCTCAATGGGTTGTCGTTGATACATATGTAGCATGGATACCATGATAGCATACTCCACGCAACGGCCATCTGTGTTATGCAGACTGATGACACCACGTCGAGCCATGAGTTGGCTCATGGAAATTGGAAGTGGTCGGTCACTTCTGGCGCCAATAAAAGCACGAGGTCTGAGTGTGTACGAAAACTGAATTTGAATACGTGTAATGAGTGCTCCCATGCCACTATCTTCACTGATGCTGTCATCCACAGCTTGAAGTATATCACGTGATGTCAATCGATTTCTGGATGGTGGAACTGAAAAATTTCTTGGAAAACTCCCCGTCAAGATAAAAGCTCCAGTCACAGGATGCACACGATAGTGGCTACCATACACCACAATGTTCATGAGTGCGGCCTGAATGTGATTTGGATTGATTTTGCGGTTGATATCGTTGATATCTGCTGCAGGTTGTCGCAAAAGAATGCGTACAGTTTCTGATGCATACTTGTGATCATCTTCACGAGTATAATGCCCATTCCACTCAAAGAAGTATGTGTGTGGGAAAGCTCTACTCAGTCTGTTATGTTGCAGTGTCCATCCAGGTCTTATGGCGATCTGGCCGTCTAGAAAGCGTACAAATCTACGCTCGCTTTCTCGAGTATTTTTTTCTTCAGCAATTCTAGCTTGTTCAGCATTAGCAACTCCTTCACGTTGACGTATGCGTCTGACACGTTGAGGTAGTACTGCTGGAACTCTAATAGCAACAGGCCTTCTTGCTCGCGGCGCTACGGGTCTTGCGACGACTGGTGGAGCGCGCCTTGCGTTGCGTGCGTTTTGGCGCGCATCTCTGGCCGCTACTTGTTCTGCTTGTCGACGCTTGGCGTCTTCTTCTTCCATGTGTAGGATTTCCCAGATGTTCATCTTGGCAGCACGAAGAACAGTGGCCCATGGATTTTTTCTGGTAGTCAGTCAAGAGAATGTTTGGAGGAATGGTTGGGGGTGTAAGAGTATATGATACACATTTTGAATTTTTTCGTTGCGAAAAAATTTTTTTTCAAAATCGGTGCGTGGCGCAACGAAGTCGTTGCGAGAGTATTTCCCCATAAATCCAAAAAAGGCGCGTTTAAAAAAAGTATTTGCTCATCCAGGATGGCCTCTAGTGCGGGCAATCGTAACAAGCGCGAGAAGAAAAAAGCTATCAACAAGCTTGCCAGTGATAAGGCTCGGTTTGCTACACCCAAACCACACGACAAGACAGCCTTAACCTTCACAGTGGAGCAAAAGCATATTGAGGATGCGTTTGACAACTTTCATGCTGTTGTTCAAGAAAAGGGGTTTGCGGCTCTCTATTCAGCGACAAATTCCGATACACCTCCGTATCTGTCTATACTAGACACAATGTCCATCACTTCACGTGATAAGGAGTATCTCACACACATGCTGAATCAAGCAGCTATTGAATTTCTTGATGCAAACCGCTGAAAAAATATATTTTTGAATCATTCATTCAAACGCCTTCTTACGCAACGAACACACGCAACGACAAAAAAATGGCGGGAAATAAGCAAAAAGGGAATTACCCACCAAAAGTGTGGAAAGACGCCGCAAGAGCTGGAGAACACAACCTGCATGAGGCTCTTGAGGAGTTCTTGGTCAAGACCTCCAATTTGCACGTTTTGTTGGTGTGCGACCGCAAGAAAAACTCCGAAATCAACATTTCGCACGCGCAACTCCAAAAAGTTATTGAAATGATGTATGTGCATCTCAAGGCTATGATTTTTGAAAACATGGAGATCAACTATGGTGAAACCAACAAAATGCTCGTAAAAGCTGTGAAAGAGCAAAAACTGGACAGAACCTCTGAGGAGATTCTTCAGGTCTACATGACAACAGCTGTTAGCCTCTTTGCACTCGTCATGCTGGAAAAGCTTGAAAAAGCTTCAGAAAATGGACAGTCTACGTCTGTAGATGCATCTCTTCCCGACATCAAAGAATGTGATGACATTCTTGAATGTGCTCCTGCAAGAACGTATGATGTTCACTCTCCGCCACTTGGTGTGGCCAAACCTCACCAAACAACTGAATCCATGCCTCTTGGTGTAGCAAAACCACACCAAATGACAGCATCTGTACCTTTTTGCACTGCACCGCAAGCTCTCACACCACTGACTGCTGATGAAATCGCTCAGCTTGAGAATCTCACCATTCAGAACAATGTAACGCGCTGTATGTATTGCGAGGATCTCTATTTTCCCGATGACCCAGCTAAAAAAGAATACCACAAGTTTTGCGCATACCGCTGCCGCAGATCCTAAGCTCTAAGCGCATTTTTTGTGTCCATGCTGCGGTAAAAAAAATGTAACTGCAATAAATGACGTGGACATATTTGCCGCGTCATTCCCATGACTTCCTCTGATCTGGTACCAAAACTGCGACAATTGGCAATATAATACTTGCCATATCCTGTAATATGACCTCCACCACCAATCATTGCGTGCATGATTCTTGTTTGGCGTTCTGATATATCTGCAAGATAACTAACCTCTTGATTTTTTTTCAAATCACTGAGACATGTTCGGCAATGATTCTTTTGAGCTTTTGTGGTATCCATAAACTTCATGATTTCACCAAGTATTCTAGGTTCAAATAACTTGTGATGTCCAATTCTAAGAAGTGCACTATTACCAGTCATTTCAGACTCTTTTTTAGCAGATCTTTTTCGGAGAAGCCATGCAGAAATAAATGGAGCATGCACTGGAGCAAATGGGGATTCACTTTCACGTAACAGAATTAATGATGACATCAAACTGTTTGTTGCGTACTGCACATGAGTGTAAAAGGTATTTACACGCTTGTTAGGTTTCTTGTATGGAGTATTCATGATCCTATGTAATTTTTCACTGTAACGTGACGTTGCAGGATAACCAACATGGGGGAGTTTTGAAAATAATTTCAAATACTCGCTATTATCAAGATATCCACCACCCTCATACTGTATACATCTCAAAAAACGAAGCAAGCATGCATATTTGTGGATTAAAAGTTCATCACATTCAATATTGCTTGCAATTACTTTCATATGGTATGATTCAACAATCATGCGTGCAAACACATCACCAATCATAGATTGCCCAATTAACGCCACAGTAGATCCCTTGAGTTTCCATAATCCCGGAGAAAAGGGTACGCTTTCAGGATGCTGTGGAGCTAATATACCCCCATACAGATAATTATACCCGTCAGGGGGATAACACGCATATTGGTACAGTTTTTTTAGCCCGACCTCCAAAAAAATAGAAGTGGCAACTGGTCGATCTACCATAGATACAATATTGTACGCATAGCGTGCAAGACAAACTCTGCACATAGTAACACAGTTTGATAGATGTTTTTTCATCTCTTCATCTGAATAGCCTAAATTGCGGCCATAGCTAGATATATGAATCTGCTGGGGTATGCGTGAGCATGGTCCACGGCACCATATTGAAGTTCTGTCATACGCCGTTTCTGAAACCAACTCTTTGCTATCTGAGTGTTCTGCTTCTGCTTCGGGTTCAGATTCAGATTCAGACTCGAGCTCCCACCTTGTAGAAAAAGCCATATTATCCATGGTGATTCTACCACGAGAGCTGTTTTGCCCACCAAACAAAGCGCGTTGACCCTCAGCCACTTTACGAGCTATATCCATGAAAGCACTTTGTCCGCGACTAGAACTGATTCGAGTCGTTCTTCGTCCGCTTTTCCCACTTTTTCTTCTAGTACCTTTGCGATACATGCTTGTGCAAATGAACGAATGGCATTTTTTTCCGCGCTTTTTTCTATTTTTCAAGTCGTTGCGTCACGCAACAAATTTTCCACGCAACGACGTACGCAACGATATTTTTTAAAGAGGGATTTTGGCTGCCTATGTGCTTTATTCCACCATGGCTACCAATTACGTATCGCAGATTGAATCCAGTATGTGTGATGTGTGTTTCGCAGTGCTTGAAAGATGCTGAATAGAATTTATTCACACCATCAAAAGCCACTGCACATATTGATGCGAAGCTGAAGCCCAAGCTGGAGATTTCCTGGAGTACGTGCTTCCTCCGTACCAGCAAATTGATCAGTCAAGCGAAGACATCTTCCAAAACATGGTCGACACAGTGAACCTTCTTGCCGATACTTTTGCGTGAATGGGCCCATACCAAATGTCTCAAACAACTCAGATTCATAGTCCCAGTGTTCAGGTGATGCAGTTGACATTTTGTAATGTACAGGACACACATCGGACAGATTGTTGGCTCTGTGGTATATGCATCCCAAAATCTCATTGAAATTCGGTTTGAATATGCTGCGATCAATGCAGCCCAAATATTCTCGATACAACTCATAGCTGTAATCATTGCCACTTAGCTTCTTGACTTTTGGATCTTCAGCTTTTAGGTCTTCAACTGCTCGTTCTTTAGCAGACTTTAGCGGTTGACACACACGGAAAACCTCATGAAACTCCAAGAACTCCTCTAAAGACTTCTTAATGATTGGCTCAATAGACCAATCATTATCAACAGACGTCACCGCCGCTTCGGTCGAAGATGAAGAAGAAGCCATTTGGTTGAATGTTGCTTCCCGCAAAAAAACTCACGCAACGACTCACGCAACGACTCACGCAACGAAAAATCCACGCAACGATTTTTGGCGGGAAAAATCATTCTCTCAAATAGTCATGGACGTCCCTCTTGGGGAGCAAATTGCTACTCTTAAGCGCCATTCTGCCAATCTTCGCAGAGGACTCACAACGATCCTTACTTGTCAAGAGTGCATTAGTGATTTTGAAGTAGGATCCGGTCTGCTTGACACTGTTGCAATCTATTACGCCAAACTTCAACAAGGGTACGAAGTCGATAGCGTATTGAGTAAAACGTGTACCCAGCAAGCACGTTTAGCAAGAGCTCTAATCAGAAAGCTTTGCAAGGTGAACGACAACGATCACAAAGACGATGGGGAATCTATTTCAAAAACTGCAGGTGGAACAACGGGATCAAGCGCTACTTCGTATGGAGGAACAAATAGCCGAGAATCGTCTAGCACTACACCAGTTGAGGATGATTCTTGCAACAAATCACCAACTACGGGAAATGATTGATATTGAGTACAAAAAACCCCCGACTGAAGTCATAAATGCACGTGTGAGCTATCGAATTGAGCAATCATACAAAGTTCTAAGCTACTGTGTAGTTGTGGGGGGTGCACAAGCTCTAGAACCACACCGAAAAGCTATTAACAACTATGTGCAAGCGCATCTAAAGGACTGGCAAAACAAGTGAATATAGATAGCTTTACAAATCTGACTTCACCATTTTCGTGATGAATGACGGTCACACAGGGAGTGGGGGGTGTGACCGGCAAACACATTTAGTAGTA
>JAJCZW010000063.1 GCA_029262155.1 Gemmatimonadota bacterium
TGTAGACCACCCGGCCGTAATAGGGGTTGGGATCCCCGGCGGCACCACCGGCCTTTGCGAGCGGAACGCCAAAGGTGTCCAGTTCTTCGTTCGGCCCGACCGGAACCTGAATCTCCCCAAGTTCCCGATCGCCATCCCAGACCGTCCTCCGGGCGAACGAGACGGTGCACTCGACCACCTCGGTGTTCGAGGGCATTCCTTCTGAAAACTGGCAGGCTCGGTTACTCACAACCAAGACCCTACGCCCGAGCGCATCGTACCGATACTCTTCCAGCACCGTCTTGGTGTTGGGGTCGACGGAAGTTGAATTCGCCTGCCACCGCCACTCGCTGAAGCGTAACTGCCCGTCGACTCCATAGAACGATCGCCGTTCCTCCCCGGGAGCCCCATCGATCCCGACCGCCGACATGAAGCCGGTATTCCCCGCCTGGTCGTACACGTACTGCCGTTGGATCTTGGGGATATTCTCGGTCAGGAGCCTGCCGGTCGCCGCCTGATAGAACGAGTTTCCGTTGGAGCTTTGAGTCTGAGGCACCCCCGCCAAGACGGTCGTGTTACTGGTATTGCGCGTGACGATATTGCCCAAGCCGTCGTAGGAATAGGCTTCCGTCGAGGAGTAGGAACTCTGGGGCTGCACGCCGGACAGGAGAAGGGCGGTCCCTTGCTGACTCAGCGAGAAAGCCGTGAGGTAGCCGAGTCCGTTATACGATGCCGTATAGGAGTCTTGAAACCCCCCAGTCTCGGCGCTTGCGAGCACCTTCCCCCTCGCATCGTAGCTGAGTTGGAGTGCGCGAAGCGTGGCCATCCCGTACCGCGGGAACACCGTACTGCCATTCGAGATGCTGTCCCCCACCACGTTGTCCTCACTGTCCCAGCCGAGGGTCTGCACCAGGTTCCCAGGGTACCGCACGGTCTTGGGCCGGCCGAGCGCGTCGTAGGTATAGGCGAACCTGTTCCCCTTGAGATCGATGATGCTGTCCAGCGCACCCCAATCGGTATACCAGTTCCGCACTTGGCCAACTCCCGAAACTCCGCCGACCGTCAGCTGGCTTGGGTAGGTGGTGATGGTCCTTCTCTTGTTGGCATCGCACTGGTAAGAGGTGGAATAACTGTGCGGGAATGAGGCATCCTGGATCGCTCGGATCTTGAGGGTCTCGGACTGCAGCAGCCCGTTCGCAAAGTAGTTTCGGATAACCTCAGCATCCCCGTTCATCGCCGTGGCAACCTGTCCGCTTGGGTGGTAGGTGAAGGAATCCATGTGTCCAGGAACGATGCGGCCCAGATAGGTCTGCAGCGCGGGGCCACTGAGGCCACCAGTCGTGTCGGCGTAACTAACGCTCGGCACCGCCCGTTGGATCAGACGGTTCAGCAAGTCGTACTGCATCGTGATCGGCGGGCCCGGACGCCGTGTGAAGACGGTGTCGAGGTTGCCCGCGGCATCAAAACGTCGTGTCTCGAAGCGGCCGTCCGGTGATTCCTCGGTCAGTTGTCTACCTGCTTGATCGTAGGTCCATTTCGTAGTCATCAGCCCGATGGAGCTTTGGTCGGGCGTGAACTGGCGCCTCAGTTCAGTAAGGTTCCCGTTATGATCGTAGAGGTTTGTGGTGGTCACCGATCCATCGGTGGCGCTCGTCGTCGTCACGCTGTCGCGGAGCAAGGCGTCATACGTCGTGGTCGTCGTGAGCCACTGGGTGGGCACCGGCAGGGTATCGATCTGTTGGCGTACCTGGAAGACCTGTCCCCGCTCGTTGTTGTCAAAGAAGGTTTGGAATCCCTTTGGCGACACAACCCGCCAGTCATTTCCATTGACGCCAGCGTTGTCAATCGTGGTGACCACCCCACCCGGCTCAATGACGCGGTGAAGGTGGTTCGTGAAAAACTCGTACTCAAAGGTGGTTCGGCTGACCGTGCCCCGACTGTCCTCACTCCATTGCCGATTGCCGTTCGCGAGGAGGCCATGCTGGACGAACCCGATGGGCATATCGGTCCGCGCGACCTGGTCCATCGCGCCGTACTGGAATCGGGTGGTCGCCACCCCCACCCCTCCGGGGCCAGGGTGGGTTGAGTCGGTAATGGACGTAATCCGTCCCCGGCTGTCGTAGTCGGCCCCGAGAATCTGCCCGCTCGGCTGCTGGAGGCGCCTGACCCGTCCTGGCCACACACCATCCCGCCCGATGACGGTCTGTTGCCCAACGGGGTCGACGATTTGGATCGGGGCGCCGTGCCGGTCCACCGCGAACGCCGTCACCTGCCCGCTGCGTGGACCGCTGACGACAGTCAGCAGTTGGCTGGGGGTCACGCTCCCCGTCGCCTGGATGCCCTGACTTTCGGCCGATTGGAGGGTCACAATGATCGAGTCACCCGCCACACCGCTCGGTGAAATTGCCGCCCGGGTGACCTTGCCCAGCGAATCAAGGTTGAAGAACCGGGGAATGCCGTTGCGGTCGGTAATCCGGTTCAGGTGGCCAAACATCCCCGGGGAATAGCCGAAATTGACCTCGGTCCCGCTGGGGACATCGCGGAAATATCTGACGTTGCCAAAGTCTGCGATGAAATCGGTGGTCCGTCCCTGCGTGACACCCAGTTCGGAGAACGTCCCCGACGCCCCGAAGATCGCGAAGCCGAATCCGAGGCTCAGCGTGTTGAACGGGAGGGGGAGGTAGATCCGCTCGGGATTGCCTCCTCCTGTATACTGAATCGTCGTGGTATGACCGAGCCGGTTGAGCGTCCGGATATGCTTCCCACTAAGGAGGTAGTGGACTTCAGTTCCACCAATCTCCTGCCGGATAAGTGCCGCCCCTGCTTGCCGGAGTGTATCCACCCTCCTCGTGCCCACAGATTCCCATATCGTCGACGTCTTCTGGTGATAGATCCGGGTGCTCCCGTCCCCACCGACCCACAGCTTCGTGCTCCCGAAGGTCAGGACTTCTTCGATCCCCGCTATCCACCACCCCCGTCCGAAGGGGCTGATTCTCCGGCTCACCACCGGAACATCGATGGTAGCCGCGGCTCCCAACGTATCCGCCGCAAAGAGGCTCCGGACCGCAATGTCATATGTCATGAGCTGCGTGGTATTGAACACCGTCACGCTGTCATACACCCTGGCAATGCGGCTCTCGCCCGGTATCCACTGGGAGCCGGGGAAGCTCCATTTCCCAACGGTCGTTCCACCAACCGAAAGGGTTAACTCGACGAACTGCGGCACCAGCGACCCCGCCGGGACGGTGACCTCAACCGGTATGGATGGCCGAGGCATCGCAAACGCACTGTTATAGATCAGGGTGACCGCTCGCTCCTTGTTGAGGGAGCGTAGCCCCGGCAACTGGTGCGTAATCCTCAAGTCTCCGCACTCGGCGGCCGCACCATGCCCGAGTGCAATGGTCACGCAATCGCTACGAAGGCGTTCGTCACCTGGATTGACCGCACTCAAGGACACCACCGGCGCAGCAGGTTGGGCGGTGGGGGGCGGGGGGGGCGGGGGGGGCGGGGGCGGCGGCCCACCATTGACCGCGACCTGCACGGACCCAGTATCCAACACCGTCCCCGGTGTACCGCAGGGGCGAAGAGCTCCTTCCCGGTACCGGTTTCGCCCAGCAAGAGGACCGGAAGGGACGTGATCGCCATCTTGTGGGCCGTTGCAATCGCCCGGCGAAGCGCCATCGAGTCGCCAAGCAGACCAAAGGTTTCCGCGTTCCCCACCGCAGCGGCCTTCTTTGGATCTGCCCGACCACGCACCCTGTCCTCCGACATCACTCCCCCTGAACAATTCGACAACCGTTGCCCTAACTCTTCATTCGCGCCGAGAGCGCTACCGACAACCGGAGCGCCCTCAGCCCGATTCCTACCGATGAGGGCCTATCACGCTACCCAAGGAGGGAAGAAACTGCGGATGAGGATCTGCCGACCCTGCGATCGCTACCGACGGAACGTCCCAGGCTTTCACACGGTTAGCTCGTCCATGAACCTTGGGCAACTGGCAAAATGTTGACACCGTTCTAACCTTGGCGTTGTAACGATTTGTGGCAGGCTGGATCGTGCAGCGCCGACGAGGATGGCTTGGGAGAGCGTCGGTCACTCGGCTCTTTCCGGCGTGAAAGTCGGGCTCGGCAAGTCACCGGTATTCCGCCTTGATGCCAGGACACGGCAAGTGACCGTTCCTCCCGGCTTGAAAGCCGGGCTCGGCACGCTCTCGCGTGGACTGCCCTGAAGGGCAGGTACATCATCTCTTATTGAATTGAAGCGTCTTTCAAGACGCCCCGCCGAAGGCGCCGAGCGTGGGCTTCAGCCC
>JAJCZW010000064.1 GCA_029262155.1 Gemmatimonadota bacterium
CTCGTCGTCCACGCCGAGCGTCATATCCGACAGATTGCACGACTGTGGGATGAGGCTCGTCCCGGAGTCACCTCTCCTTAGTTCCCGACCTTCGTGGACTAGGTGCGATGCGGGCTTGGGAGCGCAACAAGCGCGACCGACTGCGGCTCGCGAACAGCGATGTCCCATTCCTGAGTTTGACTCGGAGACGCCCGCTGACATGCGACTCATATCCTTCGACCCACGCCGCGTTGACGAGGTGGGAGCGATGGATCCTGAGAAAACCGTGCTCGGCAAGTCTCGCCTCAAGCTGGTGCATCCGAAACGACTCCAGATACTGCCGGGTCGGTGTGACGACAAGGACGTAGTCATCACGGGCCTCGATCCTGATGATCGAGTCGGTCGGGATCGGCTGCACCTTGAGGGTAAGGCTTGGCTTTGCCTCCGTTGGCTTCTCGCCGACTGCAGGATTGGGGTCCCTCGGATTCCTACTGGACATCGTGTACTCTCGGGCTATATCTCGGCTTGGTCGGGTGGCAATTCCTCATCGTTCTCCCCTCTGAAGCTCGGGCCGGCCGCCGATTGCGGTTCGAGCGCCGGATGCATCTAATCCTGACGAGGTCAAGAGTCGGAGAGTGTCACGGTAGTCGGGGCGACTCCGCGCGAAATCGGTGTGCGGATGGTACTGGGAGCATCACCGTGTCAGATCCGAAGCCTCTTCTTTGGTGAAGGTGCTCGTATGGCGTCCATTGGGATCGGCATCGGGGTGATCGGCGCCGTGGGGGCAGGGTTTGCGATGCGGACAATGCTGCTCGGGGTCCCGGCGGTCGACTTCATGACCCTGATCTTGTCGACGCTACTCTTCCGGGGCCTGGCTCTGGTCGTACGCGTCGTACCGGCGAGTCGGGCGGCCAAGTTGCCGCCAACGGAAGCGCTCCCGCGAGTAGCCGGAGTGCTAGCGGTGGCTCGTACTGGTGCAGGAGGCGATCACTTCGGTCGCGACCTCCTCTAGGGTCTTGACGACATGGTAGCCCCGCTCTCGCGCATCTTGGTCGGCGCAAGTTCCGCTTTCAAGGACGATTCCCATCCCACCGAAGGTGGTCGCAGCAAGTGCATCGGTCAGCCGGTCGCCGACATACCAACTCCGGCCTAAGTCGATGTTGAGATCGGCTGCCGCCTGTTCGTAAAGCTTGGGGCCCGGCTTCCGACAGGTGCAGGGGCCGGTGATTTCCGGGAGGTGAGGGCAATAATACACGCCGTCCAAGTGGGCACCTGCGGCATCAAGGAGGGCGTGCATCCGTTTGGTGACACCATCATAGTCCGCCTGGGAGAGCGTCCCCCTTGCCAGTCCCGATTGGTTCGTGATGATGACGACTGGGATACCGGCCGCATTCAGCCGAGCGATTGCAGTCCCAGCCCCGGGAAGCATTGCGACAAGATCGGGATTCCGGAGAAACCCCGGATCGTGGAGGACGGTATTGTCCCGGTCGAGGAAGACCGCGGGGGTCAGTGTCATCATGGCTCCAATGCAGCTTGCAAGGCCCGGGCCACAATCGAGGTGGAGTCCGCAGGAAGGGTCCGAGGATCGAGCAGAACACGGTTTTCTGAGATCCGCACAACCAGAGGTGGTTCTCCCTGACGAAGCCGCTCAGCTAGTCTCTCGGCCAGAAGGGGCGCGGGATCGAGCGATACGAGGGTTGTCGGCAGAGTGGCATCAGGAAAGGCTCCGCCCCCGACGGCGGATTGGCCTGAAACCAGGTCGGGTTGAAAGGATCGGGGGATTGCTCCGGCGAGCGCCTCCGCCTCGGTCTTGAGTTCCGCCTCGTTCTTGCAGAGCATGCGCAACACCGGTACGGTGGCACGAGCCGTCGCCGGGTCTCGGTACAATGCCAGGGTCGCTTCCAATCCGGCGAGTGTGAGTTTGTCGACTCGGAGAGCCCGGGCAAGTGGATGTTTGCCAGCGCGGCTGAGCAGCGCATTGCGCCCGACGATACATCCAGCCTGCGGTCCTCCGAGGAGTTTGTCCCCACTGAATACGACGGCGTCAAAACCCCATCCCACCGCAGACGAAATGACCGGTTCAGAAGTGAGGCCCAGGTCACTCACATCGATCAGAAGCCCACTCCCCGCGTCATAAATACTTGGGATTCCATGCGATACGGCAAGCTGAGCAATCGATGCCGGTTTCGGCGTCGCAACGAAACCTTTTTGCTCGAAGTTGGACCGATGGACGACCAGGATTGCCCCGGTGTCTGGGCCAATGGCCTCGTCATAATCGGAGAGATGGGTTCGGTTGGTCGTTCCAACCTCTTTGAGGATAGCACCACTCGATGCCAGAATGTCAGGGATTCGAAACGCTCCCCCAATCTCGATCAACTCTCCACGCGAGATGATGACTTCGCGACCGCTGGCGAGGACATTCAGCAGAAGGACGAGGGCGCCAGCGGCATTGTTCATGGTGAGGGCTGTCTCGGCCCCAGTAAGGTTGGCGAGAAGGTCGGAACCGTGAGAGAGTCGGCTACCGCGTTGACCACTGACCACATCGTACTCAAGGGTGCTGTAGCCTTGGCCGACTGACTCGATTGCGCTCACTGCAGACGGTGCGAGCGGTGCCCGTCCGAGGTTGGTGTGGAGGATGACGCCGGTTGCGTTAAGGACTGGGCGGAGTGAAGGCGCTGACCGACGGGCCACACCCTCCCTGACATGAGCTGGCCAGTCCGTCGGGAGCGGGCCACCCTCACGTGCAGTGGCCATTGTGCTCCTGATCACATCGATGACCAACGCATATGGTGCATGACTGATGAGATCCTGGATGGCAGGGTCCTGGAGAATGCGATCGACCGAAGGGAGGTTCCGGCGAGGGTCGCTCATCGGCGCGATATGATGAGAGAATCGGGCGGTCGACGAGTGGAATCCGGCTGCGCAGTCGAATCGGGAGTCACCCGGGTCGAGTCGCTGATGGCCTTTTGTGCTGTGAGGTCCACAACGCCTCGGCCTCCACCGCTTGCCCCGTTTGGATTCCGCACACCGGCCATGTCGACCAGGTAGACCTCCCCTGCGCGCAACGGCTCGGTGAGCCGGAGGACCAATTTCTTATCGAGTGGTGGACGAGAGGTTCTCGGGGCGAGACGGCTCGGAGGTGGGGTTCGTATTACCACGTTGGGTTGCTGTTCCTGGGCTGCGGGCGGGGGTTGGGTCGAATCCGCAGCGACGCTGTCCGGAGGAGGTGCGGTGGTTCGGTATAGCGTGTCATAGCGTTCCGGAATCATAATCGCCGAGACGATGATCACCGTAGAATCACTCGCCCGGCGAACGGTGACCGAGTCCAGGGGGACTTGTTGACCTGGCATGAGTTCTTGGGTGAATGTGACCAGGATCGAAAGGCTGTCATTCTGGCTCGCGGCCTCGATGCGTGGACCGAGCGTGTCATGCCGGAAGGCCCAGAGGTCTCCGACGTCTCCCACGCCGCGTGCTACCCGGACCGTGTCATAGAGTTCCCGACGGTCGAGCTGCCGATTCCGGTTCTGATCAATCACCCCACGCACGAGATAGGCGCCATCGGGGAGTGGCCCGAAGGTGAAATCTCCGACGGAGTCGGCAAGGGTTCGGTAGGTAAGTGAATCGGGAAGGAGCGTGGCTTCGATCAATGCCCGTGGGATAGGGCGATTGGTTGTCCAGTCCACCACACTTCCTCGGAGTTCGTGTGTCGGAATCTCGGATCCGGTGGTGAAGGTGACCACGGCGCTTTCTTCGGTGCGGTTATTGCGGAGATCGTTAACCCCCGACTGGAGCTCCACGCGATACGCGCGGTTTGGTTGCCACCCCTCTCGTGGGCGCACGGTGATCCGATGTCGTCGCCATCGCACGACCGGGACTGCGTCACTATCGCTTGGCGACAGCATCACCAGCTTCTCAAGGTCGCCGTCCCCAAACCCGTAGTTGGGTCGTCCTCCTTCTGAGACGGTCTCGTCGAACTGGAACTCCACCGCGCCATCGAACTGGGGGAGTACCTCGAGCGACTCGGGTCGTGTCGCGAGGAGAAGAGGAGCCACAACGTCGAGCGGCCCTCCCGGGGGTGGTTCCATGCGGGCGCACGCTGCCAGCGTGAGCAGGAGCACACCAAGACTTAAGAGGCGCAGTCGAGTCGCTCCTGTTTTTGACGGAGCAGGGCGACCTGTTCCTGCCAGCCGGCGAGTTTCGCCCGTTCGCGAGCGACGATCTCCGCTGGCGCCCGAGTGACGAAGGCATCGTTCGACAGCTTGGTTTCTTGCGCTCTGACCAGTCCTGTGAGCCGATCGGCCTCAGATCCCAGACGTTCGCATTCGCGTCCAATATCAATCAGATCGCCAAGAGGGACCAGCACTGCCGTCCCGTCGGGCAGGACCGAGGTTCCGGCTGCCTTGTCACCAACATCTTGGTCACTCCAACCGAGTGGCTCGACTCTGGCCAAGCGTCGGATGGTTGACTGCTCCGCTTGGATGAGGTCGCGGACCGCCTGGCGGTCGGATGCGACGGTAGCGGGAACCGCTTTCCCGAGTGGAATTCCATACTCAGCCCGAATTGATCGCACCGCGCTCACGACATCTTGGACGAGCCTGAAGTCCTCCACAGCAGTTGGGTGCTGCGCCCGATCGTCCGGTGCGGGCCACGCGGCCGTCATGAGCGATGCGTCGGGATGGCGGCCGGGGAAGCGCTTCCAGAGCACGTCGGTGATAAACGGCATGATCGGATGGAGGACACGGAGGGCCACATCGAATGTCTGGGCACCAACTGCTCGAGCGACATCCCCTCCGGGCTGGTCTCCATAGAGCCGTGGCTTGATCTGTTCGATGTACCAGTCGGCCAGGTCGCTCCAGATGAAGCGGTACACCGAAGCAGCCGCATCGTTCAAGCGGAACCGCTCGAAGGCGGAGGTCGCCTCGCGGACCATCTCATCACAGCGAGCCAGGATCCATCGATCGGCGAGCTGTAACTCTTCCGGTGCGATGGCCGTTGGCTCCGGCCCAACGAGTGGACGCGGAGCGGCGTCCAGATGGCCCAGGAGGAATCGGCCAGCATTCCACAGTTTGTTGGCGAAGTTTCGTCCGGCTGCGAACGAAAGGTCGAGGTCCTGTGGGTCCAGGATGAGGTCAGTGCCGACGGCGGTGCCAGCGAGGACGGTATACCGGAGCGCGTCGGCTCCGAACCGGTCCACCACCTCAAGTGGGTCGATTCCGTTTCCTAAGCTCTTGGACATCTTTCGATGCTGGGTATCACGCACGGTCCCATGAAGGTAGACCGTGGTGAAGGGGAGTTCGCCCATGAATTCGATGCCAGCCATGATCATGCGTGCCACCCAGAAGAAAAGAATCTCGGGGGCAGTGACGAGTGTGTTGCCGGGATAGTACCGCTGGAGATCTGGGGTGGCGTCGGGCCAACCCAGGCTACTGAAGGGTACGAGCCACGAGGAGAACCAGGTATCCAGGACGTCTTCGTCTTGGCGAACGGCCCCCCCACAATTGGGGCAACTGGTGATGTCGTCGCGGGAGGCAGACACCTTCCCACACCCCGGCGCGTCGCAGTAAAAGACGGGGATCCGATGGCCCCACCACAGCTGCCGGGAGATACACCAGTCCCGGATGCCCTCCATCCACTGCGCATACTCCTCACCCCGGCGCGGAGGGATGAAGGTGAGGCGTCCATCCCGATAGGCTGCAAGGGCGGGTTCGGCGAGGGGCGCCATGCGGACGAACCATTGGTTGGACAGTCGGGGTTCGACAATGGTATGACATCGGTAGCAATGGCCCACGGCATGCCGATGGGGTTCGACTTTTTCTATGAGCCCGGCGTCGGTGAGTGCCTGGACCACGGCCCGTCGGGCCTCAAAGCGGTCGAGTCCGCGAAACGCGCTGGGCACCTCGTCGGTCATCCGGGCTTCGGGGGACAGGATGTCGAGGATGGGGAGACCATGTCGCTGAGCGATTTCGAAGTCGAGCGGGTCGTGGGCCGGGGTCATTTTGACACACCCCGTCCCAAACGCTTGGTCGATGGTGTCATCGGCCACGATCGGAATCTGTCGATTGGTCAGGGGGAGCATGACGGCACGCCCAACCAAGTCAGTGTATCGTGCGTCCTCGGGGTGGACAGCAACCCCCGTGTCCCCGAGCATCGTTTCCGGGCGGGTCGTTGCCACCACGAGGTGGCCGCCGTCAGTCAGTGGATAACGAATGTGCCAGAGGGATCCATCCACCTCTTCCTTCTCCGCCTCTTCGTTGGAAAGAGCGGTGAGGCAACGTGGACACCAATTGATGATGTACTTTCCCCGATAGATCAGCCCGCGCTCGTGGAGCCGCACAAAGACCTCACGGACGGCACGCGAGAGACCGGCATCCAACGTGAAGTAGGTCCGCGACCAGTCGGCACTGGCACCGATCGCCTTAAGCTGTTGGATGATGGCGGTGCCAGTTTCCCCGACGTGGGACCGCACCCGCTTCTCAAAGGCGTCTCGCCCAATGTCAAACCGAGTGTGTCCTTCGGTTGCCAGGAGACGTTCGACGACGTTTTGAGTGGCAATGCCGGCGTGGTCGGTGCCGGGCAGCCACAAGGTGTCGCGTCCACGCATCCGCTCAAACCGAATCAGCGCATCCTGAATGGTGTTGTTGAGCCCGTGACCCATGTGCAGGTGGGCTGTCACATTAGGTGGCGGTATCATGATCACATACGGGTCTCCGGGTCCGCTTGGCCGAAACCACCCGGCCGCCTCCCATTGTTGATAGAGAGGGGACTCGAGTGGGCGTGGATCGTACTGTGGGGCGAGGTCGTTCATCCGGGGTGTGATGTCTCCGCACGAGGGGAGGCGGTCGGGTGGGAAGGAAGGTCATCCTCACCCTGGACCAGCACGGCGTTCACAACGCGGAGACCACCGGCCATCCGCGTTGCCGTCCGGTAAGCGTGCGCACGAGTTTGGCGGCTGTCTACCCATCCACTGAGCTCCAGCCCAGTATGCCCGACTCGTGTGACACGGAGTGGTGTGGACTGTAGCTTGCGGTCAGTGGCAAGCGCCTCACGCACGGCCGCGATGGGATCGAGTTGACGTGTCTGGCGGGAGCGGACCCGCCGGAGGGTACGTTGAACCCGGTTGCCCGTTATTGAACCAGCAAGGGCACCAAGAAGGAAGCCGCCGCCAAACCCGAGGCCAAGGCCGAGAATCATCCACCGCACGGTGGAACCCTGCCGGAGAGGAGACGCGTCACGTTCAAGTCGCATCCCATTAAGTTAATACCGCATCCTGACCCCCTGTAGACACTTTGTTCATGTGGGAGGCGCATGACCATGGCCGAATCACCGGTCCAATCTGAGGGATATGGCACTCCATCCTCCGGGCTCACCAAGTGGCTTCTGCTCAGCATCGTGCTGGGGATCGGTGTCGCACTCTTCTTCTGGCTTGCCCCCGAGACCGCACCAATGGTTCAGATGGTCACCTCTGGAGGAGGACCGTGAGCCCAATTCAGGCCACTCTGCCGGATGGGACCGTGCGAGAGCTTCCCGAGGGAACCTCCGGAGCCGACCTTGCTGCCGCCATCGGTCCGGGGTTGGCACGCGCTGCGCTTGCCATCGAGGTGAATGGCGAGATTCGGGACCTGGCGCGACCCCTTCCTCCCAAGGCCACGGTGCGAATTCTCACCGGTCGGGACCCCGACGCATTGCCTGTGCTTCGGCACTCGGCGGCCCACGTACTCGCCACCGCCGTCCGCGCCATCTTTCCCAATGCTGGGATAGGGTTCGGGCCCGCCATCGACGATGGCTTCTACTACGATTTCGA
>JAJCZW010000065.1 GCA_029262155.1 Gemmatimonadota bacterium
GAAACATCTTGGGGACGTGTGAGATCATGAACCTCGCCGTGGATCCGGATCACCGTCGGGCCGGCGTTGGACAGTCCTTACTGCGAACCGGGTTAACCCGGCTTCAGGAATTGGGGGGCAAGGAGGTCTTTTTGGAAGTACGGGAATCGAACGATCCGGCGAGGGTGTTGTATGAGCGCAACGGGTTCAAAGTAGTTGGCATGCGATCTGCCTACTATAGTCGTCCGAAAGAGGATGCACTGGTGCTCCGGCTGGATCTAGATCCTGTTGCGTAGCCTTGGTCAGAGTCGCGTATCTTTGGTTGACAAAACGACTTAAGACACTAAACTCTGGTCGGGTCTTGCAGGTTACAGGCCTAGTTTTCTACCCAGGAGGTCACCGTGAGCCGCAGTCTGAACAAGGTCATCCTCATAGGCAATTTGGGGGCGGATCCCGAAGTCCGCAGTACTTCGAACGGATCCAGGGTGGCCACGTTGTCCGTGGCGACCAGCCGGCAATGGAAGAATCAGGGCGGTGAACGGCAGGAAAAGACCGAGTGGCACAGGGTGATACTCTGGAACAACAAGGGATCTGGTCTCGCCGACATCGCTGAGCGGTATTGTAAGAAGGGCGACAAGATTTATGTCGAGGGACGCGTGGAGTATCGCTCCTGGCAGGATCGAGAGGGGCAGACTCGTTACACGACTGAAATCATCGCCCGGGAGTTGATTCTCCTGTCAGGTCGCGGTGGAGATGCTGGGAGCGATGACGCTCCCCGAGCCACGGCGACTGCCGGCAGGAAGGATGAGTCCATGGACGATTTCCCGGAGGCACTGGATGCCGAGGATGACGATCTGCCGTTCTAGCTTGGTTGCGTTGGTTGGGTTGGTGTTGTGGTCGGTAGTGCCGGCCGGAGCGCAGGGCCAGCCGGAGACTCACACCGTTCGTGCCGGTGATACATTGTGGGATCTGGCCCAGCACTACTTGGGCGATGCCTTTCTCTGGCCCCAGATCTACCGGTTGAATACGCAGGTTGTTGAGGATCCACACTGGATCTATCCTGGCGAAGTGCTTCGTCTCCTTGCCGGAGAGAATCAACCCAGTGCCGTTCCGGACAACCCGACTCCGGCCCCCGAGCCTGAAGCGCCTGAGCCAGTCGCCGAACAGACTGGTCCCCGTCGAGGAGAAGCTCCGGTCCACGGAACGCCGTTCTGGGAAAAGCGCGCCCCGGTAGCCGAAGTGACCATTCGATCCACATCCAATGATAATTACCGCCCGCTGCGGTCCGGTGAGTTCTATTCCTCCGGATTTCTCACCGAAACCGAGTCGCTTCCATTCGGCCGGCTGCTCGGGGCCACGACTCCGCAACAGATCCGCAATCTTTCTGAGCGTGCCAGCGCGACGGTTTTTACGACGATCGCCGTTGTTCCTCCTAAGGGTGGGACCTACGCCGAAGGTGACTCGCTCCTGTTAGTGCTACGGGAGATCGCCCAACGCGGCTATGGTGAGATCGTTCTTCCGACCGGTCTCGCGCGTGTGATTGGGAAGAATGGTGATCAGTATTTGGCCCAGGTCGTTGCGGTCTATGGACCGATTCGGAACGGCCAGTATGTGCTTCCCGCGGAGCGGTTCCCGGGATCCGGATCGGCCCGTGCGGTCGCGGTCGACGATGGGCTGACCGGCAGAGTGATCGGTGGACGTGAGGCGCGAGAGCTTAAGCATCCCCAGAATGTTCTCTTCATCGACCAGGGTCGATTGGCCGGCGTGGCGCAGGGAGATATTTTCGAGGTGCGACGGGAAGCAGGGCCCCGACTCGGTGCGGCCGATACGATGGATGAACTCATGGCGGTGGGTCAGGTGGTTCATGTGAGAGACCGTTCTGCGACCCTTCTCTTGCTCCAGATTGTTTCGCCCGATATTCCGCCTCGAACCCTCGTCCGTCAGGTCGCGAAGCTCCCGTCGTAGGGCGGTTTCGACGTTCGATCACATCCCGGTCTCCCGTACCACGGTGGGGCCGGGATGTGTGGTATCAGTCCCGACTGTGCGATTCCGGTCAAGTGGGTCATCTCCCCTTCGACGACTCGGCTCCCGTGTTGCTATCTTAGAGTGCGAACACAAGCTCATTGACCTCTACGGGGACCCTTCATGCTGCAGGACACCGGCGCGCTCCCTTCGTCTGCCGCTGAATTGATTCTGACATCGAGCGCCGAAACACGGGTGGTGCTGGCAACCATCGCGGTCTTCTCACTAGCATCCTGGTTCATCATCGGATGGAAATGGTGGCAGATGCGACGATTGGGGGGCCAAGCGGGGCGGTTTTTCCAGGAACTCGGGCGCTCCCCCAGGCTACACGACGCCTACCGCGCCGCAATGAAACTTCCCCCCTCGCCCTACAACACTCTCTTCCGTGAAGGCATCACCTTCTATTCGGAACTTCGACCGGGTGCCCTGAGCGATACGGGGATCGATCAGAATCACACCCTCTCCGAGAGCCAACTTGAGGCGCTGAAGATGGTGCTGGGAAAGGAGGTCGCGTCGCAACGAGATGGTGCGGCCCAGTACGTCAGCTGGCTTGCCACCATCGGATCAGTGAGCCCCCTCCTTGGCCTCCTCGGGACGGTACTCGGCGTCATGCGGTCGTTCATTGGGATCACGGCCGGAGGATCGAGCAACATGGCGGCCGTCGCGCCCGGGGTTGCGGAAGCGCTGGTCACCACGGTCGCCGGACTCGCGGCGGCGATTCCGGCGGTGATGGCATACAACTACTTCGCCAATCGCGTTGCCCGGCTCGAGGGTGAATTGGAAGGGTTCGGGAATGAACTGGTTGGGTGGATGGCACGAGAGGGGCTGCTCTAGTGGCTGGGGGTGTCGGACAAGGCCATCTCGGGTTATCTGGGCGCCGTCGGCTACTTCCGACCGCGGATATCAACGTGACCTCGCTGGTTGATGTCGCCTTCGTCCTACTCATCATCTTTATGATCACTGCACCGATCATGCAGGGGGGCGTGGAACTCCAGCTCCCGAAGGCGGTGGCCAAGCCTCTCACGCCGCGGCAAGGTGTTACGGTGTCGATCAACCGCCAGGGCGCCATCTTTATCGACGAGACGCCCATCTCTTACGCCGACTTCCGGAGCACGTTCGGCGCGATGTATAGGGCGAAGCAGGCGACCGGAGTGTATCTGCGGGCCGATGGGCGTGCCCCGTACGGCGACGTGGTGCGCGTGCTGGCAGCGATTCGGGAGAACGGTGTCTCCGATGTGAACCTTGTGACCGAGGACGAGCGAATCCCATGAGTCGTTCGGTACCTTCGCGGGCCAACCTGACGGCGGGAGTCATCTGGACCCTGGGAGTCCATGGGCTGGCACTCGGGTTCCTCCTGGTCGCTCGAGGGACGCCGATCACCGCGCTGCAAACCTACGCGGTGAAACTCACCGCCGCTCCCGCCCCAACCACCCGCCGACGGATTGCACCCGAGGCAGTGCCCCGCCCGGTTGAACGTGTCGTGCCTCCTCCCCAGGAGCGGGCGACCAAGGTCGTGCCACCACCCCCACCTCCGACGACCACGACGCGCCCGACCGAGCAGGCACCACCAACAACGAACCCAGCCACCCCACTACCAGGCGAGACCCCGAGTACCGGTTCTGATGTGGCCAATGTCGACCTCAAGGGGCTGCTCTTTCCCTATCCGGAGTATCTGGAAAACATCGTGACCCAGATCCTGAAATTCTGGGATCGCCCACGGAGCAACATCCCGCTCCGAACCGATATTAGCTTTAATATCAGACGCGACGGGACGGTCCACGACATCCAGGTGGCACGGAGCTCTCGAAGCTATGCCTTTGATTTGAGCGCGCGTGGCGCGGTTGAGGCAGCCGCCAATGCGGGTGCCTTTGGTCCTCTTCCTCCGGGCTATGTCGCTGACGCCCTTCCAATCACTTTCTACTTTAAGCCAAGGACCTCGCCGTGAGGTTGAGCGCGCTAGTTGTTGTCATGATCACGAGTGGCTATGCGAGCCTCGTGGCGCAGGATACCACGGCGACCCCTGATCGGGTCGTGCTGGGGACGGAGTACCGACCCGGAATGCGGCCTGGACTCGTCATCCTCCCGGCACCTCGTCTCGATTCGATCCGCACGATACTTGAACGCGACCTCGACTACTCCGATCGCTTCGAAGTCATCCCAATTAGGATCGACTCCCTGACGACCGTCGTCGATTCGATCAACTACGCCCTCTATCAGACTCTTGGAGCAAGTTATGTCCTCGAACTACGCGACGGTCCTTTGGGCGTCACCATCCGGTTGCATGACTTGGATCGGAAGCAGGTACGAGTCGAGGTCACCCGGCCACTCGACCGAACCGGAGCGGGCGATCACCGGATGCCGATCCACCGACTGGCGGACGAGGTTGTGCGGTGGGGCACCGGCGCTCCCGGCTATGCTTCTTCTCGCATTCTGTTCGTTGCTGGCGGGCGGATCTTCCAGGTCGACAGTGATGGGTATGGGCTGACGCCGCTGACGCGATCAGCCGGATTGGCCCTGTCGCCGGCGTGGTCTCCCGATGCGACCCAATATGCCTATGTCCAACTCCATGATGATGGATGGGCCATCCGATTGCATCGATTCGCCACTGGGTCGGAAGTCACGCTTCCGTCTACGGCATCGGAGACCAATATCACTCCTACCTTTTCCCCTGATGGCCGATTTGTCGTCTTTGCGAAATCGGGGGAGCAGGGGACCAATCTCTTCCGGGTCAATGTCGCAGAACTCTGCTGTGTCGAACGTCTGACATCGGGCCCCTTTGCGGATAACCTCTCACCTGCGTATTCTCCCGACGGGAGGCGGATCGCGTTCGTCTCGACCCGCGCTGGTGGCCAGCAGATCTATGTTATGTCGTCCGATGGGACTCAACAGGAGTTGCTCGTTCCGTTTGATTTCGGGGAAACCGGGAGTTCCAACGCCCCCGAGTGGTCTCCCGACGGGGCCACGTTGGCCTTTCACCGGGAGACCGCTCGGGTGCCGCAGGTGTGGATATATGATCTGGTCCGGGGTGAGGCACGGCAGTTAACTTCGAGTGGACGGAACGAAGATCCTAGCTGGGCGCCCGATGGGCGGCACGTGGTCTTTGTATCCGACCGCACGGGCCGGGGACAACTCCACGTGATCGATCTGGATACCTTCCGGGTACGGCAGATTCCCACTCGAGGGGTTGCACGATTGCCGGGGTGGTCGCGAGACTTGAACGTACGCTGAGCGAGAACCTTAACGTTGGAGTAGCAATGCGGATGCGGACAGTGGTGTTCCTAGGGTTGGCCGCGCTCGTCGTTGGGGCCTGCGGAAAGAAAGAGCCCGAGACGACCCCGCCGCCGGTACAGACGCCTCCTCCTCCCCCTCCACCGCCGCCACCACCGCCGCCACCACGTGCGGATGACGGTGCGGCCGCTCGTGCGTTGGAGGCGTTTCGTACACGGGTGCGAACCGATCTGGCAGCGATGATTCATTTCGACTACGATCGATCGGATGTGCGCCAATCCGACCAAGCGTTGCTTACTCGGAAGGCAGAGTTGATGCGAACCTTCCCGGCGCTTCGGATTCGGATCGGTGGACATGCGGATGATCGTGGATCCGACGAATACAACTTGGCGCTCGGTAATCGCCGTGCCGCATCGGTGAAACGGTTCCTCGTGAATGCGGGTATCGAGGAGTCCCGGATCACGATCATCTCCTTCGGAGAGGAACGGCCACTCGACCGGGGACAGAACGAAGCCGCATGGGCCCAAAACCGCCGGGGCGAATTTGAGCTCACCGCTGGTGGCGACACCATTCGGCCCCAGCAGTGATCCGTCGGCAGGTCCTCGTTGGAATCGGGCTCGCTCTGCTAGGCGGGTGCGCGACCAATGGTGCCGTGCGGAAGGTCGAGACTCAGATCTTGGTCCTGCGCACGGAGGCGGCACGTCGCGATTCGGCGCGTGCCGCCGACCTGGCCGCGGTGATCGAAGGGCAGAGTCGGGTCATTGACTCCCTCATCGTCCTCCGGGAATCGATTCGGCAGGTGAAGGGCGACCTCTCGGGCGATCTCTTTAATATCCAGCAACAGTTGCTCCAAGTTCAGGAGCTGACCGGCCAGAGCCAGCGACGGCTCTCCGAGATCCGTCGCGAATTACAGGCTCGGGAACAGAATCTCCAGGTCGATACGACTGGGGCGATCCTCCCGGATAGCCTGGGTGTGATTCCGCTACCGCCGTCCGCGGATGAGATGTACCAGACGGCGTTAACCCTGTTGCGGCGCGGGAGTGTCGGCACCGCCCGACTCGGGTTCCAGGAGTTTCTCCGGACCTATCCGACCGAGGAACGGGTGCCAGCCGCGCTGCTGAATCTGGGCGAAACGTTTGCGGGTGAGAATCCTGACTCTGCTGCCTATTACTTCCGCGAGGTCGCTACCCGATACGACCAGTCGGATCGAGCGCCAACTGCGTGGTACAAACTGGGGCAGCTCGCCGAGCTGGAACAAGACCTCACTGCGGCGCGAGACGCCTATCAAGAGGTGGTCCGACGCTTTCCGCGCTCCCCTGAAGCCAACCTCGCCCGAGATCGGCTCACGGCGCTCCGCCCCTAACCGGGGCCGGTGAGCCGGGTGGGGAGACCACCAACGATGGCACGATCACCTGATGGAGAGATGCCCTTCCTCGATCACCTCGAGGAACTCCGGGGCCGGATCTTCCGCACCCTCGGCGCGGTGATCGTCGGGTTTGGCCTTGGGATATTTGCGGTTACCCGTTTCCGGCTGATAGATCTCCTCCAAGGACCCATAGCACCGTTTCTGCCCAATGGCCGACTGACGGTTCTGAGCCCAACAGAGCCGGTCATGATCGTGCTGAAGCTTGGGTTCATCGTGGGCTTGGTCTTGGCTTCACCGATCATCATCTGGCAGATATGGGCCTTTCTCTCTCCAGCGCTCTATGCGCGTGAGAAGAAGGCGATTGTCCCCTCGCTTTTCGTCGGGTTGATGCTGTTCCTGGCCGGCGCCGTCGCCTCATTCATCTTCGTCGTGCCGAAGGCAATCGCCGTGCTGCTCAGTATCGGGGCTGGCAGCTTTGAAACGATGATCACTTACGATAAATGGTTTGGATTTGTTCTACGGATCATGATCGGGATGGGTCTTTCGTTTGAACTTCCGCTGGTCATCATTACGCTGGCGGCCCTCGGCGTGGTTTCTCCTAGAGTGCTCGGACGGTTCCGACGGTACTGGGTGGTCGTTGCCTTTATCGGGGGTGCTCTGCTTTCCCCGGGGCCAGACGTCTTCATGATGATGATCATGACCGTGCCCTTACTCTTTCTGTATGAAGTGGGCGTGGCAGGGGCAGTATTAATTCACCGACGGCGGGTGAGGAAGGCCGCCGAGGTGGGGGTTGTTCTGTTGTGCCTCCTCGGATTGGGGGCGTCAACCGGTTGGACCCAACAGCGACGCCCCCCCCAAACCCGAGCTGATTCGATACAGGACTCTCTCCGGGTCGCCCAATTGGTTCGTGACTCCGCGGTGGCCCGTCGGATGGGTCTCCCATCGGGGCCGAGCCGCGGATTCACTACTCCCGATTCAATCATGCGAATGCTGATGGAACGCGCTGGGTTCACAGCTACCCGGTACATGGCAGACAGTGCCATCGTCAACGCCCAGCGGCGGGCCTTGCGCTTGCAGGGAAACGCGATGACTGAACGCAGCGGGGCGACCCTTGAGGCGGCTACGATCGAGTATCGTGACCTGGTCTGCCAGTTCACCGCCGCGGGCGATCCTCGGCTCTTTCAGAATGGCCAAGTGGTGGTCGGCGACACTGTGCGGTATGACACCTGTGGCGAGCGTGGGGTTGTGTCCGACGCCTTGACCTCATTTCAGGAAGGAGGAGGGAACTGGTTTATCCGTGGGAACCTCGCGGTCGACTCGGTGTCCAGCCGCCTGTATGCGGCCGCGAAGGAGATTACCAGCTGCGACCTTCCGGAGTCTCACTACCATTTTGGGGCGAAGGAGGTGAAATGGGTTTCCCAGTCGGTGCTGGTTGCACGACCTGCCGTCCTCTACATCCGAGATGTGCCGATCCTGTGGTTGCCATTCATTTTTCAAGACACGAAGACCGGTCGTCGGTCGGGGATTCTCGTCCCCCAGTTTGGGTTTAACGACCTGGTGCGTCCCAACCGCAACTTCAATCGTCAGGTGACAAACGTCGGCTACTATTGGGCGGTCAATGACTACTTCGATGTCGTTGGTCGCCTCGATTGGTTAGCCAATCGGAGCACGACCATCGAGGTCGCCGGACAGTATCGGTGGCTTGATCGATTCATCACGGGCAATGTCTCCTACAGTCGCCAAACGTCGAGTGGCGGTGGTGGGACCAATAAGCGCATTTTCTGGAATCATCAACAGAGTTTTGGGTTGTCCACTCAGCTGCGCCTCAGTATCGATGTGTCGAGTAACACGCGTGTCTTGAATGAGAACGCCATCGACCCGCTGCTCAATACGCGAAACATTCGATCGACCCTCAATCTCAATCGACGGTTTCGGTGGGGGACAGTGACGTTGGGGGGAACAAGGAGCCAGAACCCAACGGATAACTCGGTCCAAACCACCTTTCCGCAATTTTCCATCTCGCCAAAACCGATCGACTTGAGTCGTTCCGTGACGTGGTCTCCTACGCTGAACATTACCAACGCGACCAGTCGTCGAGACCTGACCGCGCTCATTGCGGGAACGGCGCCGGGCGGAGATTCCGTGACCCGTCGGGTGACGACACGGAATACCAACCTGCGCATAGCCACTCCGCTGCGATTCGGGCAGTTCGACTGGCGAAACGATATTCAGGTCCTCGATCAAGAGAACACAACGCCAGTGACTGCGACGGTCCGAGTGCCCGATCTCACGACCGCGGATCCGAATGATTCCATCACGGTGACGCGTACGACGGTGGGGACCTTTGCGACCAACCTTGATTGGGAGACCGGAATCAATCTTCCACTCTTGTTTCGGCGGTCCTGGAAGATCACGCCGAGTGTGGGAATTGCCAATGTGCTTCCAGGCCAACCCTTCATGGTGCGTAATGAGCGCACCGGCGGTGGGTTCGTTCGCCAAGGCAAGCGTCTCTCCCTCGCGCTGACGGCGGCCCCCACCATCTTCGGTTTCTTTGGGGGGATAGGGCCGATCGAGCGGATACGACATAGTATCTCGCCGACGTTTTCCTTCCGCCACTCTCCGAAAGCGACTGTGTCTGAGGAATTCGCTCAGGCGGTACAACAACCCGGACAGATACTGGACCGGGAGAGCCCGGCCCGTACCCGGGCGGGGATGGGGCTGTCGCAGAATTTTGAAGCGAAAGAGCGCGCCGCCCCAGGTGACTCCACTGGCCAGAATGCCCGCAAATTCCGACTCCTTGGCATTAGTACGAGCACCATCGAGTTCGACTTTGAGCAGGCCAAAATGGAAGGGCGGAATGGGTGGGCAACGCAAAGCCTGACGAACCGACTCAATAGCGACCTGCTCCCCGGGTTTGACTTGAGCCTCACCCATAATCTATGGCGAGGCCCAGTCGGTTTCGACTCATCTTCCTTTGAGCCGTTTCTGGAAAACGTCAGTGCAAGTTTCCGGCTGTCAGGGCGCACGTTGCGCGGGCTCGGCTCGTTGCTGGGCTTGGGATCGCGCGATGGAGCAGACCGGCCCGAACGGCCGACCGTCCCGCCGGGATTGTCTCCCAATGCCGGTTCCCGATTCCAATCGCCGATTACGAGTGCTCGTCAGTTCAGCAACTTCCCATCGGGCCGGGATTTCTCTGCTTCGGTGAACGTGTCCATCCGGCGGTCACGCCCGCCCGTTCTCGGCGATACACTTACCATTCGTCCTCCGACCCAGAGCAGTGTCCGCCTGACAACCAGTTTCAGTCCGACGACGTTTTGGTCGGTGGCATGGGACACCAATTACAACGTGACGGAAGGGCGATTTGAAAGCCACCTCTTCCGACTCCAACGCGACCTCCATGACTGGCAGGCCGCCTTCAATTTCGCACGTAATACGAACGGAAATTTTTCCTTTTTCTTCTCGATCCATCTGATTGACCTCCCCGACCTCAAGTTCGATTACAACCAGACCTCTATTCAGCGGTAACCTGGCCAAGCCTTGATCGAAACGCCGAGGTCCGGCAACTTCGTCTCATGTCAACTCCCGTTCTTACCCTCACCGGACACGATCTGACGATCGAGGATGTCGTGGCAGTGGCGCGTGTGCCAGGGACCGGCGTCGCGCTTGCCCCTGACGCCGTCGCTCGGCTCGCGACGAGCCGGCAGACGATCGAACGCGCGGTTGCCGCTGGCACCACGATGTACGGCATTAACACAGGGTTTGGAAAGCTTGCAACGGTTCGGATCGGGCCGGATGATCTGGGGCAGCTGCAGATCAATCTGCTTCGAAGCCACGCCGCCGGTGTAGGCGACGCGCTCTCACGAGACATTGTCCGGGCAATGATGCTACTACGCGCCAACGTCCTTCTGCGCCCGACGAGTGGCGTGCGTCCCATTGTTGCTGAGATGGTTGTCACTCTCCTGAACGCCGACTGCCTGCCCCCGGTGCCCGAGCAAGGCAGCGTGGGGGCAAGCGGAGACCTTGCGCCACTGAGTCACCTCGCACTCGCGCTCATGGGTGAGGGAGTGTTAGTACCATCTGATGGTGTGCCCCGACCAGCGGGTGAGGTATTAGCTGGCATCGGGGTGAGCCCATTGCGCTTTGGTCCCAAGGAGGGGCTTGCGTTCATCAATGGAACCCAGGCCCAGACGGCAGCGCTCACTCTCCTGGTTCACGACGCGACCATCCTATGGCGTTCCGCCGTGGGGGCCGCAGCGATGAGTTTGGAGGCGCTACGTGGTACGCCGACTCCGCTCGATGCCCGCATTCACGATGCCCGTCCGCACCCGGGGCAACGCCGGGCTGCATCGATGATGCGAGGCCTCCTGGTCGACAGTCCCATTCGGGAGTCCCATCGAAAGGATGATCCGCGAGTCCAGGATGCGTATAGTCTCCGTTGCAGTCCCCAAGTCCTCGGGGCGGTCTGGGACTCGATCGCCTATGCGATTCGGGTTGTCGAAGTCGAGTTGAATGCCTCCACCGACAACCCATTGGTGTTTGGGGAGGATGTGCTGTCAGGTGGAAATTTTCATGGCCAGCCCGTTGCCCAGGCGTTGGACTTTCTCGCGATCGGACTCACCACGCTGCAGGCGATTGCCGAGCGGCGGGTTGAACGGTTAGTCAACCCTGATCTGAGTGCAGGACTCCCCGCCTTCCTTACCGGATCGCCCGGGGTCTCGTCTGGGTTCATGATGGTGCAGATCACCGCGGCCTCTCTGGTGGCGGAGTCACGGACATTGGCCTATCCGGCGAGTATCGGATCGATTCCCACTGATGCCAACCAGGAGGATTTTGTTCCGATGGGGATGGCGGCGGCTTTCAAGGCAAGGAGAATTCTTCGGAACGCCCAATATGTGGTTTCGGCGGAGTTCTTGTGTTCCGCCCAGGGCCTGGAGTTCCTGAGACCCCTCGAGCCCGGGCGTGGCGTTCGTCACCTTTTCAGCATTATTCGGGGGCCGAGTGGAGTCAGCTCCCTTGAGGCCGACCGCCCTCCAGCGGCCGATTTGGAGCGTCTTCGAAGTTTGGTTGCCAGTGGGGCCCTGGTTCCGCCGGCTCCTTCCGAGTAGTCGCTTGCCCGCTGTGATGGGGATATCTATCTTCAAAGCTTACAACGGTTTTCGTTATCCTTACAGACCCATCACCCCCGAGCCGGATGAATCTCGACAAGCTCAAAGAACAAGCCCGACGGTTCGAGCAGAAGGAGGATTGGCGCCGAGCCATTGAGATCTACCTGAAAGCCATCCAAGGGCTCGGGTCGGGGACAGAAACGGTCGATCCCAGCCTTTACAACAAGGTCGGTGATCTGGAGATGAAGGCTGGCGATTCGGCCGCCGCGCTCCGGGCCTACGAACAAGCCGCCGAACTCTATGCCGACCAGGGGTTCTTCAACAACGCGATTGCGCTGTGCGGCAAGATCCTGCGGGTCAATCCTGGCCGAACCGAAACCTATCTTCGCCTGGCCCAACTCCACGCCCGCAAGAATGTCATCCCAGAGTCAAAACGAAATCTGTTGGAGTATGTGGAGCGGATGCACGCGATGGGGCGCCTGGAGGATGCCTTCGAGGCGGTCAAGGCTTTCGCCGACAGTTTCTCGGGCAATCAAGATATTCGGCTGATGCTGAGTGAACTCCTTCGGGCCGCATCGCGGACCGAAGAAGCCAAGGAACAGCTTGAGAAACTCGCCGGCCAATTGGAATCCATTGGCGATGCCCCCGGCGCAAAGCGTACGCGGGAACGTCTTGAGGAAATTGACGACGAGGAACTCACCCCCACCGTCTCCCCCGGTTCAGGACTCGTTTTCCTCGATACCGGAATGGGGGGAAGCGCAGGCAGCTGGGTCACCCAGAGCACCTCGGCTGCAACCGAACTCGACCCCTCGAAAGCGAGAGGGGAGGGAGCGAGTGAAGTCGACAGGATGGACGTGGAGAACACCGTTCCCCGGGAGAGACACCTTGAGATCAATCCGCCGGAGCCGGCTGGGGTCGCGGATGACGGAGCACCATCCTCCGGTCATGTGATCGATGGTCTTGAATCGACTGCCATCGCCGGAAGCGACGTTCCAATTATCACGGACTGTTCCTACTCGCCTGAGGAAGCCGGCGTCCCGACCGTTGAGCTCGATGCGCTCCCCACGGTCGATCTCCCATCCGTTCACGAGCTGCCCGTGGTCTCACCTGGCGACATGGTGGTCGAGTACGCGGTCGAAGCGACCGATCTGGACTTGCCGGAGGTCGTTGACGTCGAGGGGATGACCGGCGCGCTCGACCTGGGTCAGGTATCGGTCGATGAACCAACGGATTCCACTCCCGAAACGCTCCCGTCCATCCCAGTTGTGCCCGGCGCCGAGGACGCACTCTTCGATTCACTTGAAGGAGAGTCTTTGGACGAGCCGATCTTGGATCGGTCCGACCCAACCGCCGTGAGGCGGGAGGCGTTCCGGCTCCTCGAGGAGGGGAATCGCGCCGGTGGCATTGAGTTGCTAGAAGATCTCGTCCGCCTCCATGAACTCGAAGCGCGATGGGAGGATGCGCTGCAGGCATCGGCAGACCTTCTCCGTCTCGAACCCGATGACACGGCGCGGTACCAGAAGCGTGTGGAGCTGGCCTATCATTCCGGCGACCCCGCATTGTTGGTGAGAACCTATCTGGCACTTGCCGACTCCCTGGTCCGTGCGGGAGCCGTCGACAATGCGTTGACGGTGTACCAGCGCGTAAGTGAGCACGATCCCGGCAACGCCGTGGCGGAGGCCGCTATCGCAACGCTGGCACCGACTACCGAGGGACCCGAGGCCCAAGGGGATGGTGCCTTCGTCGACCTCGGAGCGTTGGTGCTAGAGGAAGAACCCGATCGTGATACGCGGATGCGTATCGAGGCGGAGGATCCGAGTGGAGATGAGGATCAAGACTTCCGGGAGACCTTGGCCCAGTTCAAACGAGGAATTGAAGCCAACCTCGATAGTGATGACTATCAGGCGCATTATGACCTTGGGATTGCATTCAAAGAGATGGGCTTGTTGGATGAGGCCATCGCCCAATTCCAGAAAGCCCTTCGCGCGCCGGCCGATCGTCTCAAGGCCTCGGAAGCACTCGGGATTTCGTTCTATGAGAAGGGGCGACCGGGCATCGCGGAGGCTGTGCTCCGCCGGGCTGTGGATGCCTTGCCCGGAGCAGACGATAAGAAAATTGGACTGATCTATTGGCTGGGCCGTGCGTTGGAAGGGCAAGGGAAGGTGGACGACGCGCTCCAGTGGTACGAGCGCGCTTTGGCCGTCGATATCCGATTCCTCGACCTCGGGGAGCGGATGGTTACCCTCGGACGACAAGGATGATGACCTCAAGCACCGTCCCGGTCACGCTCCTGGATATTCAGGCGGGGTTGGAATCCCGGCTGGAGGAAGTGCGGGCCACGATTAGTGATCTGATCGCCGCCGACTTCGGACTCATCGCCGAGGTCAATGCACACCTCTTGCGGATGCAAGGGAAGATGTTCCGACCGACCCTCGTTTTGCTGGTGCGAGAGGCGACGGACGGGGTCGACGCGTCCACCGCCATTCGATTGTCCGCCGTCGTTGAGTTGATTCACCTCGCGACGCTTGTGCATGACGACTCGGTGGATCATTCCGTTCTCCGCCGTGGGATGCCGACGATTAACTCACTCTTC
>JAJCZW010000066.1 GCA_029262155.1 Gemmatimonadota bacterium
CCAGGGTTCATCTTCCCAACTCTTAGAATCGTTCGCGGAGTGTGTGATGAGATCCCCCGGGCTCACGCCCGGGGCTCGGCGGGGTGGTGCTGCTCACGCAGCTCGGGGAAGAATCATGAGTGTGGTGGCGTGAGCCACCTCATCGTGCCGAGCCTGGGGCGTCAGCCCCAGGACGGCCAGCAATGCGCGCTGCCTACCGGGCGTAGAGAATGGTCTGGATCTCGAAGCGGTTCACCTCGGGCCGCCACCCGGCGATATCGGTGCGCATGCCGAGTCGAAGGCGGAATCGGTTCGAGAGAAGAGGGCCGATCACTTTCATATCGGGGAAGGGGAAAAACGGCATGATGGAGATTCCGGCGCTGAGTGAGAACTCCGCGCGCCGGCCATCGGTTCGTCCTTCCAGGTCTCCCCGGTGCGAGACGAAATCGAGTGGCTTCAGATACCACGAGAAGAGGCTCCGATAGTGTCGTTCATAGAGCACCGAGACCGAAGGACGGGCCGTACCATTGAAGAGACGATCGCTCCAGGCAGCCCCCGCTTGCACTTCGACGACTCCTGGCACGGCGATAAACCCGAACGCGGGAACGACCGTGCCAAGCTGCAGTTGTTCGATGCCGCCGCCACTATGGACACTGAACGCGCCGTAGGCGAGAGAGGCGTAGTCACCAACGTTCTGTAGACCGCGCGCAGTCGGCCGATACAAGCGTCGCTTGAGGACCCGTATCGGGCTCCCTGTGTAGTCTCCATGGCGCCAGATCTGCGCATGCAACGCTCCATCGACCGTATTCCAGTTTCTCACGGCGTCGAGTGTTGCGAGCACGGCACGATCGGTGGTGTCCCGAAAGCCCTGGAACCCCCAAGGGGGCTTGTGCAGTCTGTCCCGGATCTCCTGAACGGCCGCTCGCGTGGTATCGATCCGGGCGGCGGTGTCGGCGGCCGTACCAGCCCGCGGGAGGTGCTCCGCCTGACTGGCGAGGCGCGCGAACGGTTGGACGGGAAGCAACGCATAGGTGACCGGTTCCGGTTCAACCTGGGCATTGGCCGCGGCCTGGCACGGGGTGATCCCCGGTCCGTTCGGTGGGGTCATGATTCGCTGTGAGGGCGTCATCATCGACTCATCTACCTCTGGCGGAATGAGAAGGGTTGCCGTGCACGGGCCGCGCGCAAACGTCATCGCGGCGGAGTAGTCTCCCAGAAATCCTCGGCCGGCGATGGCCTGAAAGTCCCGCGTCCCCCACACATTCGCTGAGAGATTCCAGTTGATGTCCAGGCCGACCTGAAAGAGGTTGTCCCGATTCGCGTCTGGTGCAGAGGAGTGGCCGCCAAGTTCGATCAGAAAGGAGGGGTTGGTGTGTTCCTCCAAGTGGGGGTCGACCAGGACGAGCACATTGTTAGGAGTTGTGGGGGAATGGCCGGTCCCGACGACGACGCGAAGGCCGCCATCCATCGCGCGCCGTCGTGCGATGGTGTTCTCGCCGCCTTGCAGCCGATACGGCATGAAGACAAAGATGCGTTCGATATCGTGGGCGTGGCCCTTGAGGCCGGCGTCTCGAACGTAATAGAAGTAATACTCAACGACGAGGAAGTCGGCGTCACGGAGGCCAGTGTCGTACAGCGATCCCAATCCCGTTCGTTTGAGGGCGACATGATCGTTTCGAAGGAAGCCCCAAAGCTGTTTCGGTTGCTTTCCCTCCAGGCAACGCACGCGATAGAAGACTGCCGACGCCTGTGGTTCCGAGACGGCGATATGACGATGGATCTCCTTCACTCGATGTTGGTAGGCGGCGTCGAGCGCTGTGATTGACACCCTGCCATCGTGCGCCCGGGCGCTGTCGAGACGTGCGGTGATCTCGAATCCAGTCGCATCATCGGTCCCATCGAAGGCCGGAAAGAACGGGATCGTCGGGAAGGCTCGTTCTCCCGGAGCAAAGGAGAGGAGGGGGGCATACTGTCGCGCGAGTTCTTCCGCTCGCGCAGGGCTCGACGCCGGGCAGGCATCTCCCTGCGCCAGTGAGACGGCCGGAAGCCCGGCGATCCCGAGGAGTGCGAGGCTGAGCGCATGGTATCGATGGGTCATTGGAACGTCTCCTCTTGGTCCGAGAACCGTTAGCGGCGGGTGCAAAGCCGAGTGGTACTCACGGCGATGGCCGTGCCTCCCTGATCCAGCCGTTCAAATCGATATTCCCCGGAAAGTCCGCTGGCTGGGAGGCGCCAGGACGCCGTCCACGCTGCGGTCGTCGATCCGCTCTTCGCTTCGACCTCCACCGATCCATCGCCGTCGGTTGCCGCGGTCAGGGATCCGGTTGCCGTCGTCTCGACGAAGCGCCCCAAGGGACCTGCACGTGGGAAGAGTGTAGTCGGGGCGAGGTCCGTCCATTCTGCCGTGAGTCGTCCGTCGCGGCACAGCAGCGTGATCGCAAGCGCCCCGATCGCCGGGACTCTGATAGGCGGGGTTGGGAGTAGTGATGTGGGAGGACCGGGATAGGCCGTGATCGGCGCCACCAGTCCGGCTGGGGACGGCGCACCACCAGTCGGAAGTTCCAGAACCATCTCGGAGAGGCGATCGGAGAAGAACTGTGCCGTTCCAGGGCCGTACAGCGCCGACCCCCCCTCATAGTGCTGTAGTCCATACTCTTCTCTGGTGGGGACATACTGGATGAACCCGTTGGCCAGACTGATCACGGCAATGACCTGTGGATTCCAGGTGGAGTGAAGACGAAGTGCCGCCCGCATTGCGGCGCGCACCCGGTCTCCAGCGGTAGTGGTTATCTCTCCCGGTGTTGCCGCAAAGAGGACGTCACCAACACGGACAAGCGTGAACTGGGCGATCTCGGGAAAGCCATGCTCCCCGACCACGAGCTTCGATTGGAGTGGCTCGACGAGGCCGCGTTTCGGGGAGTGGCACTGTCCCGGTTGCGGGTCAACGGCGGGCCCACCTTCACCGATGCCGCCGCGGAGGAGTGGCCAGAAGAGCCAGTCCCACCCGCGTACTCTTGTTTCAGCGCCTTCGGCACCACCGGCGGCGCCAGAGCCGAGGATCGGGGTGTTGCAGAGACCGCCGGTTCCGGGAAGCCATGCGGTGCGGAAGACACGCCGCATCGGGACCCGGGTCGTCAGTCGGCGACCCAAACGCGTGTAAAGCTGCATCGCGCTGTCAGCGATATGTTGTGCAATCAGGTCGATAGTTTCGAGTGCCGTATCGAGGCAACGACGTCGATCGGCGGGAGGAGGTTCGAGAAAATCGACGATACCCGGCTGCCCTTTCGGGGTGAGGATCGTATTGCGGAGCCCCAGCCGTGGCGGGCGACACGACGGGTCGCGTGGCTCAACTGCTGGGGCCACATCGCCCTCGGTTCCGTTCGCCAGGGCATGGATGGTCGCATACCCCGTTGCGGAATCGACCTTCCGGGTCAACGCCCGCACGACGCGGAAGGGGATGTCGCCATCATAGAGCGTGTTGAGGGAGGGGATGCCGGTCCCGTGTATCGCGAAGACGCTATAGGACCCTAACGGTCGGGTCATATTAGTGAGCGTATCGAGGCGATCGACGCGTACCATGGCAAAGACGGAATCGACCGCCTTGGCACGGTCCGCGTTCGAGCACACACTGGACCCGGCATGCTCTGGATTCTGGCAGAAGGGTTGGAGACTTCGGTTGTAGGTCTCCCCAATGATCGGGATCGTACCGGTCGCGGCGGTGGCAGGTTGGAGGTCTCTCGCGGCGACTTCCACCGCCTCGGTGAACCGCTCCACCAAGAAGTCGACGATACGAGGGTCATAACCTCCGACCCGCGATACGCTCGCGTTGTACTGTCGTTCGGCGTAGAAGTGCGCGGGACCACTATGCGTGTGCGTTGCTGACATAATGAGGCGGTCAGCACCGATCCCGACTGACCGGGCCAGCCGCTCCGCCGTCAGGCGGTGAAGGTTGGTAGAGACGTGGGCAAGATCGGTGGTGACGAGCGCGATCCGTTCCCCCGTCGCGTCTTCCAAAACCAATGCTTGTATGTAGAGACGAGTACGATAGCCCGTCGAGCGTCGACCTTCGGGGCCACTGCCGCCGAGCCCCAAGCCGGGGGGTGGAGTTATATCGACCCGGTGCATCCCGGCGCGAAGCCAGCCCGTCGCCGCGGGGGCGGCAGAGGTTGGAGACGGAAGCAACTGGGCGTGCCAGCTGCCGCATCCCGCGATCAGGAACCCGCCTATCGCAATGAACAACCGGTGGCCTCTCAACCGTTTCATGGGCGAGCCTCCTGTCCGAGGCTCAAGCCGAGTTGCAGGGGAAACCAGAAGCGGAGGTGGGCGCCCCGAGTGCCATCTCCTCTGAGCCTGGTCGCGCGATCCTCCCGCCACTGTACAGCGACCGACGAACGGGCCGTGAGGGCGATCCGACGAGACAACCAATGCATGACGCCGAGTTGAGTGGAAAGGGTCGCGTGGGTGAGACCGGTGCCAAGCGGGCCGGGTGTGCGCGATGCTGTTCCAGGTGGGATGCGATGACCGAGTTGGAACCCCGCACGGAGGGTGCTGGACAGAGCCAATGCTGGGCCGGCCAGCGGATTTACGAAGTGGTAGAATGTGACCGCGGGCTCGATGAAGGTGCCGTCTGCCCCATCCAGGGCGGTCCACGCCGTGCCACCGAGTCCCCATCGGCCGGCCTGGACGCGGACGCTCCCGTACGCCTCAGTCACCTCGGGGTCGTTTCCTCGGCGTCGATATCGGCTTTGCAGTACACCCATCGTTAGGGTGATGTTCCGCATCCGCGCCGACCCTTGAGCCCAGAGGTCCCATTCGGAAAGCCCGCTTGTCCCGAGTGGCAGATCGGAGAGATGACCTGCGCGGGCCGACCGGGGCTCGAGGTTGGCCCAGGAGCCGGCGGCAAGGGAGAGATGTCCGACCGTAACCGCCGCTGCCCCATCCCACTGGATCACCGGTGCTCGGCTGCGCCAGATTCCTCGCCAATGATAGCCGTTCGTGCCGGCAGCATTCAGTACATACGACAGCCGAGCGGGGGAGGACTGGGCGTGGATCGGCAGGTGGGCGACACCGGCGATGGGAAGGAAGAGCAGCACCCACCGTTTCCCTGTCGAAGTCAGCATCGCCCCTCCCCCGATTGGTGCTGCGAAGGTCACAAGATACGGCGACCTCGCCATGCTCTGCGAGGGAGCACGGGTCGGCTATGAGATGGTAGGCCGGTCAGGGTTGATTGGCTAGGTTTTAACTGGGGCTGGTCCGAGAGGAGGTTCCTTATGCCGTTTCGGATCGTGTGTTCCATGCCATCTCGCCTGGACGCTCCTGGTGCCGGTCGCAACCGGCCTTGCCGCTCAGACTCCGGATTCAGGCCGCCTCACCCTCCGATGCGTCGTGGTCGACCCGACCCCGGGTCGCCAATCGTTGCTGCCACAGTGTAGTTGTTTGCCTCGCGGTCCAGTGCGCTCACGGACCAACGGGGTCACTTCGAGATCGATATGTCGTGCCTGGTCCGCCGATGTTGATTGTACGCGCGATCGGGTCTCGGGCTGTCGCGATTCGTTTCCAGTTCGATTCCAACATGACCACTCCGATGACTGTGCGATTGGCGGCGGTCACCCAAACCCTCGACTCGCTCTCTGTCACAGTTCGATCGCTGGCCTTGGAGCCGTTCGAACAACGACGGGCGAAGGGCATGGGCTCTGTGATTGCCGCCGAGGAGATGAATGAGACGCATCCCATCACGGTAAGTCAGTTTCTCCGTCGTCTCCCGGTGCTCACCGTCATGGAACTGGATGGGGTTACCCGGGCGGTGTCCACCCTGGGTAGAAAGCTTGCGACAGTTCACGGTCAGGTAGTAGCCGTCCCCTGTGTCATGCGCATTGCGCTCGACGGCCACCTTCTGGCGGAGGGCACGACCCTCGACTGCCGTTCTCCTAACGAGCGCTACTCACGGCACCCGCAGGACGTGCCATCCCGATGCCCAAGGTTGTCGTGTGCTGGCCTTCGATCAGGAGGTACGCGGGGGGGCAATCGCAACGGTGTGCCTCATCATCGCGCTTATGGCGGTGGGGCATCAATGACGAGTAGTAGCCTGTCTGAGTGTAGCCGTGGTTATCGTTGTCGTGGTCCGTGTGTCCCCAGGGTTACAGTGTTGGACAAGCGACGAAGACGATTGCGGACGGCGAACCCAGCTATGGGGTGCACACGGCCGCGCGGTCATACGGCCGCCTCAAGACGGGGGTAGGCAAGGGCCAAGGTGCCAGCTCGGGCGATGTAGAAGAAGACGAAGGCGATCCACAACCCATGGGCGCCGAACTGAGGCGTGAGCAGCAGATCCATCCCGATGTACAGGGTGGTGGCCACGAGCGTCGCATTACGCATTGCCCGGGTCCGCATTGCACCGGTAAAGATGCCGTCGAGCTGCCAGGCGACTGCGCCGAGGAGCGGAATGCTGGCGCAGTAGGGAAGGAAGCGGAGGGCTGCGGCCCGAGCATCGGGGTCGGCGATGATCCGACCGAGCACCCACGGGCCGCCCAGCAGCGTCAGAACGAGGAAGAGGGCGCCACCGGTCAACGCGAGTTCCGTGGTCATCCGGACGGCACGACGGATCTGGGGGATCGAACGGGCACCGACGGCGCGCCCCACTGCTGTTTCCGTGGTAAAGGCGAATGCGTCGAGCACGAAGGCCCAGACGGTGACGATCTGAAGGAGGACATGGTTGCCGGCCAGAATGGCCGCGCCCTGTCGCGCTCCCGCATTGGCGAACCAGGCGAACCCCGCGAGGAGCGCCCAGCTGCGCACCATCATATCCCAGTTCAGTTGGACCAGTCGCCGGAGTTCTGTGAGGTGCCACAGGGTTCGGCGATCAGTGGCGGACGGGTGAATGCCCCCCGCCTGTTGGAGCACCCGCCAGGCGAGGAAGCCGCCAACCACCGCACCGGTCCAATCGGCGATGGCGGTCGCGCCGGCCACACCGGCCACACCGTAGCCCAAGCCAAGAACGAACCAGAGATCCAGCAGAATATTGGTGAGACTGAACACGACGTGAATAGCCATGACCTCGCGCGTGCGACCTATCCCGATGAGCCATCCAGTTAGGGCAAAGGTCGAATACGCGGCAGGCGAGCCCCACGCGCGGGCAAGAAAGTAGGCCCTTCCGGTTGCCTCGACCTCGGCTCCCCCTTGGAGCAGTCCGAATCCGGCAGAGGCGATCGGTTCTTTCAGGAGCACGACGGCCGCACCCAAGACCGTGGCAATGCCGAGTGCCCGGAAGAGGATCCGTTGTAACTCGGGGTCGTCGTTCTTTCCGGATGCTTGGGCGGCGAGACCGGTGGAACCCATCCGGAGGAAGTAGAAACTCCAATAGAAAATGTTGAATAGGGTGACGCCGAGGGCCACCCCACCGAGATCGGCTTTGTCGCCGACGGCACCAATCACCGCGGTATCGACGACGCCAGCCAACGGGATAGCGGCGTTGGCGAAGATCATCGGCCAGGCCAGATGAAGCACCCGGGTTCGGGTGAGGGGGGTGTCGGGCACTGGGCTCGGGTTGCCTAGTTCAGGGCCGGCGCCCTGGGGAGTCCGCCGGGACTCAGGTCGGGAGGCGAACGAACGACCAGGAGGGAGAGACCGAAGATCGCCACATGGGTGACATTCATCGCTGCCGGCACGAGCCACACTCCCGCCGCTGGCAGCGCAAGATAGGTCAGGAAGATCGACCCGAGCACCAGTGCCGGGTTGAAGGCCGCCATCCACCGGGGGTACAGAGTGTACCCCCGGGCGACCCGCCAGATCCAGAGCACCGAAAGGCCGAGCAGGAGGGCCCTGGGGACGTTGATGAGTGGTTCATTGTGGGCCCGAAACGCGACGAGAAGTTGACGCAGGAGTTCGGTGGTGGTCGGATCAGACACTTCTGCTTGGCGGTGGACGAGAAGCGCAAGGTAGATGCGACCCCCTAACCAGGCGTTGGCCACCACGAGCGAGTACCCACCGAGGATCGTAAGCAACCAGCCAACCAATCGACTGCCACCCAATCGGAAAACCAACCCCAAATGCCAGTAGCCGACGAGATAGAGTGGGGCGGCGAGCACACTGAGAAAATGTCCCCAGGCGAGTCGGGTCCGGGAGATACTGGCGAAATAGGCATAGTCAGGCGATCCATAGGCCGCGTGGGGGGCGAACTGCATGGTGAATTCACCAATGCCCACCAGGGTGGCGCCGAGGAGGCCAATCCACCCGGTGAGGCGGAGCAGGCGGGTCGCAGCGCGGTCTTCCTGCAGGCTACTCATCGATAATGACCATCTGATCGATTGCCGGGGCGTCGACGGTCCGTACCCGACCGTCAGCGTAGACGATCGTGAGCGATACGATCACGCTCTGATCCCCGAGACCGAAAAACACCGTACGGGTCTGATCTGACCCGAGCCCTTCGCCTGCGATGACTTGCTGGGTGAGCACCGTCCCATCTGCCAAATCAAGAGTGAGGCGCGCATTCAGAGAGGAAGGCTGATTCGGAAGGTGCACGCTGAGCCAGTGGCGGGCTCCTCCCTGATTGATGAACGCCCGAAGGGGGCCGTCGAGGTTCCCGATCACTACATCGGGCCAGCCATCCCGATTGAAATCGGTGACGACGGCCGTGACGCCAAATTCCTTGTTTTCGATCTGGGCTTGTTCTTCTACCGGATGAAAGATGCCAGCAGTGTCTTGCTGCAACAGATGCCCGGCGTAGAGCGGCAGGAACCGGACGCCAGGGAAGCGCACATAGTTCTGCGTGATGAGGTAGTCCGGCCGGGTATCATTATTGAAGTCGAACGAGACGACCCCCCATCCGAAACCGAAATTCGCCGCCTGGTGCGCCGTGGCGACATCGACGAACTGAAGGTTCCCCTGATTCTCCAGCAATATATAGTCAGTGTTCAGAGTTTGATCATCACCGAGATCACCCCGGATAAGGGGCAGGGGGAGGGTGTGACCTGTGTTGCTGAAGTAGAGGTCAAGCAGGCCATCGCCGTTGTAGTCACTGACCGCGATTCCCATGGGGAAGCTAAAGGTGACCGGAAGCGGAACCTCGGTGAAGGTGAGGTCGCCGTTGTTTCGGTAGATAGTCGGCATGCCGGTGTCGTGGGCGAGGACCAATTCAGCGTCACCGTCGTTGTCGAGATCGGCAAAGATGGAAACGAAGGTGTTGTGCTGATGACTAATACCCGCCGCGTCGGTGATATCGCGAAAGGTGTTGTCCCCATTGTTCAATAGGAGGAGGTTCGTGGCGCCGTAGGGACGGTTGAAGATCGTCTGTCCCTCAAAGAACTCAGGCCGAATGTAGTTCGAGAGATAGAGGTCGACGGCACCATCGTGGTTGAGATCGCCGAGGGCGACAGAAAGGGGGAGGGAACGAGCGGAGAAGAGGATCTGGAGCCGGGTGCCGGTGAACCCGTCGTCGGTGTTCTGATAAAAGTAGAGCCCGCTATGCCGGGCGACAAAGAGGTCCGTTCGACCATCGCCGGTCGCATCGATGGCGGCGGCACCATAGGTCGCGTCGGGAAGACTCTTCTCCAGCCCACGCCCGAACGTGGAGGTCTGGAGTCCCGCTTCGGTGTAACGCAGGAGGGCATCCTGTTGCTCAAGCCCTCCTCCCGCAAAGATCTCGTCGATACCGTCGCCATCGATATCAATCGCCGCCAGGGCCATAAAGGGGAGGGCCTTGTCGAAATCCGATCGATGGACGAACGGCGTCGGAAGTTCACGGAATTGGATGTCGGTATGTCCCTGCACTGGGCGGGGGCCTTGGAGAATCCGTTCGATGATCCGGGGTCCTGCCTGAACGAGCAGAACAACTCCTGCAAGGATCATGGCTCCGATCCATACGGCGCGTCGCATAGTCCCCATCGCGGTTGAGAGGTGCGTAGACGGGTTAGATGATGATGACCGGAAATATACCTCGCCGCCCCGATCGAGTCTTGTCGCTGAGGTACCGCTTGCCGGCGCACCGTGTCACCGTACCTTACCCTGGTACCCCCTCCTAGGATTCTCATGGTTCCGCCCTCCGCAATCGCCACCTTGCGCAAGCACCTCTCGCCCCAGGCCCTGGTGCTGACGCCGGGTGATCCAGGCTACGCAACCGCCCGACTCTTGCTCAACCGAAGCTACAGCCCGGAGCCAGCCGTCATCGTCTACTGCGCTACCACCTCCGATGTGGGCCTGACGATCGCCTTCGCCCGCGAGTGGTCGCTCCCGCTTGCGATCCGATCCGGAGGGACCTCCCCGGCGGGATTTTCCGCCAATAATGGCGGGCTCATTCTGGATCTCTCGAAGCTCGACACCGTCGTGGTAGACCAGCACGCATTGACCGTCGACATCGGTCCGGGTGCCAAGATGCAGGCGGTGTATGATCATCTGGGACCAACGGGACTCATGGTGCCGCTTGGAGAGTGCATGCAGGTCGGGACCGCAGGTCTCGCCCTCGGCGGTGGCTTCAGCCTTCTTAGCCGATCGCTTGGCCTCACCTGTGACAACTTGGTCGCTGCGACGATCGTCCTCGCCGATGGGTCGGTCGCGACTGCGTCGGCCACGGAGCATCCAGATCTGTTTTGGGCGTTGCGTGGTGCCGGCGGAGGCAATTTTGGGGTGGTCACCTCTCTTCGGTTCCAACTCCATCGGTTGGAACCGACGGTGAGTGCCGCCGTCGTCCTCTGGCCTCTCACCGGGGCCGGGAAGGTGCTCCACCAGGCCTTGGAGTATTTCGGTACCGAGGCTCCAGCAGAGCTCGACGCGGTGTTCATGTTGTCACCCCTACCTGCCCCATCGACCGACCATGCGTTCGCTACCATTGCGGTCTACAACGGTCCAGCTGATGTGGGAGCCAAGGCGCTTCAGGCCCTCACGTCGTTGGGGACTGCGACCCACGCGAAGGTCAGTGCCGAACCCTTTTGGAAAGTTGTCACGCGAGACTTTCCGTCCTTGTCCGGGATCCATGATCACTACAAGTCTGGGTTTGTTGAGGGCGTGCTCCCGCTGGCGGCGGCGGAGATGCTGGTTGACCAATATGGCACCCTCACCGTCCCTCCGTCGAAACAGGGCACCCAGATCCAGAATGCGGTTGGGTTCGAATTGGCGGGCGGCGCCATCAATCAGGTCGCACCCGATGCGACCGCTTTCGTCCATCGCCGCCAGTCGCTCCTGGTCTCTCTCCTGGCCACATGGAAAGGTCCCCTGGGCACCGTTGACTGCCCCGAGATTCAATGGGCCAATGCGCTTCACCACGACATGGAACCGTACTTTAGTGGGGAGGTGTATCAGAACTACCCCGATCGGGCCCTGTCCGATTGGGCGACGGCGTACTACGGGGACAATCTCCCACGACTCATGGCCATCAAGCGTTCGGTTGATCCGGAAAACGTCTTCCACTTCCTGCAGAGCATTCCGGTCGGTTAAGGCAGCATTTGCGACTCCGTCGACTCCACGCTACGTTCTTCGGGTCCATCGCGTTGGATTCTTCCCTTCACCTGCAGGAGCCCCACTATGAGTGACAAGGACAGTTACGTGCTGTGTGGAGATGATGGTCGTACCTACCGGGTCACGTCCGATCAGCTCGAGGCGTTCCGGGTCAGCCCCGACGATCCTGCAGTCAAGAATGCTGCCCACCACTGTCACGCGCTCCGAGATGCCGCGGAGAAGGCCGGCGTGTTGTTTGCCTGTTTGATTGCGGCGAAGCATCAAGCGCCGGATAATCGGTAGGGCCTGACGGGGAGCGTGAGGCAAGTGACGTCTTTCTTGGGTTGATTCGATGATAGGCGGGATCACGGCGCAGAAGGCCTATTGCGCTGGGACCCACCGCATTCTCCCACCGGTGGAGACGGTCGCTCGGGTGGACCGCCTCAAGCCGGCGTTGGGGATTACTCGCGTCGCCAATGTCACCGGGTTGGATACGATTGGGATTCCGGTGGTCATGGTATGCCGTCCGAACTCGCGCTCACTGGCGGTCTCACAGGGGAAGGGTGTGACCCTGGAGGCCGCGACAGCGAGTGGCCTCATGGAGTCCCTCGAGCTGTTCCACGCCGAGCGGGTGAGTGCGCCGCTCCGACTTGAATCCTACCAGCAGCTGCGGCATCGCGTGCCGGTGGTCGACATCGACCGGCTTCCCCGTCTCGCCGATGGCGCCTTCAGTCAGTATCTACGCATCCTCTGGATCGAGGCAACGGATCTTCTTTCCGGCGAGTCGGCCTGGGTCCCTTTCGAACTGGTTGACCTCGATTGTGCCGGGCCCGCTCTCCCGGGGGCGGGTTCCTTCTTTGCCTCATCCAACGGCCTTGCCTCCGGAAACCATATCTGGGAGGCGACGATTCATGCCATCTGTGAGGTGATAGAGCGCGACGCGCTCAGCCGATTCGAGGCAGGGGAGATGGGGGCAAAGGCCAGTCGGCGACTGAGCCTGGATTCCATCACCAATCCCGTCGTTGAGGCCCTCCTCCAGCTGTATTCCCAAGCCGCCATGCGAGTGCAGGTGTGGGAGATGACCACCGACGTCGGGATCCCCTGCTTCAAATGCGCCATCGCCGGTGATCCATCGGTCCATGCGGTACGGCGAGGCACCCACTACGGGATGGGGTGTCATCCTTCACGCACCGTGGCATTATCACGGGCCCTCACGGAGGCTGCCCAGGCGAGGTTGACCGTGATCGCCGGCTCCAGGGACGACTTGACTCGGTCATACTACCAGACTCAAGAACGTCTGGATCGTGACGGAGAGGAGTGGACAGATTGGTCCGCACCCGCGCCAGTCGATTATGTGAACGTCCCGACGTGGGAGAGTGCGGATCTGGAGCGGGACGCCGATTGGATTCTCGAACGATTGCAAACTGTCGGAATCGAATCGGTACTGCTGATCGATCACACCGTCCCCGCGTTGGGGATTCCGGTGGTCCGAGCGATTATCCCGGGGATGCAAGGAATCGGTCGACTGCTCTACGATCCCGCTCCGACGGAGTCCCGATGAGCGTTGTCATTTTCCTGGGACCGACGCTGGCTCGGCAGGAGGCGGAATCGTTGCTGCCAGCCACGTATCTGCCCCCGGTGTCGCAAGGGGATATCTATGCCGTAACGCGAGACCGTCCCTGGGGGATCGGGATCGTCGATGGCTATTTCGATCGCGTGCCATCGGTGTGGCACAAGGAGATCCTGTGGGCACTGTCGCAGGGCATTCATGTCTTTGGGAGTTCGAGCATGGGGGCCTTGCGGGCCGTGGAGTTGGAGACGTTCGGGATGGTTGGCGTGGGGACGGTCTATGAGGCGTTTCGGAGTGGTGAGCTGACCGATGACGATGAGGTTGCGATTGTCCACGGCCCTACGGAGGTGGGGTATCTGGCCGGGTCCGAGGCCTTGGTCAATATGCGAGCGACCTTCCGTGCGGCAGCCTCTGCTGGGTGCTTCTCGGAATCGCTCGGCCGACAGCTCGTCGTGATCGCCAAGACCCTCCATTACCCATCGCGAACCTACGAGAAGGTCTTGGAGATTGCTGCCAGCCGTAAGCTCGCGCCAGCGGATCTTGATCGATTGCGGGCGTGGCTTCCAAACGGTCGGATCGATGTGAAAGGGGACGACGCACGAGATCTCTTACGGCATATTGCAGCGACGCAAGCTTCCGCTCCTGGTCCGGTACAGGGGACCTTCCCTTTTCACACCACGGTGATGTGGAAACAACTGCGGAATGTGGTCGATCGTCGGGCCGGTCGGAGTCTGGCCGGAGCGATGGATGCCCTGGAGGATGGACTGTTGGAGGAGCTACGGCTCAACCCAACTCAGTATCAGCACGAACGCGAGCGAGCATGTGCTCGGATGCTGGCCGTCGAGATCGCACGCATGCAGGGGGATCGCGTTTCGGAAGCGACCCTGCGTGCGATGGAGGGGTCGTCGGGCGAGGTGCCTGACGATGGTCCGCCTGTTTCCAAGGCGGGGCGGCTGGTGGAACAGGGGGTACCGCCAGAGCGGGTGCGGCTCCTTCTTGAGGATGAGGCGCTGGCCGATGGGGTGCGGTCTCGTTACGAACGGAACCTGCCGATGTATCTTGGAGATCATCTCCGGGTGGTTGGGCGATTCAAGCGACTGAATCAACGGGCGGTGGAGAAGGGGGCAACTCTGGCTCGGTGGGGACTTCAAAACCCAGTCCTTTCCGATGCGGAGATCTCAGAAGAGGCACTCTGGCAGTGGTACTTTGCAGAAGTGTGTGCCCAGGATGTCCCTGCGGATCTCGACGCCTTCGCCCGGTCTCTCGATGTGGCTAGTGCTGACCACCTCGTCCGGATAGTCCTCCGGGAGTGGCTGTTTCGGAAAAAGAGTGGGGAGGGTGGGGAAGGGGGAGGGGCCGAGAGTATCGCACCATCCCGATCTGCGCCGGCCGTGGCCGAAGAGGATCATGCCCGAACCTGATGCAACCTCTCCACTGATCAGCACGCTGTTGGTTGCTGATTTGGTCAACAGCACCGCGCTCCTGGAAGAGCTTGGTGATGAGCGCGCCGCGGCAGTCTTTGCCCGGCACGATCGGGTAGCCCGTGATCTGATGGTCGCGTATCACGCGGAAGAGATCGATAAGACCGATGGGTTCCTGCTCAATTTCGACCGACCAGTCAATGCGGTGCGCTACGCAATTGCCTATCACCGTGAACTCCGCGTGCTTGGCGAAGAGCTCGGTATTCTGCTGGAAGCCCGCATCGGTATTCATCTGGGGGAGGTCATTCGACGGGTGAATACACCCGAGGACATCGCCCGCGGTGCTAAACCGGTCGAACTCGATGGGCTCGCCAAGCCGATGGTCGCCCGGGTGATGTCACTGGCCACGGCTCGCCAAACCTTGTTGACGAGCGCCGCCTTTGATCTCGCCCGCCGGGGGACGGCGCGGGTGGAGAAGGGGGATCAGGATCTGATCTGGCTGGCGCACGGGGCGTACGTGCTCAAAGGAGTCAGCGAGGCGGTGGAGGTGTATGAGGTCGGGGAGACCGGCGTCGCTCCGTTGACGCCACCGGGTGATACCGAAAAAGTTCAACGGGTCATCGATCCGGACACCATCGTGGGGTGGCGGCCCGCGCCTGGCATTGAGATCCCTCTCAGACCCAATTGGGTGCTGCAAGAGAAGGTCGGTGTCGGTGGTTTTGGTGACGTGTGGCTTGCAGAACACAAGAAGACGCACGAGACCCGCGTCTTCAAGTTTTGCTACGACGCGCGTCGCCTGCATGGGCTCAAGCGTGAGGTGACGCTCGTGCGCCTCCTCAAGGAGGAGCTCGGCGACCGACGAGATATCTCTCGGATTCTCGATTGGAATTTCGATGAGGTCCCCTACTTCCTCGAAGCGGAATACACCTCCGCCGGCAACCTGGAGGAATGGGTTGCCCAGCAGGGAGGGGCGGAGGCGATTCCCTTGGCCCTCCGTGTCGAGTTTGTCGCACAAATCGCCGATGCCTTGGCGGCGGCGCATTCCGTCGGGGTGCTGCATAAGGATATCAAACCGTCCAACATCTTGATCACCGTGGATCCCGATGGGTCCCCTCGGACGCAACTGGCCGATTTCGGTATCGGGCTGCTCACCGACCGCGGGCGATTGGATCAGGCCGGAATTACGTCCGTCGGGTTTACCGAAGTCGAGGAGATGACCGATCTGTCGGCCACCGGGATTGGAACCCGTCTCTATATGGCGCCGGAGCTGCTGGAAGGTCGACCGTCTACCGTGCATGCCGATGTCTATGCCCTCGGCGTGGTCTTCTATCAGCTTGTCATAGGAAACTTCTCGCGGGCGCTCGGACCCGGGTGGGAACGTCTCGTCACCGACCCACTCCTTCAGGAGGATATCGCTTCGGCTGTTGAGGGACAGTCGGATCGACGCGTCGATATCAGAAAATTGGCGGAGTCCCTCAGGACTCTCGACGCGCGCCGGGAGGCACGCCGACTTGCGGAGGAAGAGGAAGCACGGGCGGTGCTCGCGCATCGTCGCCGTCGATGGGTTGGATTGGCGACCGCTGGGCTTGCCTTGGTAGCGGTGGCGACGGGTGTGCAGCTCCGGCGAGTGGCGCTGGAAGGACAGCGTGCCAACCGGGAGGCGGAAACAGCGCGCCGGGTCTCAGAGTTCATGATCGGCCTGTTCCGTCTCGCGGATCCAAGCGAAGCGCGGGGCAACAGCGTGACCGCACGCGAGATCCTCGATGAAGGTGCCAGTCGTATCGAAGCTGAGTTGGCCGACCAGCCCGAAGTGCAAGCCACACTGATGACCAATATGGGAAAGGTCTACCTCGGGCTCGGCCTCCCGAGTGGCGCGGAACCGATGATCGAACGAGCCCTCGCCATCCGGAGAGAGCGGTTTGGTGCCGATGCGTTGGAGACGGCCGAGGCGCTACAGGTGCTTGGCGAAGTACGCACCATTGCGGGAAAGAACGCGGCGGCAGAGGCTGCGTTGACAGAAGCCCTCACGATTCGTGCGAACTTCTTGGGCCCCAATGATCCTGCTGTCGCCGAAGTCCTTCGGAGTCTGAGTGCGGCCAGACGGGGCCAGGCGAATTACGACGGCGCCCTTGAAGCGGGGGAACGATCGGTCGCGATCTATCGGTCGCTCGAGGGGTACGACGGGCCGAAGGCGACTGCCCTCTCCGAGACGGCCAATGTCCTGTTTTCGATCAACCGGTTCACGGAGGCGGAGGCTCTCTTCCGAGAAGCCCTCGCGGTGGTCCAGAAGCTCTACGGAGAGGACCATCGTTTGACCTCGCAGATGATGAACAACTTGGGGCTGACCCTCACCGCCCAGGCCCGGTATGCCGAGGCAGAACAACTCGCGGCGCGGGCCCTCGCCATCAATCGGAAGTTGCATGGGAATGACCATTGGGAGGTGGGGGCCAGTGCGGCGGCTCTGGCGATTCTGCTCCACCAGCAACGGAAATTCGCTCCGGCAGAATTGCTCTTCCGCGAGAGCCTCACAATCTTCAAGAAGCACTTCGGGTCCGAACATGGTTTCACGTTGGGCACCGAAGCCAATCTCGCGTGGGTCACTGCCGATCAGGGACGGTGTACCGATGCTGAGCCGATGATCCGAGCCACCCTTGACCGAATGACCGCCGTCCTTCCGGCGGAGCACTGGAGCTTGGCGCATGCGCAGAGCATTCTCGGTGGCTGCCTCGCGGGGCGAAGGCAATACGCCGAAGCCGAACCCCTCCTCACCGCAAGCTACGAATCACTGGCACGAATACCCGGTGGCCTGTGGGCAAAGGCCGCACTCGATCGTGTCATTGATCTCTACCGGCGAATGGGGCAGCCTACGAAAGTTGCGGAGTATACTGCGAAGCGAAAGGCGCCAAAGTGATTATCGGCTACTCAGGCGGTTGGTGACGTCTGTTCCCCAGGGCTGCCGAGAAGGAATTCCCCGACTGAACTTTCGGTCTCCAAAGATGTCCCCAAGAGCGTAGCCCACCGATCGGCGTCACCTGTCCCCATGGCACACGGTGCAAGTCCCATAGCAGTGGCTGTGAGGTACATCGTCTGATAGAGGGCGCCCACCTCTTTGAGAATCAGAGCATAGGCCAAGGACTGATACTTCCACATCGTCCTGGCGAATCGAGCCGTGATCACGAGGAGCACATTCCACTCTGGGGTTGTCCCCGACGCGAGGATCGTTGCCTCCACCGCCGAGACCACCTGAGGCCAGGGATCAGGTACCCGAGTGAGAAGATGAGCGCGGGCATCGTAGTGATAGGCGCCTTGCGCAAGTCCCTGACATTGCTGTACCACGGGGTAAATCTCAAGAGGATAAGTAGCGCCACCGCTTGGGTACGGACGAGTAGAGACCTCATATCTGTGGGGGTCGTCATCCACCCATTGGGTATGGCGGATCCGGCAACTCTCATCGAGGAACGCCCCCAAGGCATCAAGCGTGATCGGAAGAGACCCATGGGCTCGCATCGATCGTCGGAGATCAAGGGTGTGAAAGAACGTCGGTGTCACCTGGGAGGGTGGTCGGCGGGGGAGGGAAATAGGGGTTCCGGTGCCGGACTTCGCGACTGGCCCCGGCTCAGAACGATCGGCGGCGTGAAAGCTTCCGCCGACAACGCCGTCGTGACGTCCTTGCCGACTGCGACCATGGAAGAGGAGGTCATGATACTCCCAGGCAAGGAGATTGGTGTCCTGATCTTCAGCGCTGACACCTCCCGGCGGAGCGTGGGTTACCATCCCCGCCATCCCGAGAAAGTGGATGAGGGGGATGAGCCCAGGGTACGACTGCTGGATGGTCTGCCAGTCGCACCCCGAGGACAATACGCTCAAAGTGGATGAGATCGTGGGGTCATAGAGATCAATGCGAGCATGGGCCAGCGGGGATTCCAAGCGGAGCGCGTTACCCACTCTATGGGTATGGACAAATCGAGAGAGGAGGAGCTGGGCGTCATTCGGAAGGGTGTACGACGACGGTCGAAATCGAGGCGAGACGGGTGTGAGGATGGCCTGATCCGTCTCTCCTTGGCGCAGGTGAAACCGCAGAGCAGCCCGACGAAACAGACCAGTCAGGGTCCACGCCCATCGCTGCAATCCAGGCGGTCCGTCTGCCTGGCGCACGATGTCCGATAGGGTGTTTGGTGTGGCGCCGGTCGTAGAGAGGAGGTCGAGTGCAGCCTGAATCCCGGGGGTGCTCGCATCGGCACCCAACGTCACTGTCGGGCGCAGGCTCTGGATGAATGGATGCTCGGCTCCACCTACGATCTGATCCGGCACAATACCCTCCGTTCGCTCGAAACTATCGTGCTGCGCAGATGTATGCGACCTCGGAGGTGTCGCTGGGTATACAGGCACTGCATCTGGTACTACACTTCGATCCGATTCTGCACGATTCACTCTCCCCTCCACCTGGAGTCGACCGATGCCATCGAATCGTCGCGAGTTTGTGAAGGGACTTGCCGCGACTGGGGGGCTCGTTGCGGGTGGGTTTCCACACCACCTCGGCCTGTTTGTTTCTCGAGCCAGCTCAACGAAGCGCATTTTGATTCTGGGGGGCACCGGATTCATTGGACCCCATCAACTCCAGTACGCGGTCGCGCGTGGGCATACGGTGAGCGTGTTTAATCGTGGCAAATCGGAAGGACTCGTCCCCGATGGAGTTGAACGGCTCTATGGTGATCGCAACGGCGATCTCGAGTCGCTCAAGGGACGGTCGTGGGATGTGGTGATCGACAACCCCACCACCTTGCCGCGTTGGGTGCGTGATGCCGGCCAGGTGCTTCGCGGACAGACTTCCCAGTACATCTTCGTCTCGACCCTTTCGGTCTATGCCAGTTGGTCCACACCCGACATGCGAGAGTCGGCCCCCGTGGCCACGATGGATGACCCAACGGTTGAGGATACTCGACGGTTTTACGGTCCCTTGAAGGCGTTGTCCGAGCAGGAGGCTGAACGCTGGTATCCGGGCCAGGCCACGATCATCCGCCCCGGGCTAATCGTGGGTCCCGGCGACCGCACCGATCGGTTCACCTATTGGCCAATGCGGTTCGACCGAGGGGGCGAAATCCTAGCACCGGGTAATCCAGCGGACCCGGTCCAGATCATCGATGCGCGTGACCTCGCGGAGTTCATTATCCGAATGGCCGAGGAGGGGCACACAGGAGTGTACAACACCGTCGGGCCACGATCTCCGCTGACGTTCGGCGAGATGCTTGCGGGCCTTCGGGCCTCGGTGAGTGGAAGCACAGAAATCCGAACCACCTGGGCGGATGCCGAGTTCTTGGCAGCCCAGGGTGTGCGTCCGTGGTCGGATATGCCAGTGTGGGTCCCGCCTGGGACTGAGCGGCTCGGGTGGTCGAAGGTCAACATCGATCGTGCCCTGGCAAAGGGAGTGACCTTCCGCCCTCTAGCGGTGACGGCCCAGGAGACGATCGCCTGGTTCAACACACTCCCAGCGGATCGCCAGGCCAAACTGAATGCCGGGCTCAGTCCGGTTCGCGAGGCAGAGGTGCTGACGGCATGGCACGCCAGGATTCGTGGCTAGTCTGATGCGCCTGCGCACCATTGATCGCGGGACCGAACTGCTTCAGCGCGTAGTCGACGTGCGCCAGGACGAGGTCCGAGCCCTCCTCCTGTCGGGCCTCTATTTTTTCTGTCTCCTGTCGGGCTATTACATCATCCGCCCTATGCGGGAACAGATGGGGGTGGCCGGCGGGGTCCGCAACCTCCCATGGCTGTACACCGCAACGATGGTGGCAATGTTGCTCGTGCATCCGCCGTTCGCTGGGTTGGTATCGCGACTGACCCGAACCCGATTCATCCCCCTGGTGTATCGATTCTTCATCGTCAACATCCTCATCTTTTTCACGCTCTTTCTGACGCTGGGGGACGCCCAGCTCCTGTGGGTCGGACGCGTGTTTTACGTGTGGACCAGCGTCTTCAATCTGTTCGTGATCTCCGTCTTTTGGGCCTTCATGGTCGACGTGTTTACGACGGGGCAGGGCAAGCGACTGTTTGGGTTCATCGGGCTTGGCGGCACCTTGGGTGGCATTACGGGTGCATTTGTGACCGCGACATTCGCTGAGCGCGTCGGACCGGTATATCTCCTGCTTGTCTCAGCGCTGCTTCTGGAATTGGCAGTGCATATTGTCCGCCAGCTTTCAGGTCGGCCGAGGGTAAGTTCGGCGGCCCCCAGCACAACTCAGACTCAGACCCCGCATATCGTTGGAGGCAACGCCTTCGGTGGGATCGCTCATGTGATACGATCTCCGTACTTACTTGGCATTTGTGCTTACATGCTGTTGTTCACTCTGGGTTCGACCGTACTCTATTTCATCCAAGCTGACATCGCAGATCGCACCTTTCAGGACCGTGGGGCGATGACCGCCTTCTTTGCGAAAATCGACCTCGCCGTTAACACACTCACGCTCGCCACCCAGGCGTTTCTCACCGGTCGGGTGATCAAGGCGCTGGGTGTGGCCCTCACCTTGGCCATTCTACCAACCCTTACGATTGTGGGGTTCTTGAGCCTCGGCATGGTGCCCATGATCGGCGCGTTCGTCGTCTTCCAAGTGTTCCGCCGAAGCGGCGAGTATTCGCTTGCCCGTCCGGCGCGGGAGCTGTTGTATACGGTGGTGTCGCGGGAGGACAAGTATAAGGCGAAGCACTTCATCGATACCTTTGTCTATCGCGGCGGGGACCAGGTTGGCGCCTGGGGCTACGCTGCGATGACCGCTGTCGGACTGACCATCACCGGGACCGCCTTTGCAGCGGCGCCGTTGGCGGCAGTGTGGTTAGTGGTGTCGGTGTGGTTGGGGCGCAAGCAAGAGCGAATGGCACCGGGAGCCGAGAAGATGGCTGAGGCATGATGGAGGGGGTCCACCCGCACCAGTAGGACACCTTCATGGCCGTTTCACGGCCTGTTCACAAACCCGATGACATAGGTGCACTGTTAGGTGGACGCCGACCCCGGTGGCCGGCATGACCCTTTTTCACGCCTGGGGGTGGATAAATGTGCCGGTCAGTGATTGTCCTAACTTCTGCTTTGTTCGGAATCTTACCAGGGCTTGGATGGGCGCAAGGATCGCGCTCTGCGGCTCGCTTCACGGACATCGACGATATCGCCGTCATCGCGCGCAAGGTGATGGTCCCAATGCGCGATGGCGTGGGCCTCGCCACCGATGTCTATCGCCCGAAAGACGTTTCGGGGCCCATCCCGACCATCTTCGTCCGTACACCGTACAACTTCAACTACTGGGATGTGCAAAACGGACACGTCCGCGATCTGTCCTCGATTCGCACGGCGATTCAGCGCGGCTATGCCTATGTCATCCAAAACGAACGTGGTCGGTATTTTTCTGAGGGTCAGTGGGACATCCTCGGTCCGCCCACCACCGATGGCTACGATGCGATCGATTGGATTGCCGGACAGCCCTGGTCCAACGGCAAAGTCGGCACGCTAGGGTGTAGTTCCACTGCGGAGTGGCAGATGGCGGTGGCAGCCTTAGATCACCCAGCCCATGCGGCGATGATACCTCAAGGGTTTGGGGCAGGTGTCGGGCGAGTCGGCCAATTCTACGAACAGGGTAATTGGTACCGCGGTGGCGCGGTGCAGATGCTGTTTATCTCGTGGCTGTACGGGGTACAGAACA
>JAJCZW010000067.1 GCA_029262155.1 Gemmatimonadota bacterium
CGAACTCGCCGCCACACGGTTACGGGAATACCATCTGCGCCAGCGCGATGATGGGTTCATGACGACCGAGCCCGACGGGACCAAGCTCGGGATGCGGGTGATCCCGCTGGATCGGGTTGGTCTCTATGTGCCCGGTGGCACGGCGTCGTATCCCTCCTCCGTGCTGATGAATGCCATTCCTGCGCAGGTGGCTGGCGTGGCGGAGGTCGTTGCGGTCGTGCCACCCGGTGGAACGACCGATGCGGTGCTGGGCGCTGCAGCGCTCGCTGGTGTCCATCGCCTGTTCCAGATCGGGGGAGCCCAAGCGATTGGGGCATTGGCGTACGGGACGGAGACGCTCCCCCGAGTCGACAAGATCGTTGGACCGGGCAACAAATGGGTGGTAGAGGCCAAGCGTCAGGTTGTGGGGAGTGTCGGCATCGATATGATCGCCGGTCCCACCGAGGTGTTGGTACTGGCCGATGAAACGGCATCGGTGGCGGTGGTTGCTCGAGATCTGATTGCCCAGGCGGAGCACGATGAAGACGCCTCGTGCTGGTGCGTCACAACCTCCCGAGCCCTGGCCGATGCCCTTCCGGCTGCCATCACCGAGGCGCTCGCGACGACTCCTCGGGCCCGCATCGCCCGGAAAGCGCTCGAGGACTCCGGGGTGATCGTCGTGGTGCAGGATCTGGTGGTAGCGGCCCAGGTGGTCAACCTCCGGGCCAGTGAACATCTGGAGATCCTTACCCGGAGTCCGGAAACTGTCCTCTCCACCATTCGCCACGCCGGTGCGGCCTTTCTTGGCCCCTACACCCCCGAACCAGTTGGTGATTATGTCGCAGGACCGAGCCACGTCCTCCCCACTGGGGGGTCGGCGAGGTTTGCGTCACCTCTCGGTGTCTATGATTTCGTCAAGCGGATGAGTGTGATCCAGTACTCCGAGTCCCGGTTCCGGGCCGACGCAGAGGCGATCCAAATCCTGGCCCACGAAGAGGGGCTCGATGGGCATGCAGAATCGGTGCGAATCCGAACTCAAGGGAGACCCGGCGGCTGACTTGCTTCTGCGGGCTCCGCACCCTATATATGGCGCGCCGTGCGGGGGCACCCTGCGCCCCGGAAGCGTGACTACAGGACGAGTTGTGAGCATTCGGAACATCGCCATCATCGCACATGTCGACCACGGAAAAACCACCTTGGTTGATCAGATGCTTCGCCAGGCCGGCGCATTTCGTGTAAACCAGAAGGTCGAAGAGCGGGTGATGGACTCCAACCCCCTCGAACGTGAGCGGGGCATTACCATCCTTTCCAAGAACACCGCCGTCCGATGGGGCGAAACGAAGATCAACATCGTCGATACGCCAGGACATGCAGATTTCGGCGGGGAAGTTGAGCGGATACTCCGGATGGTGGACGGTGTGCTTCTCCTGGTGGATGCGGCAGAGGGACCGATGCCGCAGACCCGGTTTGTCACCCGCAAGGCACTCGCCCTCGGGCTCCTGCCCATCGTCGCCATCAACAAGATTGACCGGGCCGACGCTGAGCCTCACCGGGTGCATGATGAGGTGCTCGGCCTCTTCATCGATCTGGAGGCCACCAGCGACCAGCTCGACGCTCCCTTCTTTTATACCTCGAGTCGGGCCGGTACCGCCACCTCCGACCTTGAGAAGCCGGGAACCGACTTGACCCCGCTGTTCGAGTCGATCCTGCACCACGTGCCGGCGCCCAGTGGCAATCCGGACCAGCCGTTTCAGATGCTGATCTCCACCCTCGATTTCTCAGCCTATTTGGGCCGGATGGCCATCGGGCGGATCGAACGCGGTCGGGTCCGGGTGGGCGATCCGGTGGCCCTGCTCCCTCTGGGCGAGACGGGATTCGTGGCTGATGAAGAGATCGAGGGGAGCCGGATAACCAAGCTGTTTACCTTCGATGGTCTCAACAAGGTGGAGATCGATTCATCCGCCGCTGGCGACATCGTGGTGTTAGCCGGTTTCGAAGGGATTGAGATCGGGAAGACGCTGACCGATCCCGACACGCCGGAGCGTCTGGCGGGTATCGCGGTTGAGGAACCGACGATCTCGGTCGATTTCATCGTCAATAACTCGCCCTTCGCGGGACGCGATGGAAAGTATGTGACCAGCCGTCAGCTTCGGGACAGACTCTTCCGGGAGTTGGAACGCAACGTGGCGCTCAAGGTCGAACCGACCGAGTCACCCGACACCCACAGTGTCTCGGGGCGTGGGGAACTTCATTTGGGCATCCTGATGGAGACCATGCGCCGTGAGGGGTACGAGTTCCAGGTCTCGCGGCCCCGGGTCATCACGAAAGGGGGCCCCGATGGCCAGCGATTGGAGCCCTACGAGGAGTTGACCGTTGATGTTCCTGAGGAGTATATGGGATCGGTGATGGAGAAGTTGGGTCCCCGGCGGGCCGAGATGGCGGAGATGCGAAACCACGGACAGGGTAGCGTACGTATCACCTTCAAGATCCCCGCCCGAGGCCTGTTTGGATATCGGTCTGATTTCTTGACCGATACGCGCGGAACCGGGATCATGCACCATCGGTTTCTGGAGTATGGGACGTGGGCTGGGCCACTGAGCGGACGGAAGCGCGGCGTGCTCGTGGCGGACCGGGAAGGGGCCGCCGTGGCGTTTGCCCTGGGGAACCTTCAGGAGCGGGCCCAGATGTTCGTCGCTCCGGGCGCCTTGGTGTACGAAGGGATGGTCGTTGGAGAGAACTCGCGGCCGGACGACATGGACGTCAACGTGAGTAAGGAGAAAAAACTCACCAACATGCGGACGACCGCCACCGATGACAATGTGTTGTTGGAACCGCCTCGGCAGATCACGCTGGAGTATGCGTTGGAGTATATCGAAGAGGACGAGTTGATCGAGGTGACACCGGAAAGTGTCCGGCTTCGCAAGCGGGTGTTACAGTCGAACGATCGAAAGAAAGCAGCCCGGGCGGCCCGGGTAGCCGACGCGTCTTAGCTGGGCGCGAGCGGCCAATTCACCATTAGATTTCGTGGAGGGGAACATGTCGGCCTGGCAGGCGTCGTTGGAGGAGTTGGAACTCCGTCGCCGTTTCGGTGATGATGACGATTTCGAAAACGATGGGTTTGATCTCGTCGATGATGATGATGATGATGAAGACGATGACGATGACGATGACGACGAATTCGACGATGACGATGACGATGACGATGACGATGACGATGACGATGACGACGATGATCGGTAGGGAGTGATATCGTGGATCGGAGCGTCGAGGGTGGGGGCGGAAGGTTGCTTCCGGTAGGACGGTGGACTATTCTCCTCACCCTCGATCAGTGAAATCCGGGGCCTGTAGCTCAGTTGGTTAGAGCGCACGCCTGATAAGCGTGAGGTCGGAAGTTCAACTCTTCCCAGGCCCATTCTCCAATCCTTCGGGAAAACGCCGCGTAACCGTTGTACCGGTGCGAGTGGAATACCTGCGTTCCAAACCGATGAGGGGAATGACGTCCTCGAAGGCTCCGAGTGGTGCCATCCATAAAACTCTCGACTCGACGATCCCTCGCAATCGATCCCCAGGCCCAAATTACATGAACCGGGGCACGTCCACCTGTTAGCGACGGCTCCGAAGATTGGTCAGCAGCCGCCGTGCACGATCATGATCCGGATGCTGCCGAAGCCACCTCTCCAGAATCCCGTACGCTTCTTCTCGTTTCCCGGCATCATGGAGTATGAAGGCCATGCTTTCGTTGGCAGTGTACTCCTTGGGGAACCGCGTCAAGTTCGCCCGAATCAGGGCGTTTCCAGCCTCGGCTCGGTCGCTTCGGCGGAGTCGCCATCCCAGGCCATCGAGGAGTTCGGGGGTCCACACCCCTGGCGGCAGTTCTTTCGTGATGCTCTCCAACTGCCCGAGAGCTGAGGCGACACCCTCGGCGTCAATGGTTCGTTCGAGTCGTAGCTGGACCCAAGCCCGTGTCGCCCTGACGTCGTCCGGATTCACCTCAGCGTTGAGCGCGGCGATCGTGATCGCGTTATCGATGGCCTTGTCGTCCGCCAGCCGCGTCGCCAATCCGTCCAGCACACCGATACGAAAGTCATAGGCATCGCCACCGAAATACCGAGCCCGGAGACTGCGGTAGCGGGCGATAGTACTGTCGATTCCACTGGCGGTGTACGTCGCCAGCAGGACCTCTTCGAGGGGCCGGGGGTCGGTTCGGCCGGCGTGACAAGTATTGCAGGTCACCCTGAGGTTTGGGGCGATCCGGTCCTCAAGCCGAGCGAGGTGATCGCCGTTGATGGCCGCCACCATCTGCAACATGGTGCGCGCTTTCCGTTTGGTCAGCTTGTCGTCGGAGGCATAGTTCCACTCACTTCGGGATTGATCCAAACTGCCCACATGACAGAACAGGCACCCCCGTCCTTCGAGTCGCGGCAAGCCGAGTCCCCGCAGATTCTCGAGCATGATGGCGCTGAGCTGATCGCGGGAGATATCAGGCGACAGGACCTTCAGGTTCTTGTAGCGGGTGGCACGGTCTTGCGCGTGTATTGGCGTGACCACGAGCGCGGATACGACAAGTATCGCGAGTCCAAGTGGCCTGACGTGCTGGGTGGTCATCGGTGGGCTCCCTGATCGAGTAGTTGCCAATCAGGAACATTACGAGTGCGCGGCGAGGGTTGTTTGTTAGGAATCCGTCAACGTCAGGGTCACCGACCGCCTTGTCCAGCCCCGCAACTCCGTGTGACGTGCGGTGTTGTTGGGCTTCTTCGGTGGTTCCCTGGCCGCCGACCTCACCGTCACCCGTGATGTGGCACGGTGGGGCCAGCTAACCAGATGGTGCTCTCGTCGTCCCCGAGCAGGCTAGTTGCCGCTCGTCGGGTTCCAAAAATCCGGGTCCGCCGCCGTAAAGTCGGCCGGGAGGCGGCTGAGCTTGGGGTTGAACCGTAGATGGTCGGTTTCGGTACTGATGAACCCCGTTGCCAACGACTCGAACTTCGCACCGATCTCGGCCGTCATCGCGGTTCGTATGGCGGTCGCGATGGGGCTCGTGTCATCCATATCCGCCAGGCTCTTGAACGGCACCCACACGGTGTAGGTCGGGGACGGCAAGCCGGCGATGACCTGATAGACGACCCACCCGGCCTGGTCTTTGACCCCCGCCTTGGCGACAACCTCTTGGTACGTCTTCGCGGCGTTGGCGAAGTCGGCTTCATGCCCCGGCCGAATCCGGAACGTGGTCAGCTCGAAGTAACGCATCGTTGCGATGTTGGTCCCCGTCCAGTTACTCAAGTCGGGACGATACCGGAGGACGATCCGCCGCAGGCCGGTCAGGTGTCCAGCGTCCTCAGCTGAAAGCCGTGCAAGCTCTTCACTGAGCCCGGGGGAAGCCTCGATCGCCTTGTCCACCTCCGCCATCGCCGCGAGCGACGCATGCGGGGTCGCAAACCACGCCCGGGCGGACCCGGTCTCCTGGTTCATCCCAAGGTAGTAGACCGGGACATTGGCCTGGGCGAAGGCCCGTATCCACCCCGCTTCGGTTTGAGCGTGGGCCGCACCGTGTCCCATTCGGACATCCTCGCGGAAAATCTCAAGGATGGGAGCGGGTCCGGCTGCGGGCGGAGCCGCGTCTTGCGCAGCCGCTATCGCAACAGGGAATAGCAGAGCCAAGCCGGACATGACCATCGTAAACGAATGTCCCTTGTGGGGAGACATCATGGTTCCTCCTCGGTGGTTGGGAACTGCAGGGTTGGGGAAGGATGTCAGAACTACCCGTCCGGGAAGAGTCTACTGGCTGACACTACAAGGCGCTAGGTGCGATCAGCCCTACTCTCCGATTGGGCGTGGGGAAGCCCCGTAGTCACTCTCTGCCTTGGTGCGGCTGGCGGAGTCGCCGTAGATCTTTTCGCCGTCGTAGCGTCCATTTTCGATAAAAATCTCACTGATGAGGCGCCCCGCAGTGACGCTTCCGGCGACGTAGACCCCCGGCAGGTTGGTTTCCAGAGTCGCGGGGTCGTGGTGAGGGCGGCCCTCCTCGTCCAACGCCAACCCGATCCGCCGGAAGAGGTCGAAATCAGGGCGGTAGCCGGTTAACGCAAAGACCCGGTCGGCGGGAATCTCCTGCTTTCCGTTGGGCGTTCGAACGATGACGGTGGTGGGGGTGATTGTCTCCACAGTGCTTTCGAAATGCGCCGTGATCTCTCCCGCAGCGACCCGGTTTTCGAAATCGGGCCGAAGCCAGTACTTGACCGACGGCTTGAGGGTCGCTCGGCGATGCACCAGAGTAACCCGGGCACCGACCCGATAAGCCTGCAATGCAAGTTCAATGGCTGAGTTCTTTCCCCCAATAATCACAACCTGCAGCCCGGTCAGGAGATGGGCTTCCACGGCGTAGTGGGAGACGTGCGCCAGATCTTCCCCGGGAATCCCGAGGAGATTGGGGTGATCGAAGTACCCCGTCGCAAGCACCAGGCGGCTGTACTGGATACGCTCCTCCCCGATTCTCGTCGCTACCTGAGCCGAGAGCCCCCGCCCGTCTCGTACCAGGCCGACCAGCGTGGTGTACGGACGGATCCGGAGTTGTTCGGCGCGGGCCACCCCGCGATAGTACATCAAGGCCTCTTCCCGGGTGGGCTTGGCTCCACTGCAGACGAGTGGGTGCCCTCCGATCTCCAAGCGTTCCGGGGTGGTGAAGAAGGTCATTCCCACCGGATACCGGACGATGGATTGCCCGATGGCACCGGCGTCGATAACCAGCGGGTCGAGGCCGCGGCGTCGGGCGGAGATAGCGCAGGCAAGGCCGATGGGGCCGGCCCCGATGATGAGATCGGTTTCCTGCTGGGAGGGAGTCATGGGGTCAAACCTAGCCCCTTCGCGCCGTGAACTCCCCTTCATCCGATCCGGCGGTGGATGTAGGTTGCGACGTCCCACGATGTCATCGCGTCCCAACCTCCCGGAGTGAAGGAATGACCGAGCCCACCGCGGTCGCACGGCGCCACGTGCGTTTTGCCATCATTGTTGCCGCGTTAGGGTACTTCGTCGACATCTTTGACTTGCTGATGTTCGGCATTGTCCGGGTCAAGAGCTTGCTCGACCTCGGTGTCCCCGAAGCCGACGTGCTCGACGTCGGTGTTCGTCTGCTCAATATGCAGATGGCCGGCCTCCTGATCGGGGGAATACTCTGGGGGATCCTGGGCGACCGACGTGGCCGATTGTCGGTGCTCTTTGGATCGATCGTATTGTACTCTCTCGCCAATATCGCCAACGGTCTCACCTCCTCGGTCGAGGCGTATGCGTGGCTCCGATTTGTTGCCGGGGTCGGCCTCGCCGGTGAGCTCGGCGCGGGGATCACCCTGGTGAGCGAACTGATGCCGAAAGAATCCCGTGGGTGGGGGACGACGATCGTGGCGAGTGTGGGGGTCGGGGGCGCCGTGGTGGCGGCCCTCGTCGGCGACTTCTTTCCCTGGCGAACAGCGTACTTCACCGGGGGAGCACTTGGGTTACTCCTGCTCATCCTCCGTATCGGCGTGGCCGAATCGGGGATGTTCAAAACGGCGGTGAGGCAGAATGTCCCTCGGGGGAATTTCCTCGCACTGTTTTCCCGGTGGGATCGATTGCGACGCTACGCCGCCGTCATTCTGATTGGTGTACCAATCTGGTATGTCATAGGGATTCTGGTGACACTGGCCCCGGAGATGGGCATCGCGTTGGGCCTTCCTGAGCCTCCGAGCGCTGGCAGGGCCATTCTATGGTCCTATCTCGGCTTGGTCTTGGGCGACTTTGTGAGTGGGGCGCTGAGTCAGGTGTTCCGGAGTCGACGGAAGGCCGCAGGGTTGTTCATCGGACTGACCGTCGTTTCCGTTGCGATTTACTTCGCGCTCGGCGGTATGTCCCTCAAAGTGTTCTATGGTATCTGCCTGCTGATGGGATTTGGAACCGGGTATTGGGCGGTCTTCGTGACCATCGCCTCGGAGCAGTTCGGAACCAACCTGCGAGCGACAGCGACCACGACCGTGCCGAATTTCGTGCGCGGGTCAGTGGTGCCTGTCATGATGGCGTTCCAAGCCGCTCGCGGTCCGCTCGGTCTACTCGGCTCGGCGGTCGCAGTCGGAGTGGTCGTCTTTGCCGTTGCCTTCCTGGCATTAGCGAGCCTGGACGAAACTTATGGCAAGGACCTCGAGTTTTTCGAGACCTGATGCCGGAGGGCCGGTTGGGTCTATTATGGCAGGGTCACTCGCTCATCGGATTCCGGAGGGAGTAACGTCGCGTGGTCACACTATCGCAAACAGCGGAGTATGCATTGCAAGCCGTGGTCCATATCGCCGCGTCGGGTGGGGCGCCGGTTCGGGTAGGTCCGATGGCGGCCACGCTCGAGCTACCTCGGAATTATCTCTCCAAGACATTGCACCAACTGGTGCTCGCCGGTCTCCTCCGGTCGACCCGGGGTCCCAAGGGTGGGTTTGCGCTCGCGGTGCCGGCAGAGGAGTTGACGCTCGCCGCACTTCTCGAACCGTTAGGCGCCTTCCGGGAGTCGGCATGCCTCATGGGCAACCGACAGTGTCGGGACGATCAACCATGTGCGGCGCATTGGCGATGGAAGGCCGTTTCAGAACAACTACAGCAGTTTTTTCGTGAGACGACGATCGCCGACCTGCAACGAGGGCACCCGCTTCCGCCAGCGCCCCCACAGGAATAAGCCCAGAACCCGTTAGGTGCCGCTCGCCGTGAAGGTGACAGGGCTCCCGGTCAGTCCGGTCACCGCTGCGGTGACGGTGTTGTTGTTGGTCCCGACAACGGCTCCGAGCGTCCAACTCGTCAAGGTGGCGATTCCACTGGCGTTCGTCATGACGGTTCCGCCGGATGCCGGAACGGTCGTACCGCCCCCGGCAGTCACGGTGAATGTTACGAGGATCCCGCTCACCGGATTCCCGTTGGCGTCGGTGACCAACACCGACGGTGGTGCGGCGACGGCAGTACTTGCGGTCGCGCTCTGATTGATGGCGCTGTTCGACCCGATCGTCGTGGCTGCTCCGGCGGTCCCGGACGCATTGAAGGTGACGGGGCTCCCTGCCAGGCCAGCTGCGGCCGCGGTGACCGTGTTGTTATTAGTCCCGGCTGTGGTTCCCAAGATCCAACTCGTGAGGGTGGCGATCCCGCTGGCATTGGTGGCGATCACTGCCGGACTCACCGGGACACTACTGCCAGCTCCTCCGGTGACAGTAAAGGTGACGTTCGTGCCGCTGACCGGATTTCCGTTGGCATCGGTGACGAGCACCGAGGGAGGCGCCGCAACCGCCGTTGACACCGTCGCCGATTGCGCCGTTGCACTGTTCGATGCGATGGTAGTCGCCGCCCCGGCGGTTCCGGTCGCGTTGAAGGTGACGGGGCTTCCCGCCAGACCTGCTGCGGCCGCGGTCACCGTGTTCACTCCCGCAGCGGTCCCCAACGTCCAACTGGTGAGGGTCGCGATGCCGCTCGCGTTGGTGGCGATGACGGCCGGGCTCACGGGAACGCTACCCCCTGCACCCGCAGTTACGGTGAAGGTGACGTTTACACCACTCACAGGGTTCCCACCGCCATCGGTGACCAGCACCGAAGGTGGCGCGGCGACGGCCGTCCCGACGGTCGCGCTCTGATTGACAGTGCTGTTCGAGGCGATGGTGGTGGCGGCACCCGCCGTCCCACTGGCGGTAAAGGCGACCGGACTTCCGGCCAGACCGGTGGCGGCGGCGGTGAGGGTGTTGTTGTTGGTCCCCACAGTGCTTCCGAGGGTCCAGCTAGTGAGTGTGGCGATCCCGCTGGCATTGGTGGCAATCACTGCCGGACTCACCGGCACACTACTGCCAGCCCCTCCGGTGATGGTAAAGGTGACGTTCACACCGGCCACAGGGTTTCCACCGCCATCCGTAACGAGGACCGAGGGGGGGGTCCCGACTGCGGTCGATACGGTGGCACTCTGACTTGTGAGGCTGTTCGATGCGATTGTCGTGGCGGAACCGGCGGTGCCATTCGCGGTAAAGGCGACCGGGCTTCCGGCAAGTCCTGTCGCGGTGGCTGTGAGGGTGTTGTTGTTGGTGCCGGCGACGCTGCCGAGCGTCCAGCTGGTCAGGGCCGCGATGCCGCTCGCGTTGGTAGCGATCACCGCTGGGCTGACGGGGACGCTCGTTCCGGCGCCTCCGGTGATGGTAAAGGTGACGTTCGTACCGCTGACTGGGTTGCCGTTTGCGTCGGTGACGAGGACTGCAGGCGGTGCCCCAACTGCAGTCGATACGGTGGCACTCTGACTTGTGGCACTATTCGAAACGATCGTCGTGGCCGCACCGGCGGTTCCGGTCGCATTGAAGGAGATGGGGCTCCCTGCGAGACCGGCTGCGGCTGCGGTCACCGTGTTGGTTCCTGCCGTGGTCCCCAACGTCCAACTCGTAAGGGTGGCGATACCACTTGCATTGGTCACGACGACGGCCGGGCTCGCCGGGACCGATGAGCCGCCACCCACCGTCACAGTAAAGGTGACGCTCACCCCACTCACAGGATTCCCCCCGACGTCAGTCACCAAGACCGAAGGGGCTACGGCCACTGCGGATCCTGCCGTGGCACTCTGAGCAGTGGTGCTGTTCGCGGCGATGGTGGTAGCCGGTCCGGCGGTCGCGCTGGCGGTGAAGGTCACCGGGCTCCCGGTGAGGCCGGTGACCGCGGCGGTGACGGTGTTGTTGTTGGTGCCAACAACACTTCCCAGCGTCCAACTGGTGAGCGTGGCGATGCCGCTTGCGTTGGTGGCGATCACCGCCGGGCTCGCCGGACTGGTTGTTCCGCCCCCTGCCGTTCGGGTGAAGGTGACGTTGACCCCGCCGACCGGGTTGCCATTGATGTCGGTCACGAGCGCAGACGGTGGTGCACCGACGGCGCTGGAAAACACGGCGCTCTGGGCGGTGGCGCTATTGGCCGAAATGATCGAGGCGGGGCCGGCGATCCCGGTGGCGGTGAATGAGACGGGGCTCCCGGTGAGGCCGGGTGCGGTCGCTGTGACGGTATTGATGCCAGCGATGGTGCTCACGGTCCAACTGGTGAGGGTGGCGATGCCACTGGCGTTTGTCGTGATTGCGGCGGGACTCGCCGGGACCGTTGTGCCGTTACCGGCAGCAGCCGCAAAGGTCACGATCACTCCAGCGACTGGGTTGCCGCCGCCATCGGTCACCCGCACTGAGGGTGGGGCCGCAACCGCTGATCCCGCGGTCGTAAGCTGGCCGGTGGCACTGTTCGAAACGATTGTCGTGGCCGATCCGGCGGTGGCACTCGCCGTAAAGGTCAGGGGGCTTCCCGCGAGGCCGGCCGCGGTCGCCGTGACGCTGTTGTTGTTGGTGCCGACCGCTGCTCCCAAGGTCCAACTCGTGAGCGTCGCGACCCCGCTCGCGTTGGTAGCGATCACCGCTGGGCTCACCGGAACGGTACTTCCAGCCCCACTCGCAACGGCGAACGTGACGTTTACGCTGCTGACCGGGTTCCCATTGGCGTCGGTGACGAGGACCGATGGAGGTGCGCCCACGGCAGTGGACACGGCGCTACTCTGACTTGTGACGCTGTTCGATGCAATTGTTGTGGCGGCGCCGACGAGGCCGGTCGCGTTGAAGCTGATGGGGCTCCCGGTCAATCCCGCGGCGGCGGCGGTGACGGTATGGGCCCCGGCAACGGTCCCGAGCGTCCAGCTGGTGAGGGCGGCGATCCCGCTGGCGTTAGTGGCCACCGCCGCCGGGCTGGACGGACTGGTTGCCCCTCCCCCGACGGTGACGGTGAAGGTGACGACAACACCTTGCACCGGGTTGCTAGCGCCGTCAGTGACCAAAACTGAGGGTGGTGCCGAGACAGCTGTGCCCGCGGTCGCGCTCTGACTGGTGCTGCTGTTGGACACAATCGTGGTTGCCGATCCTGCGGTACCGCTGGCCGTGAAGGCCACCGGGCTTCCCGAAAGGCCAGCTGCCGTTGCGGTAAGAGTGTTGTTGTTTATGCCAGCCGCCGCACCGAGGGTCCATGACGTGAGCGTGGCAATCCCGCTCGCGTTGGTCGCGATGGTCGCGGGACCAAGCGGAACGATGGCGCCGCCTCCACTGGTCACGGTGAAGGTGACGTTGACCCCGCTGACCGGGTTCCCGTTGACATCGGTCACCAGGACCGAGGGAGGCGCCGCCACTGCGGTGGAAACAGCCGCACTTTGACTCACAACGCTATTCGAGGCGATCGTCGTTGGGGCACCCGCCAGACCGGTCGCATTGAAACCGACCGGACTCCCGGTCAATCCTGGGGCGGTGGCCGTCACGGTATTCAGACCAGCGGTCGTCCCTAGTGTCCAACTGGTCAACGTGGCAATGCCGCTCGCATTCGTCGCCACGACGGCCGGACTTGCCGGAACGGTGAGGCCCGCTCCCGCGGAGACGGTGAACGTGACGTTGACACCTGCGACGGGGTTGCCCACTCCGTCGGTGACGAGGACGGAGGGGGCAGCCGCCACCGGCGTACCAGCCGTAGCTGTCTGATTGGTGCTGCTGTTCGCGGCGATGGTGGTGGCGGACCCCGCGGTGGCGCTCGCGGTGAAGGCAATGGGGCTTCCACCCAGGCCAGCTGCCGCGGCAGTTAGGGTGTTGTTGTTGGTACCGGACACGGCGCCCAGCGTCCAGGAGGTGATCGTAGCTATGCCGCTGGCGTTGGTGACAATGACCGCCGGACTGAGAGGGACACTACTCCCGCCCCCACCCGTTACGGTGAACGTGACGCTAACACCACTGACGGGGTTCCCGTTCACATCAGTTACCAATACAGAGGGTGGGGCCGCAACCGCGGTGGAGACGCCCGCACTTTGGCTTACGGCGCTATTCGCCGTGATGGTCGTGGCGGGGCCCGCCTGACCGGTGGCATTGAAGGTCACCGGGCTGCCGCTCAGGCCGGCCGCGGCGGCAGTCACCGTGTTTACTCCCGCCGCCGTCCCCAAGGTCCAACTCGTCAACGTGGCTATGCCGCTCGCATTCGTCGAGATGATGGTCGGACTCGCCGGAAGGGTGGTGCCGGCTCCAGCGGTGACGGTGAACGTGACGTTGACACCTGCGACGGGGTTGCCCACTCCGTCAGTGACGAGGACCGAGGGAGCAGCAGCGACCGCGGTGCCAGCGGTCGCGGTTTGACTTGTGTTGCTGTTCGATGCGATGGTGGTTGCGGACCCGGCCGTGGCGCTTGCGGTGAAGGCCAGAGGGCTTCCCGTGAGGCCGGTTGCTGTCGCCGACAGTGTGTTGTTGTTGGTTCCCGCTACCGCGCCCAGGGTCCACGATGTGACGGTCGCGATACCAGCCGCATTGGTCACTACGATCGCCGGGCTGGCCGGGCTTGTCACGCCACCGCCCCCGGTGACGGTAAAGGTGACGCTGACCCCGCCGACGGGATTACTGCTGGCATCGGTGACCAAAACGGATGGGGGCGAACCGACGGCAGTCGACACGGCGGCACTCTGGTTCACTAGACTGTTCGTGGCGATCGTCGTTGCCGTGCCGGCAAGACCAGTGGCGGAGAAGACGACGGGGCTTCCCAAGAGGCCAGCCGATGTGGCGCTCACGGTGTTGATAGCTGCTGTCGTCCCCACGGTCCAACTGGTGGCCGCCGCAATGCCGCTCGCGTTGGTCGTTACGGTCGTGGGGGCTGCCGGCACGACGACGCCACCACCCGCCGTGACGGCGAAGGTGACGGTGACTCCAGCGACAGGGTTGCCGTTCGCATCATTGACGAGGACGGAAGGAGGTGTACCAACGGCAGTGCCCACCGTGGTGCTCTGACTCGTGGTGCTGTTGGCAGCGATCGAGGTAGCCACGCCGGCGGCGCCGATTGCGGTGAAGGTAACGGGGCTTCCACCCAGGCCACTAACTGTTGCCGTCAGCAGGTTCGTTCCTGCCGTGGTACCGAGCGTCCAACTCGTCGCCGTCGCCACCCCACTCGCGTTGGTAGCGACAGTGGAGGGGCTCGCTGGAACCACGGTTCCACCACCGGCTGTGACCGCAAAGGTGACGGCGACTCCCGCGACGGGGTTCCCGCCCGCATCTGTCACCCGAACCGACGGCGGCGTTGTGACTGCCAGGCCGGCGGTACCGGCTTGGTTAATCGTGCTGTTGGCCGTGATCGTGGCGGCGGCCCCGGAGAGGCCGCTGGCATTGAAGGGGACGGGGCTCCCGATGAGGCCTGCAACCGAGGCCTGCACCGTGTTGTTGTTCGTTCCGGCGATGGGGCCGAGGGTCCATGAGGTGACGGTCGCAATGCCTGCGGTATTGGTCGTGGCGCTGGTGGGTACTAACACACCGCCCCCAGCGGTCAGGGCGAAGGACACGACGACTCCGCTCACAGGATTGCCGTTTGCATCAGCGACGAGCACCGACGGCGGAGCAGAGACGGCCGTTCCCACCGGAGCGCTTTGGGCCTGTGCACTGTTCGCTGCCATCATGGCCGCCGGCCCCGGGGTAGCCGAGGCGATGAAGACCACGGGGCTCCCGGTGAGGCCAGCCGAAGAGGCGTTGACGGAATTGTTGTTCGTTCCCGCGATGAGGCCCACCGTCCAACTCGTGAGCGTGGCGATGCCGTTCGCGTTCGTGGCGACGATCGCCGGACTGCCGGGGACGAGCACTCCACCACCGGTGGTGGTAGTGAAGGTCACGCTGACTGCACTGACGGGGTTGCCACCTGCATCCGTTACGCGGACCGATGGGGCTGCCGGGACCGGAGTTCCCACAACCGAAGCTTGAGAGGCCACGCTGCTTGCGCTCAGGGTCGTGGCCGGGCCGACGCCGAGGGCGATGGCAGTCGATTGTACGCTGACGAAGCCCGGGGCTGCGAAAATCAGCGTTCGCGGGCCGATCAAGCCCGTGATCGCAAGATTGGTAAACACTGCTGTCCCAGCTGCGTTGGTGGCGAGCGTCGTTGTCCCGGCGAGGGAGCCACCACCTGTTAGAATCGTGGCGCTGACCAACACCCCGCTTTGAGCGACAGGGTTGTTGCTGGCGTCCCGTAACTGAATGACCGGTTGCTGTGCGAGCGGTTGCCCCACGATGGCCACGGCAGACGGTTGGGTCGTAACGCCCAGTTGGCTTCCCGAACCGGCGGTCAGGGCGATTGCGGTAGAAGTCGCGGCGGTAAGCCCAGGCGCGGCGAAGCTGAGGGTGTAGGATCCGGATGTTCCGGTCAGTAAGAGGTTGGTAAACGTCGCCAAGCCGGTCGCACTGGTCGGGACGGTCACTGTGCCCCCCAGCACCGCGCCGGGGCCACTTGCGATGCTTGCCGTGACGGAAACCCCCGCCTGCATAACTGGGTTTCCGCTCGCATCCTGGAGCTGGACCACCGGTTGCGTCGCGAAGCTCGCCCCGTTCGTAGCCGACACACCCGGCTGCATCACGATGGTCAATCGGGTGGCCAGCCCGGCGCGTAATGTGAGGGTCCCACTTGCAACGCTGGTAAGTCCAGGTGAGGAGAAGGTGAGGATCTGGGGACCAACAGCCCCGGTCAGGACCAGGTTGGTGAAGGCGGCAAGACCACCGGCGTTTGTGGCCACAGCGAGCGTACCCGAAAGGGCGGCAGCCGAGCTCGCTACGCTGACCAACACGCCCGCTGCCCCGACCGTGTTCCCGCTGACGTCGGCGAGTTGGACGGTCGGCTGCGGCGCGATGAGGACGCCACTCTGCGGAGTTGAGCCGGGTGCTTGGCTCAGGAGGAGTTGGGTAGCGGCTCCAGGGGTCAGAACGATGTTGGCCGATGTGAGTGGAGTAACCCCGGGGGCTCCGAATTGAATCTGATACGTTCCGACCAGGCCGGTGATGACCAAGTTGGTAAAGGTGGCTTGGCCCGCGGCATTCGACAGAATAGTTGTCGTCCCGGCGAGGGTAGCTCCTGCCCCAAGCAAGGTCGCCGTGATCGAGACGCCGGACTGGGTCACCGGATTGTTGCTGGCGTCGATCAATTGGACGACCGGTTGGGTTGCCAAAGCGACGCCATTCGTTGCGCCCGTGCTTGGCCCAGTTAGGAATCGCATCGCCGATCCGGTGCCCGGAGCGATGCTGACAGTTCCAGAGACCACCGGCTGGAGCGACCCGCTGTTGAACTGCAGCGAGTACAATCCCGTAGGGCCCGTGATGACAAGATCGGTAAAGATCGCTTCCCCGGCCGCGGTGGTCAGGACCGTTGTGGTGCCTGTCAGCGTGGCCGTTGGATCCCCAACGAGCGTGGCGGTGACGGGGATACCAAACTGCAGCACCGAATTGTTGCCGGCGTCAAGGAGTTGAACGACCGGTTGAATCGGCAGGGCCGTTCCACTCGTGCCGGAGGATGGGGGCTGTCGGGTGACCGCGAGCTTGGTGGCCGGCCCCGGCCCGAAAGCCAACGTTGCAGTACTGACGCCGACCAACCCAGGCGAACTAAAGGCGAGGGTGTACGCCCCGGCACCGCCGATGACCGTTAGGTCAGAGAAGGTGGCTGTTCCTGTCGCGTTAGTCGCGACCGTCACGGTGCCGCCGAGAACGCCACCACCGCTGGGCGTACTCTCTAAGATGACTGTGATGGCCGTGCCGGCTTTCGTAACGGGGTTGCCGAGACCGTCGGTGACGCGGACGGCGGGTCCGACACCGAAGGGAGTGCCAATAGCGAACGGTGGGCCGGGTGGAGTGACCAGCACGAGCTTGCCGGCTCCTCCGGGGAGGACATCAAAGAGGGTGCTCGACCCTGAGGTGAGCCCAGTGGCGCCTGCGCTGAGGGTATATCCTGTCCCGGCTCGGTCGATCGTGAGTCCGGTGAATGTGGCTACACCGCTGGCGGCACTCGCTGTGGTCGTCCCGCCGAGTGTTCCTCCACTCGGGTTTGCCCCGATCGAAAGCGTAACGCTCGTGGTCGCTGAAGCGACCGTGTTTCCAATATCATCCTGCACGGCGACCCGAACTGGAGGCGCGATGGGGTTCCCGGCGGCAACTGTTGTAGGTTGGGTGAGGAACCCGAGTCGGGTGACGGGGCGGGGTTGAACCGTGACGGCGGCCGTACCCGATTGGCCTTCCGAGGTCGCAGAAATCGTGACCGGGCCACCGGGAGCGATCCCTACCACAACACCGGTTTGGCTAACCGTTGCGATCGCGGGATCGCTGCTGGTCCAACTGATTGGGCGATTGAGTGGCTGGTTCTGGGGCCCAAGGGTCTGCCCCACCAATTGAACCGTCCCTCCCGCTAGGATGGAGGCCGTGGCGGGGGTGACCACGACACTCGCCACGGTGGCTTGGGAGACGACGATGGAAATCGAACCTGTGACGCCATCCACCGTGGCGGAAATAGTGACGTTCCCCACCGCGACGGCCGTAACCAACCCGGTCGCCGATACTGTAGCCAAGCTGCCATCGCTCGATCGCCAAGTAATGGCTCGGTTCGGGATGGCGATTCCTGAACTGGTGCGTGGCGTTGCCGTGAGTTGAAGGACCTCACCGATTCGGAGCGCACCGGTGCCGGGAGCGATTTCGACCCTGGCGACGACGAGGATGTCCACGACGCCCCCACCGGGGGGTGCCCCTCCACAGGCCCAGCCCACTCCCAGGAGGAGGGCGAGCACACTACGCCGAAACCAGCCTCGCGTCACAATCCAACCCATTGAATCAGAATCCAATCCCCAGGCCTAACCGAACCATGCCGAAGCTCGAACTGTTCTGATCGTCAACGGTGAACCACTGCCCCCCGAGGTCGATTGACACTCCCTCGACGACGCGAAAGAGCAGACCACCACCTCCGCCCAAGGTGATCTTCGACGTGGGAGCCGTACACGCTTCGGAACAGACAAAGTCGCCAAACCCCGCACGTCCCGCGATATAGAGTGCGACCGTATTTCCGGCGGCGACCACATAGCGAGGTTCGATAAACACCAGGGAGAGGGCCTGGGTGAAGTTCAGGTTGTCCGCACTGAACACGGTGCTTCGTTGATAGCCTGCGCCAAGGGAAAAACGGGAGAAGGTGTACCGAAGCTGCGCTTCGAAACCGAGACGCGTCTTGGACGAAAAGGTGGGGTCCTCCGTACTCGGAAAGAGGACCGCACCTGAGGCTTGGATCGACAGGGGCTGCCGTGCCTGCGCCAGCACCAGAGCCGGCAGCAAAGCGAAGACAACGACAATTGTTGGGACTCGAAACCGTTCACGCATAAGCATGCTCTCCCGCGAAGCGAAGATGTCGACTAGGGGAACTTGGTGGTGAGAAGGACTCCGTTCGGAATCCACTGCTCACCGCGCCGTTGCAGCCGGAGGGTAAACGTGGCTGTAGCCTTTCGCGAAACGCCAAAATTCCCCCGCCACGAGACACTCAGGCTGGCCTCCGACTGGGCACTCTCCTCTAGTATAGCCGGAGTTTGCAATCCTCCAAGAGTCGCCGTGGGGTGAAAATCCTTGATGAAGCCAAGGAATCGGCTGCGGATCGAGCGGTCGCCAACGTTTTCCGGCCACAGAGCGGCGAGCCTCGTACGGTCGCCGTTGTTGATAGACTCCAAGAGTTGTCGTCCCAATTCGTTAAGCCCAGCGTCGGCGGCGCGGCGAAGTCTGGTCTTCCGGGCAGCCCTGATGGCGGCCGAATCAACCACCACG
>JAJCZW010000068.1 GCA_029262155.1 Gemmatimonadota bacterium
AAAGAGTCGTCATGCTTGAGGCCCAGCATTTCTCGGCAAACGGCACCGCGAAGAAGAGTGCCTACACACTACCGACGGGCTACTTCGACGGAGCAGTGAACACCGCGGTTCTGCACCAGGCAGTAAAGAGCTTCCTGGGAAACCAGCGGCAGGGCACCGCCGCGACCAAGACCCGGAGCATGGTGTCTGGCGGGGGTCAGAAGCCCTGGCGCCAGAAAGGGACCGGGCGGGCCCGGCAAGGCACCATACGAGCGGCACAGTGGAGAGGTGGCGGTGTAGTCTTTGGGCCACAGCCACGAGATTACCGGACGCAGCTTCCCCGGAAGGTGCGACAGCTTGCCCGTCGATCCGCCCTGAACGCTCGGGCGCGCGAAGGTGCACTCGTGGTCATTGAGACACTGGGTTTCGACCGACCCCACACTGCGACCCTGGCCGCCCTCCTGACGAATCTTGGCGTTGCCGGGAAGAAAGTGCTGATCCTCACCGATGGCCTCAACACCAATGCGTACCTCAGCGGACGGAACCTCCCGCGAACCGAGGTGATGCGTTGGAGTGACGCGGCGCCGTATGACATTCTCCGGTCCGACGTCCTGCTTGTGGAGGAAACGGCGTTGGGCACAATCGCTGGTGATGCCCCGGAGGCGTCCGTCGCTCAGCCGTCAACCACGGCGGCCCCGAAGAAGACGGTCAAGAAGACCGCGAAGAAGGCCGCTCCGCGGAAGAAGACAGCCGCGAAGAAGGTAGCCAAGAAGGCCACCAAGAAAGCCACCAAGAAAGCGGCCACGAAGAAGTCGACCAGTGCCAAGAAGACGAAAGGGGCTGAGTAATGCCATCGCTCCATGACACAGTCATCCGGCCGCTGATTACTGAAAAGAGTTCGGTCGCCTTTCAGAACCGGAAGGAATACACCTTCGAGGTGCATCCGTCCGCGACGAAGGGGCAGATTCGGACGGCACTCGAGACCCTCTTTGATGTGACCGTAACCGGTGTCCGCACGATGCAGGTGCGGCGAAACGCCAAGGCCCGGGGACAAACCCGCGGGACGACCGCCGCCTGGAAAAAGGCAGTCGTGACGCTCAAGGACGGCGATAGCATTGCCGTGTTCGAGGGATAGATGACTATACGCCAATTCCGCCCGATGACGGCCGCGACGAGATACAAGTCGGTCTCCGGGTTCGATGAGATCACGCGCGGCGCACCAGAAAAGTCACTCCTGGAGCCGATGAAGAAATCTGGCGGTCGGAACAACAAGGGACACATCTCTTCGCGTCGCCGCGGTGGGGGCCACAAGCGGCAGTACCGACTCATCGATTTCAAGCGCAACAAAGTTGGCATTCCCGCACGGGTGGCCGAGATCGAATACGATCCGAACCGGAGTGCGAGGATTGCGCTGTTGGTCTATGCCGATGGAGAGAAGCGGTACATGCTGCACCCAAAGGGATTGCAGCAAGGCGATACGGTGATCTCCGGGCCCGGCAGCGAGCCGCGGACCGGCAACGCATTGCCGCTCGCAGAGATTCCGCTTGGTTCGACCGTGCACAACATCGAGTTGAAAATTGGCAAGGGCGGCCAGATGGCCCGATCGGCCGGTGCCTACGCGCAAGTCGTTGCGAAGGAGGGAGAGTATGTCACCCTTCGAATGCGCTCAAGTGAGATGCGGTTGGTGCACGGCCGCTGCATGGCGACACTGGGAGAGGTCGGGAACTCCGAACATGAACTGCTCTCGGCGGGGAAGGCCGGAAAGACGCGGTGGTTGGGTCGACGGCCGAAGGTCCGAGGTGTCGCGATGAACCCAGTAGACCATCCGTTGGGCGGTGGTGAAGGCAAGACGTCTGGAGGGCGGCCTCCCGTCTCACCGTGGGGTGGGGTGGAAGGAAAGAAAACTCGGAAGCGGAAGAAGGGCTCGAACCGACTGATAGTGCGCGGGCGTAAGCGCGGGAAGGCAACCAAATAATGGCACGTAGCATTCGCAAAGGCCCATTCGTCCAGGAAGCGTTGCTCCTGAAGGTGAGCAAGATGGAGTCCGAGGGCGAAAAGAAGGTGATCAAGACCTGGAGTCGGGCCAGCACGATCCTCCCCGAATTCGTGGGCTTCACCTTTGCCGTCCACAATGGGAACAAGTTTATCCCGGTGTACTGCACCGAGAACATGGTGGGACATAAACTCGGTGAGTTCTCCCCGACCAGAATCTTTCGAGGTCACAGCGGGAAGCTCGTCGATAAGAAGGCGAAGCCCTCATGAGCATGAATGGGCGAGCGATTCAACGGACCGTGCGCCAGTCGCCCCGCAAGATGCGGTTGGTGATTGACCTGATCCGTGGCCAGGATGTGAACAATGCGTATGCGATTCTGAAGTTCAACAAGAAGCATGCGGCGAAGCAGATCGCCAAGACCTTACGGTCGGCGGTTGCGAACGCGGAACAGCTGGCCTTACGCGACAGCGATAACTTCGATGTGGATCAACTGATCGTCAGCAAAGCAGTGGTCAATGCTGGCAAGACACTCGGGCGTTTCCGGGCGGCGGCGCAGGGCCGGGCCACCTCGATCAAGAAGCGAACGAGTCACGTTGAAATCCATGTAGCAAGCAAGGAGACGGCGTAATGGGTCAGAAGACACACCCGATCGGTTTCCGACTTGGCGTGGTCAAGCCCTGGAGGTCGCGTTGGTTTGGCGGCAAGGACATGCCCGCCATGCTGAAGGAAGATGAACTCATCCGGCGCTACCTCATGACGCGGCTGGGACATGCCGCTATCGCCGAAGTGCATATCGAACGCCGGCCAGGGAAGGTCACAGTGACCGTCCATACCGGCCGGCCCGGGGTCGTGATTGGCAAGAAGGGTGCTGAAGTAGACAAGCTGCGGGATGAGTTGGCACAACTCACCGGGAAGGAAGCGGCGATCAACGTCGAGGAGATCAAGCGACCGGAGACCTCGGCTCAACTCGTGGCCGATAATATCGCGCACCAACTCCGGCAGCGGATCTCGTTTCGTCGGGCCATGAAACGGGCGATTCAAGCGGCGATGCGGATGGGCGCGCAAGGCATCAAGGTTCGGGTTGCGGGTCGTCTTGGTGGGTCGGAGATTGCCCGAAGCGAGGGGTACCACGAAGGCCGAGTGCCTCTCCATACCCTCCGGGCCGATATCGACTATGCGATGGCAACGGCGAAGACCACCTATGGGGCCATCGGCATTAAGGTCTGGATCTTCAAAGGCGAAGTGGTCGACGATTTGAGCGGCCGCACCTACAGCACGGGGGCTTGAAGCAATGCTGGCACCAAAGCGGATCAAGTTCCGCAAGACATTCAAAGGACGGACCCGCGGCATCGCGAGCCGTGGGAACACCGTCTCTTTCGGCGAGTTTGGCCTGATGTCCCTCGACCCAGGCTGGATCACCAATCGGCAGATTGAGGCCGCGCGTGTGGCCATGACCCGGGCGATGAAGCGAGGCGGAAAGGTTTGGATTCGCATCTTTCCCGACAAGCCGATCACCAAGAAGCCGGCTGAAACCCGGATGGGGAAGGGGAAGGGGAATCCGGAGGGTTGGGTGGCCGTGGTGAAACCGGCCCGAATGCTATTCGAAGTTGAGGGGGTCGAGGAGGCACTAGCCCGGCGCGCGTACGCCTTGGCGGCGGCCAAGCTTCCCGTGAAAACACGGTTTGTGACCCGTGAGGAGGTCTAGGCATGCACGCACGTGACCTGGTCGATTTCTCGCACGAAGAACTGCACGCCAAATTGGCCGAACTCACCGAGGAGCGGTTTCGTCTCCGGTTTCGGTCGGCCACGGAGGCTATTGATAACCCGATCCGTTTCCGGCTGTTACGCCGGGATATCGCACGGATACAGACCATCTTGCGCGCGAAGCGCACGTAAGGCTGAGGAGCGCGTCCGATGAGTGACGAACAGATGACCCCGACGACCCGTCCGACCCGAAAGGTGCGAACCGGTGTCGTGACGAGTGACAAGATGACCGGAACGGTGACGGTCCTGTTGGAGCGACGATTTGCCCACCCGGTGTACGGGAAGCGGATCACGCGGACGAAAAAGCTCAAGGCCCGGGACACCCAGGGGGCCCGAGTTGGTGACATTGTGCGGATCATGGAGACGCGACCGCTCGCAAAAACGGTCCATTGGCGGGTCGTCGATATTCTTACCCGGGCGAAGTGATCCGGACCGCATCGACAGGAGCAGGGATATGGTACAACAGGAATCGATCCTCAAGATTGCGGACAATTCGGGTGCCCGAAAGGCGCTCGTGATTCGCGTGCTTGGTGGAAGCAAACGTCGCTACGCCGGGCTTGGCGATAAGGTCGTGGTTGCCATTAAGGACGCAATCCCGACCGGGCAGGTCAAGCGAGGTGAGGTGGCGAAAGCGGTGATCGTACGAACCGCCAAGGAAACCCGTCGGAAGGATGGCACCTATATCCGTTTCGATGAGAACGCAGCCGTCCTCATTACGGATACCGGTGAGCCACGGGCAACACGCATTTTTGGTCCCGTGGCCCGGGAACTACGCGACAAACGGTACATGAAGATTGTGTCGCTGGCACCGGAGGTACTCTAAATGAAGCCGCTTGGAAATCGGAAGGCGAAACGCGTCCGATCCGCACGCCCCGTGCGCGTCAAGATGCACGTGACCAAAGGCGACACCGTGATGGTGATTTGCGGAGACGACAAAGGGAAGCAAGCCACGGTGCTGCGGGTCCACCCCAAGACGGGCCGGGTGACCGTCGAGGGAGTGAACCTCGTGAAGCGTCACAAGCGCGCGACGGAAAAGACCGAAGGTGGGATCATTGAATTTGCTGCTCCGATTCACCAGTCGAATGTGATGCTGGTTGATCCGAAGAGTGGCGAGCCGACGCGGGTTCGGCGACAGAAGGACAAGGACGGCACCGTGGAACGCATTGCAGTGAAGAGTGGACAACCGATTCCGAGGACGCGGTAATCATGGCATCGAAGCAAGCACAGAAGCCGGCGAAAAGCGCCCCCAAGGCCTCGGGTAAGGGCCCTGGCAAGGCCACGACCAAGAGCAAGGGAGAGGGAATCGCCCTCGGTGCGACCGATCCGGCCCCCAAGGTGAATGATGGGACACCACGACTCCTGGCCTACTACCGGGAGACCGTGCGAGGGCGCCTTACCAAGGAATTTGGGTTTACCAATCCCAACCAGGTCCCCAAGCTGGTCAAGATCGTGCTGAACGTCGGTGTCGGTGACGCGCACAAGAACCCGAAGCAGCTTGCCGCGGTCGTGCAGGAGTTGGCTCAGATTACCGGGCAACGCCCTGCGGTGACACGCGCCAAGAAGTCGATTTCGAACTTCGGCTTGCGGGCCGGTATGCCGGTGGGAGCGATGGTCACCCTGCGGGGACCACGAATGTATGAATTTCTCGATCGATTCATCAGTCTGGCCGTGCCGCGGGTGCGCGACTTTCGCGGACTTCCCGACCGAAGCCTTGATGGTCGCGGGAACTACACATTTGGCATCAAGGAACAGTTGATCTTCCCCGAGATTGATTATGACAAGGTCGAGAAGATCCATGGCATGGATATCACGATTGTGACCACAGCGGATCGGGACGATCTCGCGATGGCATTGCTCAGGCAGTTTGGCTGGCCATTTCGCGGTGAAACCCCGCTGAACGTTGCCTAAGGTCGAGGAGAATACTTTCGATGGCGAAAACCTGCTGGATTGAGCGTGCCAAGCGCCCGCCCAAATTTAAGAGTCGAGTGGTCCGCCGGTGTAACCGGTGTGGACGCTCTCGTGCCGTGCTGCGTCGATTTGGATTATGTCGCATCTGTTTCCGTGAGCTCGCGCTGCGAGGGGAGATCCCCGGCGTGCGCAAGGCCAGCTGGTAAAAGGAAGGCCCCCAAGGATGAGTATGACGGACCCTATCGCGGATATGCTTACACGCATCCGCAACGCCTGCGCCGCCGGACACCGGCGGGTAGACATGCCCACCTCGAAATTCAAGACCGAGGTGGCTCGACTGCTTCGCGACAATCACTATATCGCGGACTTCAAGGTATTGGAGGGCAATGGGCGCGGTGTGCTGCGACTCTACCTCCGGTATCACAACGAGTTACCGGTGATCCGGGAACTGAAACGAGTGTCCTCACCCGGACTGCGGCAGTTCGTGCGGTGTCGTGAGATTCCCCGAGTGAAGAATGGACTCGGAATGGCGATCGTTTCGACTCCCAAGGGACTGATGTCCGATCGGGACGCACGGACGGCCAACCTTGGCGGCGAACTCGTCGCCATGGTCTGGTAACGGAGGGCAACGATGTCACGAATTGGGAAGAAGCCGGTTCCGGTGCCGGAGAGCGTGACGGTTACCCTGACGGGGAACCACATTGCGGTCAAGGGTCCGAAGGGGTCCCTGACACGTGATCTTCCGAGCGATATGCAGATCACGATGGAAGAGGCCTCGGTCGTGGTCACGAGGCCGAGTGATCAGCCTCGCCACAAAGCGTTGCATGGGCTGACCCGCACCCTGGTCGCCAATATGGTTGAAGGGGTGGAGCGCGGCTTCGAAAAAGTGCTCGAAATCCAAGGGGTTGGCTATCGCGCTGAGCCCACTGCCAAAGGGATCAAGATGTTGGTCGGCTTGTCCCATACGGTCGAATACGACGCGCCAGAAGGGATCACCCTTTCGGTGGAAAACAACACCACCGTCAAGGTGGCCGGTGCGAACAAGGAACTGGTTGGCCAGGTGGCCGCTGAACTGCGTGGTGTCCGTCCGCCTGAGCCCTACAAGGGCAAGGGAGTGCGGTACCAGGGTGAGCAAGTCCGGCGCAAAGCTGGCAAGACAGGAGCGAAGTAAATGCGTCCGATTCATGCCCCAAAGACCCGCGAACAGCGACGATACCGTCGCCACCTCCGGGTGCGGAAGAAGATTCAGGGCACGGCAGGTCGACCCCGACTGGTAGTGTTTCGTTCGATCAAACACATCTATGCCCAGTTGGTCGACGATGATCGTGGAGTCACCTTAATGGGCGTTTCTGACATGTCCGAAGGCGTTGTCGTTGAGGGCTCGGGTAAAGCCGCGCGGGCCTTGGCTATCGGAAAAGCCATTGCCGCCAAGGCCAAGGCGGCCGGAATAACGGCCGTTGTGTTTGACCGAGCTGGCTATCGATATCATGGTCGCGTCCGGGCGGTTGCCGAAGGCGCGCGCGAAGGTGGATTGGAGTTCTAATGAGCGAAGCCACATCCCAGACCCCACAGAAACCAGCCGCCGGAGGCCGTCGGGGCCGCGGACGAGGTGGTGAACGGCGTGATCGCGGTTCCCGTCGAGATCGTTCCGAAAACCAGAGCGACTTGATCGAGAAGGTGGTCGACATCAACCGCGTTGCGAAGGTCGTCAAAGGCGGCCGGCGATTCTCGTTCAACGCCTTAGTGGCCGTCGGGGACGGCAAGGGACGCATCGGCATCGCAACCGGGAAGGCCAATGAGGTATCGGAGGCGGTTCGAAAAGCAGTTGAGTCCGCCAAGCGGACCATGACCGAGATCCCGCGGACCGGCAGCACCATTCCGCACGAGATTCTTGGGCATCATGGCGCCGGACGGGTGCTGCTGAAGCCTGCCGCCGAGGGTACCGGAATCATTGCTGGCGGACCGGTGCGCGCCGTGCTGGAGTGTGCCGGGATTACCGATATTCTCACCAAGTGCCTGGGGTCCACGAACCCACACAATATGGTCCGTGCCACCGTCCGGGGTCTCCGAGGGCTGGTCTCCGTTGAGCAGGTCGCCCGCGAGCGAGGTGTTGATCCCTCGACCCTCGGCTATCGCGCCCGGCAGGGAGGCTGACCATGGCAGCACGCAAGAAGGCCGGTACGGGGCAGCTCGCCGTCAAGCAGGTTCGGTCGGGGATTGGGCACGCGGAGACGTTCCGCCGGACGTTGCGTTCTCTCGGACTGCGACATCATCAGCAGCGCATTGTGGTGGCGGATACTCCCGCGATCAGAGGAATGTTATACAAGGTCCGTCACCTCGTTGAGGTGACCCCAGTGCAGGAGGCGTAGTGGCAGAGTCAAACGAAACTCCCGAGAAGTTAACGCTCTCTAACCTGCGGCCTGCGACCGGCTCACACCGGAATCGCCGCCGCTTGGGACGGGGTCCCGGGAGTGGCCTTGGGAAAACCTCCGGCAAGGGCCACAAGGGACACAAGGCACGCAGCGGCGGCAAGACCAACCCGGGTTTTGAGGGCGGTCAGATGCCGATATACCGGCGACTTCCAAAGCGCGGTTTTACCAATCCGTTCAAGGTGACCGCCCAAGCCGTTAACGTCCATCAGCTCGCCAGCTTGGAGGGCACCGACGTCACGCCGGCGACCCTCGGGGACGCGCACCTCGTCGGGAATGCCAACCGCCGTATCAAGCTGTTGGGCACCGGGGAGGTTGATCGGGCATACACGATCTCCGGCATCGCCTGCTCGGCGACGGCGAGGGCCAAGATCGAAGCCGCCGGCGGCAAGGTCGAGGGCTGACATGACCGCACCGCGAGTTCCAGGACTCGGTATTGATGATGAACTGAAGGACAAAATCCTCTTTACCCTGCTGTGCATCCTCATTTATCGAGTAGGGGCGCACATCGCCGCACCGGGCGTGAATGTGCCAGCCCTCGCGGCATATCTCCAAAACTCCGCGGCCCAAGGGTTCTTCGCCTTGTACGATACCCTGGGTGGGGGCCTCTCCCGAGCGACCGTCTTTGCCCTCGGGATCATGCCCTATATCTCGTCGTCCATCATCTTCCAGCTGGCGGGGGGCCTGGTGCCCACGGTCAGCAAGATGCAGAAGGAAGAAGAAGGCCGAAAGAAACTGACCCAGTGGACCCGGTATGTGGCGATCCTTATCTCGCTGTCCCAGGCATACACCTTTACTCTGTTTACCGAGGGAATCCCAGGAGCGATTTCAAACCCGGGGTTTTCTTCGCGCCTGATCATGGTGGTGACACTTACCGCAGGCGCCATTTTCGTCATGTGGCTGGGTGAGCAGATTACGGAACGCGGAATCGGGAATGGGATGAGCTTGCTCATTACGATCTCGATTCTTGAACGCTTCTGGCCTGGCACCGTCCAACTCATCGGCTATCTGCGGGATGGGGTCGTTTCCACTCCCGGCGCCATCTTCTTTATTGCCGTCCTCGTGGCCTCCATGGGTGCGGTGACAGGGATGACCATCGCTGCACGCCGTATCCCCATTCAGATCCCACGCAAAGTCATGGGACGCGGGCGGATTCGCGAAGGCCAGAAGACGTTCATTCCGATTCGGCTTATCACAGCGGGCGTCATGCCGATCATCTTTGCCCAGACCATCATCATCGTGCCGGGCACGTTAGCCACGTTCACTCGCAATCAGATTCTGACCGACATCGCAGGGTTCTTCGCCATCGGCAGCTTCTGGTACAACTTCGTGTTCGTGGTCATGATTGTCATCTTCAGTTATTTTTATACCTCGATCATCTTCAATGCGGTTGACCTGTCGGAGAATCTGAAGAAGCAAGGCGGGTTTATCCCGGGGGTCAAACCGGGTGCCGCCACGGCTGACTACATCGATCAAGTCCTGGCTCGAGTCACTCTCCCAGGGTCTTTGTTCCTGGCGCTCATCGCGGTCGTCCCGATTATCGTGTCCCAGGGAGTGAATATCCAATCGCAGTTTGGCGGCACGTCCATCTTGATTGTGGTCGGCGTGTTGCTCGACACGATTGCGCAGATCGAGCAGCATCGGACGCTTCGCAAGTACGACAGTTTCATGAAAACCGGGCGGGTCAAGTTCCGTGGCCGCCAGCGCTTCATGTAGCCGGTGGACCTCTCCGCACAAATGAAGCGGTGGCGTACGATGGTCGCCCTGGCGTTGTCACGACCCCTCACCCGGTTGGCATGGGAAGGGACCGGCGTATGAACGTCCTCTTGCTCGGACCCCCGGGCGCAGGGAAGGGGACGCAGGGGATGCGTCTCGCGAAAACCCTGGGGCTTCCGAAGTTTTCGACCGGCGACCTCCTACGGGACGCGGTCGCCAGGGGGACCTCTCTCGGACGGCAAGCGAAAACAGTCATGGAGGCTGGTGACCTCGTGAGCGACGCGATCATCCTCGGGGTGGTTGCCGAGGAGCTCCATGCACCTTACGCCGCGGAAGGGGTCATCTTCGACGGCGTTGTGCGAACGATCGCCCAGGCGGAAGGTGTGAGAGAGATGCTGGCGGATCGTGGACAGGCGATGGATGCCGTTCTATTCCTTGACGTGGCGGATGACGAGATCCTCGCGAGATTGGCCCAGCGTCGGACGCAGGAGGCGCGTCCGGATGACGATCCCGCTGCTATCCAACGACGACTCTCAGCCTATCGAGAACAGACCGCCCCGGTCCTTGCGTGGTATGAGGAACGCGGACCGGTGCATCGAATCGACGGGACCGGGGCCGTCGACGAGATCCAGAACCGCCTTCTCACAGCGCTAGGGCAGTAGCGTGGTGACGATCAAGTCGACCCGAGAGATCGAAACCATGGCGCACGCGGGCGCAATCGTCGCAGGAACCCTCGCTCTGATGCGGGAACTTGCCGCGCCTGGGTTGACGACGGAAGACCTCGATCGTGCGGCCGAAGCGTTCATCCGGAGCCA
>JAJCZW010000069.1 GCA_029262155.1 Gemmatimonadota bacterium
ATCAGATCCGCGTGGTGACCACGTGTCCACTCGTTGTCCGGCGCGGCGTTGTACTTGGCAAAGTACCCATCGTAGCGGTACTGGCACGTATTGATGTAGTGCCAGATGGGCGCCTGTTGCAGTCGCACCGCCTCAACATGATCCTTGGCGAAGGCGATGCTGCCCCAGGAGTCCACCGGGGCCAACTTCTCCTGACCGACGTAGTGGTTCAGGCCGCCACCGTTCTTGCCGACGCACCCCGTTAGCATGAGCGCCATGGCACCGGCGCGGTACATGAGGTTGCCGTGGTACCAGTGGTTGATGCCCGCGCCGACGATGATCATGCACTTGCCACCCGTCGCTTCCGCGGTCGATGCCCACTCCCGGGCAAACTGAAGGACTGTGTCCGACGAGACGCCGGTGAAGACCTCCTGCCAGGCGGGAGTGTAGGCAGCATCGGTGTCGGCATAGTCGGCTGGGTAGGCGCCGGGCAACCCACGCGAAACGCCGTACTGCGCCATGGTGAGGTCGTAGACGGTGGTGACCAGGACCGGGCCGTCCAAGGTCTCGATCTCCAGGACGGGGACGCCCCGGTACACCGTCTGGTCGAGTCCGAATTCCGTGAACGCCGTCTGCGCAATTCGATCGGTGCGACCCAGGAGCGTGAGCACCGGGTCGTAGGGCTCGTCACCCTCGACGTTCTCGAGCTTCATGTTCCAGTTGCCCTGCTTCTTGTCCCAGCGTGAGCCCGAACTGCCCTTGGGCACCACCAGATCGCCCGACGCGGCATCAATGTTGAGGAACTTCCACTCTCCGTTGGAGATGTCACGGTACTGGACCATCTCGTTCGCTCTGAGCAAGCGTCCCGGCCGATATCCTTCGCCCTCCTTCTCGAGCTTCACCAGATATGGGCTGTCGGTGTACCGCTTGGTGTAGTCCAGGAAGAACGGGGTCTGCTTCTCGTGGTGGAACTCCTTCAGGATCACATGGGTCGTGGCCATCCAGAACGCACCATCGCTGCCGGCGTGGAGCGGCACCCACTGATCGGCATACTTACAGACCTGACTGAAGTCGGGCGAGAAGACCACCGTCTTGGTGCCGTTGTGCCGCGACTCGGCGAAGAAGTGGCAGTCCGGTGTGCGCGTCATGTTGAGGCACGCACCCATGTCGGCAATCATCTTCGCGTTGAACCAATCGGCGCTCTCGCAGACGTCGGTCTGCTCTCCCCAGATCTCCGGAAACGCCGGGGGAAGGTCGCAGTACCAATCGTAGAAGCTGAGGTTGACCCCCCCGAAGAGCTGGAGGAAGCGGGCACCTGAGGCATAGCTGAGCATCGACATGGCGGGAATCGGGCTGAATCCGATGACCCGATCCGGGCCGTACACTTCCGCGGTATGGAGATTGGCCACCGACATGATCTCCATGACCTCGTCCCACGTCGCCCGGCGGAACCCTCCTTTGCCTCTCGCGTGCTGATACGCGGCTCGGGCGTCCGGATCCGCCTGAAGTGCCTTCCAAGCAGCCATCGGATCTCCACCAGCCGCCCGCTTTTTGGCGCGGAACGCGTCGAGTAGAGCACCCCGGATCAACGGATACTTGATCCTCAGCGGACTATACAGGTACCAGGAGTACGAGATACCGCGCTGGCAGCCACGAGGCTCATAGGGAGGAAGCGAGTTCTCGAGCAACGGATAGTCCAGTTGCTGCGTTTCCCACGTCACGATCCCGTCCTTGACATGAATCTGCCACGAGCACCCGCCGGTGCAGTTCACTCCGTGAGTGCTCCGCACAATTCGGTCGTGCTGGAAGCGATTCCTGTAGAACTCTTCCCACTGCCGTGTCTCTGGCGAAACAATGTCCTTGATCCAACCCATGATGACTCTTTCCGATTCGATTGGTTACGGTGTTCGGTCGCGACGGTCAGCTCACGTGGATCGAACCTGTCTGTCGAAGACCGCGCGATTCACCGGTCCACGGCGGCGCCTGCGCCAGATCAGGGAATACAGCCCCAGCAGAATCACCGCGCTGCCCAAACCAGTGACCAGCAGGCCCAGGCCATAATCCAGCGGCTGGTGAAGGGACTGTTCGGCATCGGCCTGCTCGAGGAAGGCGACGAGCGCCCCCACCTCCTGGTCGGTGAGTGGCCTGCTCTGGAAGGCGCGCTGCATGACCGGAAAGGGTGGACTCCCGACGATGGCACGCACGCCGGGGCCACCGAGACGCGTAAAGACCGTGGTGAGGTCCTTGGCGAGGATGCCACCCCCGATCACGTCCTCGTGGGTCACGTCGTGGCAGGAATTACAGGCGGGGCCACCGTTGTCGAACCGGGTGGTGCCCTGAAACAGATTCCGGCCCAGGACGGGATCTCCTGGCTGCAGCGATGCCGCCCCGGCCGCCACGGGGGCGGGACCCGCCGATTCCTGCTGCTGGATGTAGGCCAGAACCCCACGTACTTGGTCATCTGACAGTGGCCAGTCTGGCATCGAGATGCCCGGATACTCCGCAGCGAGGGCCACCGCATCGCTGTCGCCCGAGGCGATGACCGTCTGCGAATGCTGGATAAACGCAATGAGCCAAGCCTCGCTCTGCCGGGTGCTGACACCAGCCAAGTCCGGACCCACGAGCCGGCCCCCGCCGATGGTGTGGCAGGCCTTGCATGTGCCGTTGAAGATCGTCTCTCCGTCCTGGGCGAACGCTCGACCAGGGATTGATGCGGTCAGAAACATCGCGACGCCCACTCCGGCCACCAGGAAGTGTCCGGATCGCGATCCCATCAGTGCCGACGTTCTTCGCATGCTCGCACCCCGACAATCAGCCGCTCTTGAGGCACCCGCTGAATGGAATTGATCATACCGGGGTGCACTTACAGGAGACTTACAAAACTGCCTCCGAGAGGAGGCAGGAATTGGTTTGCCGCGCCACAGGGGCCGCGGCGGGGAGGGCGCCACGCTGAGAGCAGACGAATGACTCAGGGGGCGGACTCAGAGAGTCGCCTTACAGTGAGAGACCTCCCACCCAAGCGCGAACATCTCCTCCTGGAGGACACCAGCACGCCGCTTTCCCATCGCGGGTGGGGACGCACAATCGGTGACCCCGCCTACGGCCGTTTGTCACACGGCGGTTTCTCACCAGGCACCGGCTCGGGCGCCCACTCGGGCGGCGGGCCCGCGTTCACCAGCAGCGACTCGACTTCGATGGACATTTGCATCGCGCCCCCTTCCGCCATCTGCGAGAGCTCGTCCATCTTCCCCTTGAACTGCGCCTCGAACATCTTGCGTTGGGCTTCGGGCAGCCGGGCGAGCTGCTTCTGCGCCTCCGCCATCTGCTTCTTCATGTCTTGGAGCTTCCGACGGTCCTTGTCGGACATACCGGTGGTCAGCCCTTCCAGGCGGATCGAGGTGCGGAAGGGGTGGATCATCGTCTCGACACGCCGGTAGTCGGTGAAGTCCGAGACCATGCGCACCGGTGTCCGCTTGCCGTTCTGGGTCAGCTCGCCTTCCACGACCGCCTGTCGCGTGAGGTAGTCGTCCAGGTCCACGTAGACCGTCAGCTTCTGGATCGTGAACCCGCCGTTCTCCATCTCCTGGCTCGCGAAGCCGAGCCCGCGGAGATCATCCGCCACCAGCACGTAGGTCTCGCGGCCGTCCACCTTCTCCTTGCCCAGCAGGCGAGCCCTCCCCAGCAGATCGGCGGCGGCCAGCGGATCAACAATCACCGGCGGATCATCGCTTTGGTCGGGGGCGGTCATCCGGCCCAGCGCGTTACCGAAGCCCGACTTCTTCATGACCGTCTGCATGTTCAGGTCCTCCAGGGAGGACATGTCACAGCCCATCTTCTTCGCGTGGCGTCTCATGACCACATGCGGAGGCACCAGGACGAACACTCGGCCTTCGACCGTGTCGCGCTCGAAGTAGACCGGCACTCCAGCGCCTGGACCGAGCCGTTGGCGGATGGTGTAGTTCTCGACGTTCAGGGTCCGATCGGCGGCGAGCTGAGTCGCGGTGCGGATGATGTCATCCGCCGACTGGGCGCGGAGCCCGGCGGGCACCGCGGTCAGCAGCGCGCACAGTACGACGGTGGCGCGGAAACAAGGGTGTGTCATGGCCATCTCCTTTGCAGCAACGAGCGGCTAGGACTGGTGAGGTGGGCTGAGGCTCCGCCCCACTGCGTTACCGCGCTCAGCGTCTGTCGAACAGCACGAAGAACGCCTTCGTTTGCAGACCCTGGCGCTCGTCAGCATTGGCCGCGGTCACCACGATCACCAACGCACCGCCCGGTCCGGGCCGAACGCCCGCCCTGTCGAACAGGACACCCGGATTGATGAACTTCTCCTCCCCGATGAATTCGTCTCCGGGAAGGAACTGATCGCCAGGAAGGAACTGATCGCCGGGAAGGAACTGATCGCCGGGAAGGAGCGAGTCATCAATGCATTGAGACCCAATCGAACGATTGGTGCCAGGGCGCGCCTCAAAGGGCCGCGATGTGCGTTCCTTCGATGGCCGGCCTTGGAACCCGTCGCCACCCGCGATGGCGCTGATACACACCATGGCCATCGGGCCGTCGGCCTTCAGGTCCAGATGCAACCCCTTGCGGAAGTCGTCGAGCGTGAGCCCCTCTCGATACTGCTTTTGGCCATCGAGCAGGCCGAGCGAGGCGTAGCTCGTGGCGGTGGTAGGCACCATTCCAGCAGCCCCGAGCATGGCCACCAGGGCCAAGGTCGCGCCGGCTGCCACCGCCGTCTTGTGGATCACGTTTCTCATGTCGTTCCTCCTTATCAGGCGTTGGTCGCGCCAAGTTTGGGTGTGCTGTCCATCTCGAGCCGAATCCTGCCGCTCACCCTGTACCAGCACCGGGCTCCGCGTGGAGCGTCGATCGTCTCGGCAGGGACCGGGTGGGGGCTAGGGGAAAAACCGGTTCAGGTCGCCGAGGTCGATCGTGGTGTTCTGGGTGAAGCTTTTCGAAGAGGGGTAGTAGTAACGAGAGCCATCAGATTCTCCCTTCGTAATCGCGATGTCATAACGTCTCCTGGCGTTGCAGGCCAGGTCCAGAATCCGAACCACCGAGAAGGCACCGCCTGGAGCCAAATCCGTGGTCAGGCCCCGCCTTCCATATAGTTTCTTCCACGTTCCGATCCGCGTCCGGACGCGGCTCGAGGACCAATTGACGTGAATCTTCTTCTTGCCGCCGTTGCGAGCCTTGAATGTCACCCTGCAGCCCATAGACGACTCCTCCGTCCACTCGTACGCCGCACCCGGCGGCAGAGGGACCGAGACCGCGTCCTTCGTGACAGCCGCCCCGCCCGGCGTGCCGGTCTGCGCCAAGAGCGCGGCTGGTGTTACCCCGAGAATCGCGATTGCCGTCAACCAGACTTTCATTGTGACCTCTCCTTTGTTCCGAGTTCTCGAGCCCGACGAACCAGTGGCCCGCGGGCCTCTCGACGATTGCTTGCCTCTGGTCTAGCGCCCTCCGACCCGGGCCAGCTCAACCCGGCGGTTATTCTGGCGCCCTTCGACGGTGTCGTTGGTATCGACCGGCTTGGTCTCGCCGAGTCCCTCCGCATCCAGCCGCGTGTCGTCGATGCTGTACTGCTTCACCAGGAAACGGCGAACGGACTCGGCCCGGCGGCGGGAGAGGTCGAGATTGTACTCGTCCTCGCCGACGCTGTCGGTGTGGCCCTCGATCCTGATCGCGAGGTCGGCGTGCTCCAGGAGCATCGCGCCGATCTCGGCGAGGGTGGGTGTGGACTCCGGCTTGATGCGCGAGCTGCCGGTATCGAAGAAGATCCCGCGGGTGGCCACCCGGCCATCGGCGGCGAGCGCCTCGTAGAGCGCCTTGCCACCCGCCGCGATGCGGATCGGGCCCACCAGCACCGGCTGGTCCGTCCAGATGTCGGGGAAGCTCAAGTAGATCCGATCAGTTCGCTCAAGCTCGACCCGCGGGTGATTGGCGAGCCGCCGCTCGTTCATGTAGACCTTGGCGTGCTCCCCGTCGACCATTACCCGAATCGCGACGAGCTCCTGGCCAATCCGCAGATCCTCGGCGCTGGCCACCCCCTGGTTCGCTCGATGGATGCCGGAGGTGTGCCCAGCCGCACCGTCAAAGAAGAAGTAGGGTCGCTGCTCACTCACGTAGAAGCGCTTTCCCTCACCCGGCTGGTAGGTTGTGACGATGACCGGCGCGTTCGGATGGCCGACGTAGGCATCGAACTCGAGGGTGAACCGCTCAGGAAGGTCCTCCGGCAGGGCGATCCCGAACCGGGAGTCGTTTGCCGCGACGCGGAGGAGCTTCCGACCGCGCCACTCCACCAGCTCCATGCCCCCGCGCACGAATTCGAGACGCCGGGGAAAATCGCCGACCTCATCGACCGTGAAGTCCTCGGCGAACACCACGCGGTCGCCGGGCACGAAGTCGTAGTTGGCCCAGGCGCCCTCGCCCGGGCGGATCGATGCTTTCGCGGCCGCCTGCTCGGGATCGGTGATCGGCGCGCCGTCGTCGTCCGTGAGCAGGTTTCCCTCGGGGTCGGTCAGGACCACCTTCTCGCCTGCGTCTTCGGCCGACCGGATACACTGCAGGTCATCGAAGACACACCCCACTGCGCCCCGCACCAGGTCCCGGACGCCCTTGTCCAGCAGACCGCGTGTCTCCTCCCCGGCGGCCTCAGCAACTGTCTTCTTGAGCTTCTTCCAGATCTGCGCGTCCGCGGGTTGGGCCGTCGTCAACCCGGCCAGCACCGGGATCGTGATCAGGATCGTCCAGAATCGTCGTTGCATCGCTCGCTCCTCCCAAGTCCGAGTACGAGGCAGCTGCCTCTACTGGGTACACAGGAAACCGGGCCCGAGGGGATCATGGAGGTAGCTCGGGCGTGGCGCGGTCGCCGTGGTGATCCCGTCCGGCGCAGAATTCTGTTTGACCAAGTAGAGATTCCGCCGCACCTTACCCCAATGGACCAGCAGGAACGGGAACGGGTACGGGCGCTATTGCAGGCTGTCACGGACGGTGACGGTAATGCCCTGGACGAGGTGTTCTCTATCGTCTACGGCGAATTGCGGAGCCTCGCCCATTCCCAGCGGCGGAGATGGGAGGGCGACTACACGTTCGACACCACCGCCTTGGTGCACGAGGCGTATCTCAAGCTAGTGGATCATGCAGGGACAGGGTGGAACGATGCTGGCCACTTCATGGCGGTGGCCGCCCGTGCCATGCGGCAGATCCTTGTGAACTACGCTGAGCGCCGTCGGGCGGCGAAGCGGGGCGGCGGGCAGCAACCCGTCACCCTGGATGACTCGAATCCCATCGCTGCGGAAGCGGCAGACGAGGTGATCGCATTGCACGAGGCGCTCGAACAACTCGAGCAGGTCAACCCGCGCCAAGCGCGAGTGGTGGAAGCGCGGTTTTTCGCTGGCCTCTCTGTGGCGGAAACAGCCAAAGCGCTCGGCGTCTCGACCGCCACCGTCAAGCGCGACTGGGGCGTCACCAGCGCGTGGCTGCACCGGGAGATCCGGATGACGCTCAAGTGAATCACGCCCTATGACTCCCGAGCGCTGGCGGGAGATCGAGTCCGCGTTTGCGGCGGCGCTGGAGCACTCGGATGGTGACCGCAACCGATTCCTCGACGAGGCCTACCCGGGCGACACCGACCTGCACCAGGAGGTGGTCGCGCTGCTCGAGTCGTCGGACGCCGCCGACGGATACTTCGATTCCCTCGCCCGTCGTATCGGGATGCCTGTCGATCCGGCGGATCAGAGCTCGCGTCTGGTAGGCAAGCGCGTGGGGGCCTATCAACTCACGTCGCTCATCGCCCGGGGCGGCATGGGTGCGGTCTACTCGGGAACCCGGGTCGATCAGCAGTTTGAGCAAGAGGTGGCCGTGAAACTCCTGCCGATCGGCCTCGGGTCGGCCGACGCCCATCGCCGCTTTTTGGCCGAGCGCCAGATCCTTGCCCTCCTGCAGCACCCCAACATCGCTCGGCTCCTCGACGGCGGTGTGACGGAAGACGACACGCCGTATTTCGTCATGGAGCTGGTCGACGGTGTCCCGATTGATCGCTACTGCAACGAGCACGGCCTCTCCATCGATCAACGCCTCAGGCTCTTTCTGGTCGTGTGCGATGCCGTGCAGCACGCCCACCGGAACCTCGTGGTCCACCGTGACCTCAAGCCAAGCAACGTCCTGGTCACCGAGGCGGGCGAGGTCAAGCTGCTGGACTTCGGGATTGCACGCCTTCTCGAAGCCGATGGTAGTGGTCCGGCCCGAACCTTGACCGCTCGATCGCATCCCATGACGCTGCCGTACGCCAGTCCGGAGCAGATCCACGGGGCCGCCGTCACGACCGCCACTGACGTATACGCCCTGGGCGTCCTACTCTACGAGCTGCTCAGTGGCCACAGGCCCTACGACCTGTCCCAGGCCACGCCGGCGGAGGCGCAACGGATCATCTGCGAGACGGAACCGGTGGCTCCCAGCGCGATCGTGCGGGGGCCGACCCACGAACCGGATCCGTCTATACGACACGCGGGGGGACCTCGCTCGGCATTGTTGTCCGGCGAGCAGTTGCACCGCGCCCTGAAGGGAGACCTGGACACCATCGTCCTCGCAGCGCTACGCAAGGACCCGGCCCGGCGCTACGCGTCCGTCTCGCACCTGGCGGACGACATCGGGCGTCATTTGGGCGGGCACCCCGTGGCGGCGCACAAGGATTCGTTCTGGTATCGAGCAAGCCGGTTCGGGCGACGAAATCGAGTGGCCGTGGGGGTCGGGTCCGCAGTGGTCCTGCTGCTCGTCGCGCTCGCCGCGGTCGCGCTGCGGTTCACCATCGTCACGGCGCGGCAATCGGAGGCAATCGCACTCGAGGCCGCGACCGCCAACGAGACTGCGGATTTTCTGGTGGGAATCTTCGAACTCACCGACCCGGTGGACGGCCTCGGAGACACCGTGTCCGCCCGCACGATTCTCGATCGGGGGGCCGCACGGATCGGGACGTCACTGGAGGACCGCCCCGAGATTCAGGCACGACTCACGTATACCCTGGCCAACGTGTATGCCAATCTCGGCCTGTCCGATGATGCGATTCGCCTGCACGAGGACGCACTCGCGACCCGGCGTAAATTGGATCCGCCGCCCGACGCCGACATCGTCGCGAGTCTGGAGCGGTTGGGAGGGGCGCACCTGGCCGCCCGCAACTACATCCGTGCGGAGGAGTACCTCACCCTGGCCCTCGCCGCCCGCCGTCAGATCCCCACCGATTCGCTGGCCCTCGCCAGTGTCCTGACCAGCCTCGCCCAGGTCCTCCGGACCCGCGATCCGGACTCGGCTGTCGTCGTGGCGGTTGCCGCCCACGGGATCAGAGCCCGTCTCCTCGGACCCGACGCGCTCAAGACACTGCGATCGCGCCACGAGGTGGCGTACGCGCTCCGAGGCCAGGGCCACCTTGATTCGGCCGAAGCCATCTATCGGGAGATTCTCCCGGCGGTCAGACAACTCGGGGACTCGGCCAGTCGGTTTCGCGCCAGCCTGCTCAACAACCTGGCTTATCTCGTGGAACAACGGGGCGACCACGACGGGGCGATCGCGGCCTACCAGGAAGCGCTGGAGTGGGCCCGCTCCCGGGATGTCGCCACCAATGTGGCGCAGGTTCTTCAGAACCTGGCCCGGGCCTTTGAGCGGTCGGGCCGCCCCGACCGGGCGTTGGAGCATTGGAAGGAGTCGCGCACCGTGCTCGAGGAGCACTTTCCCGGGGGCCATTGGAGAATCGGAGCGGCCAACATTGGCCTGGCCATGTATTTCGGCCGCAGGGGCGATCCGGCCTCCGCCGTCGTACCGCTCCGGCTGGCGATCGAATCGTATACCACGACCCTCGGACCTAACCATGGCTGGACCTGGGGCACGAAAGCGAAACTCGGAGCCACCCTCGGGGCGTTAGGCCAGTTCGAACAGGGGGAAACGCTGCTCCTCGAGGCGTTCGCGTTCACTTCTCAGCCCGACGGTGCCTCGTCTCGTGAGAACATCATGAACTGGCTGATCGACTTCTATTCCGCCTGGGGGAAACGGCAGGAGGCCGCCAGCTACGATCGAATGCTCAACGTGGAGGGGTTCACCAGACGGCCCGGTCGGAAAGAGTAGCCGCCGCGGTCCATATCTTTCCGTGGACGGAACCCTTCAGAACGCTGGCCGGTACGAGACGCCCCCGGGATCAAATCACTGATCAATCCTCATCGATCTGGTTGAGGAGTTGGACCAGGTCGGGGGACTGGGCGATCTCGGCTTGGCGTTGGGCGATCAGGTCGGCGCTCAGCACGCGGGTGGGCTCCGGGGTCGGGGGGGTGGAGAGAAGCGAACCTCTCAAGAGTAATGCCCCTCTCACTGAGAGGGAGGGGTTACACTGGACCGGGTCGACCCCGTCGAGATGCTCCCGGTGTGCGCGATCAATGTCGTCGCCCCGGCGTGGCTCATGGGTTGGCTCGTCCGGCACAGCCATGGCGGCATTCCCCGGGGCGGGCACGTATGGATACACGAAGGCGGCCCTGAGGATGGCGGGCATGGTCCTCGCAAGCGAGCTTGAGTTCCCCGAGCGCTTGGGGGTCGTGAGCACACATCTGGTGCCGCCACCGCTGACACAACACATTCGGCCGATAGCTCCGACCCCATGAGCAAGATCTTCTTCTACGGCCTGTTCATGGATCGGTCTCTTCTCACCGAGAAGCGGCTTCACCCAGAGAGTATCGGGCCAGCCGTGCTACCCGGCTACCGCATCCACATCGGCGAGCGAGCAACATTGCTGCGATCCGCTTCGAGTCGCGCCTATGGAATCGTGATGGAGCTCGCCGACCAGGAAGCTCGAGCGCTCTACTCGGAACCGAGTGTTCGCGAGTACCTACGAGAACGCGTGCAGGTGGAGCTGTTGGACACAAGCGAAGCTGTCGAGGCGTACTGTTACAACCTGCCGCGCGAGTTGGGCCTCGCCGGGGCGAATCCCGTGTACGCCACCAAGCTATCAGCGTTGGTGCGGGCGCTGCAGTTCGATTCGGCATACGTCGAAGAGATCGCTGCGTTCGGCGAAGTGGCGTAGTATCGTATCCGCGGGTCCCTGGCCGGTAGAGGCTTGGGAGAGGGTTACCCCCGCTGCCTGAGGAGGTGATCCCAAGGGGGGCACTATATTTGCTAGCTGAGTGCGGCGCCGAGGTAGACTAGATTGTGAATGGAGCCCGCATTGGAGTTCGCTCAGGAAGACAGTCCCCGTCCTGGCGCCAGTCTCGAGTAGCAGTAGACCGGCCCCCTGCCGGGAGCGCACCGCAACCATGATACTACGTTAGGCGACGAACGAGTTCCGTAGCAGATTTGTGGCACTGAGTATCACGGAGAACAACTGTCAGTGCGTTTACGTGAGGAGATAATCGTGCGTCCAGGTCAACTCATCCCGGTAATCATGCTCCTGATACCGTCCGCCGCGCTCACCGTGCAGGGGCAGACGCCTTTGCCTCAACCCGGCACCCGCCTGCGCTTAACACTCCCCTGTGAGCAGAAGGGGCCGTCCTCAGCCAGAGAACACCGCCTGGCGTGCCGCGCGGAGGGGATACTCGTTCTCTTCCAATCCGATACCATAACGCTCACAACAGCCGGGTCGACCACGAGCTATGGTGTCAACGCGGTCAGCCGCGTCGACATGAGTCGTGGGTTCCGTTCCCATCGGAATGCGGGGGCGGTTGTCGGCTTCTTGGTCGGAGGAGGGACGACGCTCGCCTTGCTGAACACCGGTGGATCCAAGAGCTACTGTGATCGGTCGGCGAATCAAGACGCAATCAGCCGGGGCGGGTGCATCGGTCTGACGGCTCTTGGCGGCCTGGCGGGTGCCGGGGTCGGCGCCATCATCGGCGGGTTCTTCCGGACCGAGCGTTGGCAAAATGTCCCTCTCGAGCGCCTGCGAGTCACCGTCGGGCCGCAGGTGGGGAGTAAGCTCGGCCTGGGGCTGGCGGTATCGCTTTAGGAGATGGGCCCGCTGCGATTAGCTGCTCGGTACCCACCGGTCCGATCTGCTCTCAATGAACCCTCGCTGATTCACCCATGGATGCCGGCTTCGGGCACCTGCTACCGACGGACCAGTTGGTAATGGAAACGCACCCCAATGGCGGTGTTCGGGTCGGGAGTGCCGTTCACGGACTCAATCGTATGCCACACCAGGTCCAGCGTGTCGCCGCGCAGCCCGTAGTCAAATCTGCCCAGGCCACCGACGTACTCCGGAACGAGGGCAAAATCCGGGTGGATCGTCAGGACACTCTCCGACGTCTCGAACCGCCCTGCGTTCACGATGATGGTGCTGTAGCGGGCGACCTTCTCGGCGTCGGTTGGTCGGAGGATTTCTGCGGAGAAGGGCGCGGGGGCCGCACCACCCGCCCAATTCATGCTGTAGTACCCGTCGGCGAACATGACGAGACTCTCGTGAGCCTTCCCCGGGATGCGTTGACCATCCGGGGTTAGCACCTCGGCCGTTACCATCTGCCAAACCCCGTCGAGTTGATGATCGGACTCTGGCATAGACGACTGCATCGGCGCTGTGCAGGCCGTCAGGAGCATGAGACCGGCGGTTTGGACCATACTGTTAGGTGTCACATATCCTCCGTGCGTAGTCGCTCGCAATGGTTGTCAGCTAGGCCCAAGACTGGTCCCGCGAGCTCGGGCCTACCCTCATGGGCACAACATCCTCTGCGCGACCCAGCGCTTGCTACTGATTGTAGCAGGTTGGGACGATTGCCGGGGATGACTCATCCCTCTTGTTGTTTTCGACGACATACTCAAGGAGATCCCAACGATCGATGGTGCCGTCGCCTGTCGGTATGTCCAAACGGTAGACGTATGGTGGATCGGACACCGTCCAGTATCGCCACCCTCGCGACGACTCGATCAGGAGGGTCTGAATCGGTCCGAACTTCGGGGTCTCCAACACTTCATCCCTAACCGCCTGAAGAGTCACCCAGATCACTTCATCCGTCGCTCGCTGATGATATGGGTAACGCACTTGGTTCGGTGGTCGGAGATCCAGTATCTTGGCGAAGACCAGTCCGTGCCCGGGTTCGAACACGCGCGTGTCCAGTGTGCGGCTCTCGGAGAACGCCTCGGCAAATGGGTCCCGGCGATACACCTGACTCACGTGCTCGTGGTCGTACACGAAGTAGGCCCAGCCTCCGGAGTTATTGTAGTTGCCGAGTTCCGCCGACACCGTCTCCATCGTGTTCTGATCCCAAAAAACCACGTCGCGTCTCGGGCGACCCGTGGTCCCGATGACGTCACTCTGGAATCGGCGCAGGGTGCGGCCATCGATGCTGACGACTTCCTGGCGATCGAGCCAAACGCCGAGGTCTACAGGGAGTGCTCCAGGCACGATGCGCGTCATCGACCAGCGCGAGACATGCGGCACCGTGACATCACAGGTGATTCGTGGGTCGCCTGGCCTGAGTTCGATCACACCGTTCGTGACGCCGCTTTGACCGGCGGCGACCCGGCTGCCCAATATGGACACGAGGAACACGAGGGGTGCGAACGATGACCAGCGACACCCTCCCCGCATCGGTTGGCCGGGTCGGAGACGGGGTGACCTCGAGAATTGGACCACAGCCACAGCTCCGTTCATTGCATCGCGCATGGAGGATCCTGCGGGCAACAGGACACGCCGGGCGCGATGACGGTGGACGTCAGGGTCGTCGACGGATTCGATGTCAGCAACGGGTAGGACCAGCCAGCAGAGGCAGCGATCATTGATCGGCCTTCTCCGGCGGCAGCCATCGACGACGGAAAAGGGCCGGGAGGGCGGTCAGGGAAAGCCAGACTCCGAAGAACGGCGCCGGGTCGATGAGTCCGGCGTCTCCAGCGTTGACTGGGAAGGTGACCATGTTGAGCACCAAACCAATCGATCCAATGACCATCCCGGCGAGACCAAGTGGCGTCCAGATCCTCGGATGGCGGGCGATCTGCAGACCAAGCAAAACGGTGCCGACGGAAATGAAGATATCGAACGCGAAGTCGAGACCGAGTTGGGTTGTCGACACACTGCGGAGGATAGCGTCCCACACCTCCGGCTTGACGCCCGACCCCGCAAGCTGGTACCTCGGCACCAGGGCGTAGATCGACATCTGCATCGTGGCCATCCCGGTGAACGCGGCACCGGCAAGGGCGAGCATCAGGTGAGCCAAGTCGTTAGAGACCGTATCGTTGGCGCGGGAGTAGAAGTGGCGAAGCCCCGCTGCGTTGACGATGAGGAAGGGACCGAACAGCATGAAGGCCATCTGGGATGGACGTCCCGGCAGCAGGTCGAGCAGGCCGATCGGGTAGAGGATACCCGCAGCCACCCCGCAGCCCAGGCCGGTGTTGATCCACGTTTGACCCTTCGAAGGCGTCACGGCAGCCCCGGCCCCAACCCGAACTCCTGGATCTCGCGCAGACGGTAACGGGAAAACAGGTACGGATGCCAGACGTTGGCCCACTCCTGCAACCGCCGGCTAGTATCCGCCGCTTGGACCGCGTCCGCAGAGACCATTTGGTTCCGCAGCTCCATCTCCACAGCCGACGCCTCACGAATGAGTGCTGACACGCGCGACGCCGCACCAAGTCCTGGTGCCCAGGTCCGCTCCAAGCTGACGGCGCCTTCGACAACCCAGGCGTCCGTCACGTCGAACTCGGGTCCGTCATCCGATTCGGTGGGGACCACCACCCCAAGGGCGATGAGGCGCTCCAATGCTTCACCGGTGATCCCCACCTCCGCCGCCAACTCGCTGGCGCATAGCCTCCGGTTGACCCCACTCTCGAAGGCACGCCCGGTCACCGCATGCCGGAGGGCCACAGCAACCTCGGGTTCCACTCCATTTGCCACCAACGCAACCACCCGTTTCACCCCAGCGAGCGACAGGTCGGGATCGATCCTCCGAATCCTACCTACCGCACCGAGCCGGTCGAGATGCCGCTGGTCGTAACGGGCCGAGTTGCTTGTGGGTCGCTCTGGAGCCGGAAGGAGACCGATTCGGATGTAGTGGTGGATTGTGCTGGCCGGGAGGCCAGATTCGCGGACCAGGTCCCGCATTCGATATACGGTTCCCCCAGATTCGGCGGGAGGACTCTTTGTCAACATAATTGTAAAGTAACACGTAATACTTTATAATACAATATCCGCGAAAACGGTCGGCCATTGATGCATCCGCACCCAGCCACAAATCCCTGGTGTTACGTTCCAGCAGAGACCGTGAACCAGCGCAAAGGACGAAGCTGGATCAAAAGACGGGAAGCGGAACTTCACTCCTTCGCACCGGCGGAACGGCCGCTCAATCTCTCGTGGGACTTTTTCAGCTGTCACCATGGATGGGGCACACCCGGCAGATTCCTGTCTAACAAATCATATGACAACATGTTATGAGATGATGAGGAGAGAAGTGACCCCTGGATGGGGAAAGGCTCGGGACTAGTGAACCTCGGTATAAGCTTCACCGCCCGCCTCGCCCGTCTATCGGCTTTCCTCTACTACCGGATGCGCTACGTCGGTGGAGAGGTCCCGGCCACCGGCCCGGTGCTCCTCGTGGCGAATCATCCCAACTCCCTACTCGACCCGATTCTGGTCATGGCGACCGCCCGGCGGCAGGTACGGTTCCTCGCCAAATCACCTCTGTTCGACGATCCCAAGGTGAGCTGGCTGGTGAGGATCGGGGGAGCGATTCCGGTGTTCCGTGCCCATGACGACCCAGCTTCGATGGAGCGCAATGTCGACATGTTTCGGGCGGTACACAGCGCACTCGCGGCCGGCGACGCGGTGGGAATCTTCCCGGAAGGGATCAGCCATAGCGCGGCCTCCCTGGCCCCCCTCAAGACCGGCGCTGCCCGCATCGCACTCGGCGCAAGCCTCGTGACCGGTGGGTCCTTCCCAGTGGTCCCCGTCGGGTTGGTCTTCCGGCAAAAGGACGTGTTTCGCTCCCAAGCGATGGTGCACGTCGGTGAGTCGATCGCCTGGGAAGATCTGGCCGCGCGCGGGGCGGACGACGTCGACGCGGTGCGTGAACTGACCTACCGGATTCGGGTTGCACTCCGCCAACAAACCGTGAATCTCGCGGCCTGGCAGGACCGAGAGGTGGTGGAGACGGCGGTTCGCATCTGGGAAGTCGAGCACGATGCGGTGCCCGACCCCGCCGAACGTCTCCGCCGTCTGGCGGAGACGGCGCGAGTACTCGCAGAGGTACGCGCTTCTGACGACGACGAAGGCAACGCACTCGCGGCGGAGGTCACGGCATTCGATCGCCGCCTCACGCGGGTAGGACTCCAACCAGCCGATCTCCGCGCCGACATCAGCGCCCGGCGAGGGCTGCGGTGGGCCATCGCCCGGCTCCCGTTGATCCTACCCCTCTGGGCCACCCTCGCGGTGGCCGGATGGCTGCTCTTCCTGGTACCCTACCACCTGACCGGCCTGATCGTCGACCGATTCACTCTGGAGGCGGATACTCGTTCGACTTGGAAAGCGATGATCGGTGGCGGTCTCTACCTCGTGTGGGTGCTACTGCTCGTTGCCGCCGCGTTCACCGTGGGGAATGGCTTCTGGGCGTTGGCCACCTTCGTCGGAGTCCCGTTGGTTGGCATGGCGGGGCTGCTGATCCGGGAGCAGTGGGCTGGGGCCTGGGCCGACGCCAGACGATTCGCCCTCCTCAGGTCTCGCAGCCGCCTGCTGGCCGCCCTTCGAGAGCGTCAACAGGGGCTCGGCCATCGCCTCGACGCGTTGCGCCAGCGTCATTCCTCTGAAACTTCCCCATAGACGTCCCGTCGTGAACCCACCCCCAAGGAGCCTTGCCAATGTCGAGTATCGTATCGTGGAATCTCCAACTGTCCGTTCGGGATGGTCGGCTCGAAGCCGGTCGAGCGCTCATGAGCGAGATGGTCGACTTAACGCGGAACGAGCCGGGCACCATTGGATACGAATGGTTCCTGAGCGAAGACGGGGCAACGTGTCACATCTACGAGCGCTATGCCGACTCCAGCGCGGTGATGGTCCATCTGGGCAACTTCGGCGCGAAGTTCGCCGATCGGTTTCTTCAATGTTTCGAACCTACCCGTCTGTCCGTCTACGGCGATCCAAGTGCCGAAGCCCGGGCGGGGCTGGACGGGTTCGGCGCGAGGTATTTCGAAGTGTTCGGCGGATTCTTCCGCTAGCGCCGCTATGCTCGGACCTCACCAAGGAGAAACACCAGAGCGCACCGTCGATCGACGATGGAGGTTAGCGGTCGGTTAACCGACTCACGGAGGCGAACGAACAATGGCCACACTGAAGATGAGGGACACTAGATTGACGCATCGATAAACCGGTCGCGATGACTCGACGCGACTCGAAGTACGCTCAAGGGGGGTTGCGGCGATTTGGGAAGTCGAGCACCGCGTGGAGCCCGACCCCACTGAACCCAGAGTGGATATATTCTTGAAATACTGCGCACCACAAATGCTATGAAGGGAGCTCAGGGTGCTACCGAGAGAGGACCAATTCCATTCACAGGCTGTTCCAGGTATCGGCGCTCGCGTCTGGAGGTTAGCACTGGCGCTCACCGCCTTGCTCGGCTGCATCGGTCTCGGCAACGCGGCAGCGCAGAACGAAGGCATCATCCGCCCGGGCGATCCCCGCATCGACCTCACGCGCCTTGTCCCGTTCGAGGCCGAATACGAACAGGTGGGGTACCGATTCGTGGTGCGCCTGGCGCGGACGCTCGGAGATCGTCCGGCGTGGAGTTTCCTGATGGTCACCGACGGGCCCACCGGTGTAGGGGTCGATCACATCGGACACCATGCGGACGACCTTGGCTTCGCCTACCGTCGCGCCGCCATCGGCGCGTACCGGAACGAGTATGTCGACATTCGGGTCGAAGGCGGTGCCGCCCAGATTCGGCGCCTGGCCCTGGAATCAAGCAGCGACTCCATCCCATCATACGTAACGGTGCCGCTCAAGGCACCGGTTTTTGACGGCACCTTCGTGTACTGGGTGCTGGGTCTCCTCCCGCTGGAACAAGAATGGACCGGTACGCTTGGGGTATGGACGCTAGCGGCGGACGGCATCAATCAGCGCGCAACGCCGCCTTTTGAGGTTTCGGGGCGCGACGTATTCCACGACGCGGATGGGCAGAAACAGGAGTGCTGGATCGTGTCGATGCGGCAGGGGAAGACCGATTTCCGAAGCTGTGTCACCTCTCGACCGCCGTTCCTGGTCTGGCAGGAGGCAGAGGAGGATGGTTCCCCCGCCGAGCGCATCGTCACCCTCAAGCGGTTGCGCCCGTTGCCGTGACATTCGCCGAGAACGCCGCTTCAAGTGTCGGGATTTCGTGCCGACTCAAACGCGTCGCGCTGAAGCTCTCTACCTTTTGATCCGGAACCCGAAATGCCGCGCGAAGATTTCCGTTTCCTTGAAGGTCAGATGCTGGTCCGCCATCGACGTCTGACGGAGCGGCTCACAGGATCAGATGAGTGGTTGAAATTCGAAATGCAGTTTTGGGGGCAGTCCGTAATGGAGGGAGCTGCTTTCCTCGACCAGATGGGAGGGATGTTAGATGGCCGCAAATTCTGGGGAATGACACTGCGTTTACATGATCCAGGCACTGACATGTGGAGTCTGTTTTGGGCTGACACCTGGCAACCTGGTCTTCGGCCTCCGGTGGTTGGACGCTTCGAGGATGGGATCGGAGAGTTCTTTGGAAGTGATGAGGAAGGCGGCATACCGGTACGAGTGCGGTTTCGCTGGTCGACGATCACCACAGACACGGCTCGGTGGGAGCAGGCCTTTTCGGTGGATGATGGTGAGATATGGGAGACGAACTGGATTATGGACTTCGAACGGTTGTCGGCCGACGTTCGTCCGCAAGAGTAGTATTGCTCGTCCCGGGTCGCCCTCAGGATGTCCGCAGGGTCAACGCTGCCGCCGGGAACCGTCCCGCACCTGTTCCAGGACAAACTCAAGCGGAGGGTCCCGGTGTTGGGAGTAATCGGCAAAGGTTGTCCCAATCTTCACATCGGGGTCGAGCGATCCCACGGCGATATTCCAGCGCTTGTTGTGTCGGGCCATGTGGCAGATCTTCGGAGTAAGACAGCCAACCCCGATATCATGTAGCTGAAGCGAGTATGGGATTCGGTAACCTGTGGTTGGGAGGATGAAGGGTTTTCCCGTCTCCGCCCAAAAGCGCTCCCGATCGCCCACCCGCTCCCCGACCACAAGCGTCTGGGCAGGGTTCGCCGCTTTGGGGAAAAACGACGTGTAGATCCCAGCCGAGAAGGTCGCGTTCGACGTCAGCACATAGACCATACCGTCGTCCAGAACCAGCGACGGCAACTCCAGAGCGAAGTCCGCCGTGCGGGTGAGATCCCCTCCGCCGTTCTGGCGATTATCCAGAATGATGGCCTTCGGTCGGTCGGTCCGGATGCGACGTCTTGTCTGTTTCAAAAAATCCCGGATCGACTGACCACCGACATCGATGTTTGCCCGTAGCTGGATATAGGCCACCCTCTTGTCTGCAAGCAACACATAACGAAACACCTCGTTCGGCTCCTGCAGCGCCAGCGGCATCGTTGTGCCGATGGGAAGATAACTCACCCAACCGGCGGGATCAGCGTTCACCGCTCGCGGAAGGAGACGACCCCACGGCCTTGTGCGCGGGATCTCGCCGTGATACGTCTCGAGTGTGACCGTCTCACTCACGCCGTTAGGTAGTTCAAACGAAAACTGTGCCGCATCCTCCTGCGGGCTCAGGCCAGCCGCGTGCAGGATGCTGGGCGAGAGCATGAGGGGGGTGGAAAAATATTCGCGAAAGAACCCATCGGTTCCCCCGTGATAGGCACGGAGGCGCTCGACAATCTGATCGAGAGGCTTGCCTCCTATCGCCGTCATTCGGGCACCCAGCAGACGACGGTTGGCCTCGACGGCCCGGACCACATAGAGCCCGTCGGAGAACCAATAGGTGCCGATCCCCACGAGTCCGAACCGATAGACTGGCGCCATGCCGAGGTTGGAGTGCCCGTTGTCGGCGAGGGCGGTGATCGCCGCGACCTCCAGGAAGAACTCCGGCGACCCAGTCGGTCCTCCCGTCTCCAAGAGCGAAGCAATCCGCTGTTGGGCCCGGAGTCGATTGGCTGGCGTCAAGCTCTGCTCTAACTCGACCCACTCCTGCAAACGCTTCAAATCAGGCGCGCGGTCGACGGCGGTCTCGCTCACCGCTGACGCTTGGGCGACGGCTTGGCCATCGCCCACAGGCACGAGCACGAGCGCCATACATACACCGGCCCGCACCCCCCAGCCAACCATTCTTCTTCCAGTCGAGGTGCTCATCGATCAGGCTGGCCCATCTCGGTTGGGGGGATGAAGGAGGTCGCTGGTTCGTCGAACAGCGTCGAGGCCCGCTCGGACAAGTTGGCAGCGAGAAAGCGGTTGGTGATTTCGAACCCGACGGCGTAGCCGGTCCAGTGGGGTATTGATCGTGCCGGATCGAGAAAGAACCATGCGGCATGGTCGTACTGGGGCCGCAACCACTCCTGTTGAGCGCGGTCGAGCCACGTATCCAATTCAGCACCGGTTAGCGCGGTAGCCCAGATTGGAGGAGGGTCGCCGGCGAATTCAATCATGAATTGGTCTGCGAGACCTTCGGCGACCATGGCATCGAGCAGATGCTTGCTGAATCCGACACTGCGGAACCGAGCGATATGGTGCAACTCGTGGGCGAGCACCCGGAAGAATTCGGTATCGAGTGACTCCACCCAGACCGGCGAGTCGGGGTCGATGGTCATCGTGACCGTGCCGGCGTCCGCCCGTCCACCGAGGCCGAGCTGGGGGATCACGCCACCAGCCTCACCGAAACGGACGATGACCGTGATTCGCTCGATCGGGATCAGTGTTCGGGCCTGGCCCACGGCGTCCCGCACCAGTTGCTCCATCCGCGGACGCTCCGCGGAGGTGAAGGTGGCCCCCTCGAACACCAATGTGCTCTGCCCTGGGATGGGAACCGCGTTCCGGGATGGTTCTGTGGGGGAACTACCGCATGCAGCAGCCCCGATCAGCACCAGACTTATGACAAGACGACTAACCAGACTCGCAACACGGAATATGGACGATGGCAAGAAGCCCTCCTGTGACACCTTGGGTTCCGGAACGCACCATGGCAAACTCGTGCACCCGTCCCAGTAAGCCTCCATTACATTCTCTCCGAGGCGTACGAAACACCCTGTTCCGGAGTTTCGGTACCACCCGGCGGAACAGAAAGCCTCTCGATTTGCCCCGTTCTAGCTTGGCCAGCGGGGTGAAACGCCGAGTCGTCTCGATCAGTCCCACTCCTCTTACTGTCGTCGTGCGCAAGAGGACTCCGGGCATCTTTTCGGTTTCTTCCTGCGACTATTCACCTGGTGGAACCTATGGACCTATCCCGAAAGTCAGCAAGACACCATGCGACCGCCCTGCTCGTAGTCGATGTGCAGGAAGCGGCCGTGGCACTTGGCCCTTATCGAGGCGACGAAGTGCTCAGCAACATCGCCGCGTTGATTGAGGCGTGCCGGACGGCCACTATCGAGGTGATCTACGTTCAGCATGACGGCGGACCGGGCGAGGCGGTGGAGTGTGGTACGAGTGGGTGGGAAATCCATCACCCGATCCGCCCAGTATCAGGGGAGAAAGTGGTACACAAGAGGTTCAATAGCGCCTTCCGAGAAACGGAACTCAAAGCCTATCTGGATGCAAGAGGGATCGGCACGCTCATCCTGGTGGGGATCCAAACCGAATACTGCGTCGACACGACGTGCCGAGTGGCGTTCGAGTACGGCTACTCAATCGTGATGCCCGAGTTGACCAACACGACCTTCGACAACGGCGACCTGTCGGCGCGTCAGATCTACGAGTTGTACAACAGCCGGATATTCGCCGGTCGGTTCGCCACGGTGCCGTCGATGGCCGCAACGCTTGAATCGTTTGTCGCAGGCGCATGATTGAGTGCCCTTGGGCGGTCCCCCCGAGGTCGCGTTGTCCTTCTCTCGGTCGTGCCCCTGGCGAGCTATCTCCCAGCATGCGTGAGGCCGCTCGTTGAACGCCTATCCATAACCAGCAGGTCCCTTGCGGGAACGGGCTCCGACCGGTACAGGTAGAGTGTTCTCGTGCACTACCTTTCCAGGGGGTACCTCTCGTGAAGAGAATCGGATTCGCCACCTTCGTTACCGCCCTTGCCGTCGCATGCGTCCCCAGCGATAACTCCCCGTCCTCATCGGAACCTGACACCCCCGGAGTCGTTACGGTTGTCGCTCGTGGACTGATGTTCGATGCCCCCGACGTAATCCCATCGGGATGGACAACGTTTCGGTTCAGAAACGAGTCCCCGGTGGTCCACTTCATTGTGGTGGAGAAGATGCCGGCGGGCCACGGTGTCGAAGCACACCAGGCGGAGGTTGCCCCGGTGTTTCAAGACGGGTTGAACCTGCTGGTCGCCGGTCAGGTCGACTCGGCGCTCCAGCGGTTCGGCGACCTCCCGGCCTGGTTCAGCGAGATCGTTTTCCTGGGTGGTCCCGGCCTCACCGCATCCGGCCGAACCAGCCAGGCGACGGTGTACCTGGAACCCGGCACCTATCTCTTGGAGTGTTATGTGAAGACCGACGGCGTCTTCCATAGCTTCAACCCTGACCCCGACACTTACGGCATGGTTCACCAGTTCACGGTGACCGAGGAGCCATCGGGTGCAGCGGAGCCCAGCGCGACCGTTCGGATTGAGATCTCCGCCGCGGGCGGAATCGTGATGGAGGGAACGCCGCAGCCTGGGAAGCAGACGGTGGCGGTCCACTTTATCGACCAGACGGTCCATGAAAACTTCGTGGGCAGTGACGTCCACCTCGTGCGGGTTACCCAGGAGCCCGACCTAGAGGCGTTGGAGCGGTGGATGGACTGGAGCCAGCCGGGAGGTCTCCAGACCCCCGCCCCAGCGATCTTTCTCGGGGGGCTCAATGAGATGCCCGCGGGCAGAACCGGCTATTTCACTGTCGTACTCGAACCGGGGGACTACGCCTGGATCTCCGAGGTCCCTGGTTCATTGGAGAAAGGAATGCTGAAGCGGTTTCATGTTCCGGAAGGGGACGATTAGAGGCTCCTCGAAGATTTGGATGCCGCGATTGAAATGCAGAGAGGTCACCCGGCCTGCTCCACCCTGACTGTCATACCACCGATTCCATAAGTGACATGGACTTGCCACGGCCGGCAGCACACTTGGCAGTCCTCGACATACTCCTGGGTGGCGCCACCGCTCAGGTCGAGCGCAATCACAACCAACTCCCCACAATACGGGCACATCACCTCGACCTCGGTCGCAGGCTCGAACTCGGCTGCATCCCCGGGGAACATGTCATCGGTGTCATTCATGTCGCCAGTATACTGCATTACTGCATTCTTTACGCACCAGACTCCAGGCCGTACCTTTGAAAACTACATCCTCGCCGCGAGTCAGCCACCACACGAAATCGGTCTAAGACCTTGGAGTTATTCAAGATGAGAACGAACCCACTGCCACGCTTGACCGCCCTCCTGGTCTTGGTGATATCCATGGGGGTCGCCTCGTGCGCCCCAACCGTCGACCGACCGACGGCACAGTATTCGATCGCTGATTTCATGGAGAGCACTTCGTATCGAGGGGCGTCGTTCTCACCCGATGGTTCCAAACTCTTGGTCAGCCACAACAGCACCGGTATTTTCAATGCGTATGCTCTTCCCGTGGCCGGTGGTGAAGGTGAGGCGCTCACATCCTCCACCACCACATCGCAGTTCGCTATCTCCTATTTCAACGACGATGAACGCTTCCTCTACCGTACCGATGGCGGTGGCGACGAGCTGTGGCATGTCTACGTGCGGGAACTCGACGGATCCTCGACCGACCTCACCCCAGGCGAAGGGCACACGGCATCGTTTGCCGGTTGGTCCGCCGACCGCACCTCCTTCTACCTGACCACGAACGAGCGCGACCCCAAGGTCTTCGATCTCTACAACTACGATGCGAACGGTGACTACGCTCGACGGATGATCTACCGTAACGACGACGGTGCCTTCCCCGGGAGTGTGTCTCCGGATGGTCGGTACATGGCCTACACCCAAGTCCACACGACCAACAACACCGATGTCTTCCTCCGCGACCTGCAGGAGGGCCAGACGGGGCATGTCACACCCCATGAGGGGGATGTCTCGTCGTCGCCACTGGGATTCACTCCAGATGGCTCCGCGCTCCTGCTGCTCACCGATCAAGACAGCGAGTTCCAGCGACTGTTCCGTTACGACTTGGCGACCAACGAGAAGGCAGTGCTGGTCGAGGCGGAGTGGGATGTCATGTTCGCTTCGTTTTCGCGCACCGATGACTACCTGGTCGTGGGAATCAACAACGACGGCCGCACCGAGCTTCGGCTGTACCAGTGGCCGGCGATGACTCAAATCGATCTCCCGGCAGTACCAGGCGCCAGTGTGACCGCGGTGAGTTTCTCGAAGGATGGCGGTACGATGGCAATGTACGCCGGTGGGAGCCGCTTCCCGAGCGACCTCTTCGTGCAACCGGTGGCAGGTGGCACCGCCCCAACAAAGCTCACCAACAGCCTCAACGCAGCGGTGGATCTGGAGAATCTCGTTGACGCGGAGGTGGTCCGGTTCGCCTCCTACGACGGTGTGGAGATCCCCGGAATCCTCTATAAGCCACATCAGGCATCCGCGACCAACCAGGTGCCCGTCCTCGTTTGGGTTCACGGTGGTCCGGGAGGACAGTCGCGGGCGTCCTACTCAGGGCTGATCCAATACTTGGTGAACCACGGGTATGGCATCTTCGCCATCAACAACCGCGGAAGCTCGGGCTACGGCAAGGCGTTCTTCGCGATGGATGACCAGCGGCATGGTGAGGCGGACCTAGGCGATGTTGTGGCCAGCAAACAGGTGCTTATCGACACTGGGTGGGCCGATGCCGAGCGCGTTGGGATCATCGGTGGCAGCTACGGCGGATATATGGTCCTTGCCGCTCTCGCCTTCCAGCCGGATGTGTTCGACGTCGGTGTCGACATCTTCGGCGTATCTAACTGGCTCCGCACCCTCGAATCGATCCCGCCGTGGTGGGGAGCGCAGCGCGACGCGCTGTACGCCGAATTGGGTAACCCGGCCACCGACCGGGAACGACTGGAGCGCATCTCACCACTCTTCCATGCGTCGAACATCCGGGTCCCCCTGATCGTGCTTCAAGGTGCCAACGATCCACGGGTGCTTCAGGTTGAGTCCGACGAGATCGTCGAAGCGGTGCGGGGTAACGACGTGCCGGTCGAGTACGTCGTCTTTCCCGATGAGGGTCACGGCTTCCGGAACCGCGACAACGAGATTGCGGGGTATGGTGCCATCCTCCGATTCCTGGATGAACATTTGAAAGGAAAGACCGTGGCGATCAACCGTTCCGGCTCGGTGTTAGCCAATACGCCGTAGGTCGACGCTCGGAGAAACGGAAACCCATTGAACTGATCGTAGAGGCCCAGCATGCGGAACGACAGAGACGGCATGGTCCCGCTCATCGTGGCAGAGCTACCCGACCAAGATAAGAAGGAGTTCTCGGGGACCGACCTCAAAGGCTATCTCGCGAAGCAGTACGGAGCGCCACATGTCATTAGCACCACGCCGGAGGCCACCGAGTCCGTGTTCGCCATTGGGGGACAGAAGATCGGGCTGATTGAGGACGCCAAGGGGAACCTCACCGGTTACAGCATCTATCGAGGCGCGATTCCAGATGCATTTGTCCAGAAACAACAAGGCGTGTGTACCAACGGGTACACCCTGACCAAGTCCATTACGACCACGTCCCCGACAATTCGCGTCAGTGTACTCACCTGGTTGTTCGGTGGTGGGCCGATGGTGGTGGCGCTCGCCCTGGCTAACCTGATCGCCCATGCCACGAACGTGTCGGCGGCGAAGACGGCGGACTGCGCACCGTGTACGCCACCTTGTACATGTACGGCAACGACGGTTGCAGGGGCTGGCCCGGTTGGGGTGACCATCACTCCGATAAGAGTCTGGGGCATTCCCGTCAGCGCGACCGCCGTCCACGTCATTGCAACCCGGATTACCGTGATCTGCGTCTAGAGACCATCTCATGACCATTTCCCATGCCGAGGCCACTAGATGATCCACCACCTAAGACAGCGTACCGGGGCACCGATCGCTCTGAACGCAGGACTGTGGCTGCTGACGGCGAGTCCGTTGATCGGCCAGATGGTCAGGCAGCGCACTCAAAGGTCCGGTGTCAAATGGTCACGTGGCCTCAACGAATCCCTTCGCGTCGTTTCCTCGCCCCGACGATCTGAACACTACGAACCCAACACCGAAGTCGATCAGATCAGGCAAGTCCGAGAGTGAGACTGTGCGTCTCATCCGTTGCCGCGCGTCAACGCTACTGAGGCTACGGAAACCTGAGGTCTGGATAACATGAACTCCATCACGACGAAGACCCCAATGGATCGCCCATTTGGAAACCGACGCATGATACTGTACGCCGGAGCCCTCCTGGTTGCTTGTGGAGGGAGCACACCGACCGGACTTGGGTCGATAGCAGGGATGTTCGTGCTTCGTTCCTTGAACGAGTCCCCCCTCCCCTACGCCGAGGGTTGCTGCTCCTACTTGAGTGGCTCCCTCGTCTTCACAGGTAATGGGTACACCATCTCGCTGTCGGCTCGGAACCGGGTCAATGGTCTTGAGTTCACCGCGGTTGAGCGCGGCACCTATGCGTTGAACGGATCGTCGATCACCTTCACCCGCATCGACTTCGATGTGTCCCCGTTGCTCCTCGATGTGGGCACCGTGGCCCAGAACGGCATGGAGATTCGACTGCGCTTCGGCGACGAAGGGCCAGGGTCGCCCCTGCAGTTTCGGTCAGTATTTGTGCGCTCACCCTAACGAACAGACGATGGTGCGCAGCCCGGCGCTGCTCGTGCACTTCCGTGCCTTTCCGGTATCGTGCGTCGGGTGTACCATCGGTGGCGTACCCCCGGTTTGTACCTATGTCGGAGATCGATCAACACTGAAAGAGAGACTTCATGAGACACGCTACACCCATCCACTCACTCCACCAGCTCACTGTGGTAGTCATGCTCCTCATCGGCTCCGCCTGTACCACAACCGAGACTCCCAGCCCGGACGACCTGCAGGCTGCAGCGGTGGGGTTGGGTGACCTGACGGTAGCTCTGCATGAGAGCATGCTCCTTCGGCACGATATGGATCGCTTCCGTACCATAGCCTCCGACAGTTATGTCGTGATGATTCCCGGCGGCCGGCTTGAGACCAAAGAGGAGGATATCGCAGGGGCCACCAATTTCGATATCGATTCGGTGAGCTTTTCCGACGTTACGGTCCGCACCCACAGTGCGTCCGCCGTCGTCACGGGAACGTGGTCTGTGGTTGGGCGATTGCGGACCCAGGAGATGTCGGGGAAGTACAACTTCATGTCGGTGTACGAGCGCACCGATGATTCCTGGACGCTGGTCGCCGAATCGGTTACCCGGCAACGGCCGACCATGGCGGCTGCGCTGACCGGGTAGTGTCGTCACTGCGTCCACATCTGTCTTCACCAGAGTCGGCTTGCGGAGTACGCCCGACACCAACGAGAATGAACCGATGTCGGAACAACCTGTCCTCCAGACCCCACGCCTTGTGCTCAGGCCCTTCACAACGGCCGATGCGTCAATCGTACAGCGCCTGGCAGGTGCGGCCGAGATCGCCGACACGACGCTCAATATTCCGCATCCTTACGAAGACGGAATGGCGGAGGAGTGGATCGCCACGCACGGCCCCGGCTGGGAGAACCAGACGCTCGCGAACTATGCCATCACCAGTCCTACGGAAGGGGTGATAGGTGCGGTGGGTCTCCAGATCACGATCAAACACCGGCGAGCGGAGTTGGGGTACTGGGTCGGGCAATCCTACTGGGGGCAAGGCTACGCCACCGAGGCGAGTGGGGCTCTTCTTGCCCTCGGTTTTACCCAGCTTGATTTGTTCCGCATTCAAGCAACTCATCTTGTGCGTAACCCGTCTTCCGGTCAGGTGATGCAGAAGTTGGGCATGCGTGCCGAAGGCGTACGCCGGGGTTACTTCCTGAAGAACGGACAGTTCGAGGATGTGGCCAGCTTCGCCGTGCTCCGGGAGGACTGGTTGGCGGCAAGCGGCCGCTAGCATCGGAGTGGTGAAAGGCAAACGGTGATCGCCGTCACCGCGGGGACACAGCCACACCCCGTAGCGCCCCCGACTTGCCAATGTGCCCTCACGACCGACACCCGGTCCACCGAATCCATCACGGCGTGAAACCCGTTGCCCAATGCTAGCCAACCCGTGCTCCGGGGCGTACAATAGCTTACCCTCAGCTGGGAGACCCAATGCGCTTTGTTATGCAAGTTTCGATGCCCTTGGCGAAGTTCAACCACGCCGTGAGCGATGGTTCCGTCGGCAAGAAGATGCAGAAGATCCTGGAGGCGATGAAACCCGAAGCAGCCTACTTCACAGCGGTCAATGGCAAACGTGGAGGATATTTCATCGTCAACATGGACAGCACGTCGGAGATTCCCCGTTATGCCGAACCGTGGTTTCTGACATTCGACGCCTCGGTGGACTTTTCACCCGTGATGACACCCGAGGACCTGGCTCAGTCTGGACTGGAGCAACTCGGGAAGGAATGGGGCAACTGAAGAGCCCGGTGATCTTTGGAATGACTGCCCGGCACCACCTCCTCCTGCTCCTGCTCGCCTCAGGCCTTTTGGGATGCGGGCAGGGCACCACTCCTCCCCTCACGGACCAACCCCTCATGCTACCTGATCCGATCGAACACCTCGGCCCGGTGGCGGTTCGGGAACCGATGGTGGTGGAACATCCCGACGGAACCTTGTTCGTTGCGGGATTCTCCCAAGCCCTGGAGGAGTCGGACCAAGCCCCCAAGCTGTTTCGGAGCCAGGACGGGGGAACCACCTGGCGCCCGGTTGATGTCGGGAGCCCTGCCGATGGGGCGCTGGGCAATTCGGACGTCGACCTCGCCGTCGCACCGAACGGCATCCTCTACTTCCTCACGATGGGCTTCGACCGCTTGACCGGCGAGGGAACCCATGTCGCGGTCGGTGTGAGTCGCGATGTTGGAGACAGTTGGACCTGGACCTTTCTCTCACGGGATCGTTTCGACGATCGCCCCTGGATCGAAGTCACTCCCGACGGTCGTGCACACGTCATCTGGAATGATGGTGACGGAGTCCGCTATGCCTCGAGTTCCGATACCGGCGTAACCTGGACAGAGCATGCGAGGGTTTCTCCACAAGGCCACTCGAGCCATTTCGCCGGTGGCCCCCATGGCGAACTCGCGGTGCGCATCACGCCGCTCTCGGCGTCAGGAAACCGTTATCACGAAGGGATCGATTTCCTGGCAGTGAGCACCGACGGGGGCCAGACATGGGAGCACCGGTCGGCACCTGGGGCTCGCCAGTGGAGCGCCGATTTTGCGAATCCCGGCAACGTACCACGATGGGTCGAACCGTTGGCATGGGATGCGGCGGGCACACTTTACTATCTCTGGAGTGAGGGCGCCACGCTCCAACTGGGCCGTTCCCGTGATCTCGGCGGAACCTGGGAGCAGTGGTCGGTCGTCACGTCAGAGCTTCCACTCTACTTTCCCTTTCTCGCCGCCAGCGGGACGGGCCAACTCGCCGCAACTTGGTTCTCTGGCACCGAGAACGAACTCCAAGCGCATGTCGCCTTGATTGACGCCGTAGGCCCCGAACCATCGGTCCGTTTGGGGCCCACCTTCCTGGTCGACAGCTGGAAGACCATCGATGGATCTCCAGTGCGCGACACAGGAGGCGAATACCTGCCGGTCCTCTTTCTTTCCGACGGAGACTTGGGCGTTGTGGCGCCCATCCAGAACACTCCAGACGGACACCAAGGGTTCCATTGGTATCGCATCACCCACCCTCCTGAATAGAGGATTCGCCTGTAACCTGTTGCCACTCAGGGGAGCGGAACCCCACTCGCCCCCACTTCCCCACGGCCGCCCTGGTGTTTGTCGGACGGCACGCAATCCTTCAGGTATCCCGCGCCGAGGACGGGAGCCCCGGTGGAAGGCGATCGGGTGGATTAACGGGATCATGTTGGCGGTGGTTTACACCATACGAAGGTCCAACCGACGGATCATCTCAGCCCGACCGGCCAGTCGCAGAGAGCGGAGGGAAATCCTATGATAGCCAAACAGTTCGACCCGACCAAGGACAACACCGATTGGAAGCGGGTCCGGCATAAGACCGATGAGGAACTGATCGCCGCGGCCGAAGCGGATGAGGACAACCCACCACTCACCGAGGCGGAGCTTGCGACGACGCACATTGTCGACCCCGTGTCAAAGGAGTCGATTACTATCCGCCCTGACGCCCCGATCCTTGAGTGGTTCAGGGCGCAGGGCCAGGGGTATCAGACCCGGATCAATGCCGTGCTCAGATCCTATGTCGAGATGCGCCGGCCGAAGGTGGCGTCAACAGGACGGGCGCCAACAAATGAATCGTGGACCTCGCGGGCCAGAGAGGGAGTCGCACTGAGCACCTCCTCCCAATAGGCCCGTCAACGTCGCGACCCAGCCGCCCGGCGAATCAACCCGAGGAGCAATGTGCGAAAGCTCGAATGCCGCGCAAATAGGGCTTGACCATCTAACAGTTTCGGGTACACGGTTGCAAGACATCCTCCGATTCGTCGCGGATGACTCGAGACGGGCCTTCACACCAACAAAGAACACGGTTCGGCCCTACGGGAACCAAGAGGAAGTACCAATCGGTTTCCTCCGGCGGACAGTTGGGGCTTGGCGGGGTCGAGATTCGTCTTTATCCTCGGGTACGCGACACCATACCATCGACGGGATTTCTTCTTCCTTGCACCCCTGGGAGTTACCTCAGTGAAGGCTCGAACACGCAACTGGTCTTTGGGGATGGTGGCCGTGGCCTCCCTTGTTGTTCCGACAACCGGAAACGCCCAATCAGTTGAGGATCTCGCCATCCGATTCGCAGGCATGACGGCGGTCAGCGGCTATGAGCGCCCCATGGCCGACTCTCTCTTAGTCCTCCTGCCCACGGCAATGCAGGATCGTGCCGGAAACGTTGTGCTGACGCTGGGTTCTGGGGAACCGACCAGAGTTGCCGCCTGCCCGATGGATGAGTGGGGGTATGTGGTCGGCCGCCTCCGGGATGACGGATGGATCACCCTTCGGCGGGTGGGGGCCGGTCAACCTCCGCTGTGGGACCAGATGCATGAAGGCCACCGGATGACGATCTGGACCCGAAGTGGACCGGTCCCGGCCGTGATGGCGGTCCCCTCGACGCATTTGGCCCGGGGACGGGCCAGTCTCCCTACCACCCCATTCTCAAGCGATGATGCCTACCTCGATACCGGCGCAACGTCTGCGGCGGACGTCGCCGACCTCGGAATCCAGGTGGTGGATCCGGTCGCCTTGGAGAAAGCCACCCATCGCTATGGACAACAGCGTCTGGCGGGAGTCGATGCGGCTCGACGAAGCGCATGTGCCGCCCTGGCTGCGGTGGCGATTTCCAACCCACCGGTCCGAGGAACCGTCCACATCGCCTTCACGACCGAGAGCCGCCTTCGTCACCGAGGCCTCTTCACGTTGATCAACCAACGGGGGCCTGTCACCGGCACCCTGCTGCTCGACTATCCGATTCGACGCACGCCGGAGACTCTCGGAACGGTTCGCACGCTGGAACTCAACAGTCGGTATGGCGGAACCCAGGTGGAGACCGTTGACCTGACCGACCTTCCCGGCCTGATGGCCCAGATTCGGCAGTGGCTTAACGGAGGGGAATCCCAATGAGACGCATCTGCTTGGGTTTAGCCGTGGGTCTGATGGTTGGCGTTACCTCTTCCGGCGCGCAGATCGCCCGCCCCAGGGTGGCCGCTGCCCAGAGCCTTCTCGCCACGTTGGTTGAGACCTACGGTGTATCCGGCGCCGAGGGGCCGGTTCGAGACATTATCCTCGGACAACTCCCTCCGTGGGCGCATCCAGAGGTCGACGCGAAGGGCAACATCTGGGTCCGAGTGGGAGAAGGTAAGCCCACCTCCGTCTTCGTGGCTCACATGGACGAGACCGGATTCGAGATCACGGCGATTGGGGAGGATGGCCTCCTCGACATCCGCCCGCGCGGTGGTTTTCTCCCCTGGCTCTGGGAAGCCACACCGGCTCTGGTCCACACGCCAGGGGGTAGCGTCCCCGCCGTCTTCACCCCGCGACTTGGGGTGGAAGAACAACCGACACGGCGTGGCACTCCCTACAAGGTGGATGTCGGGGTCAGCTCCAAGGCTCAAGCTGAGGCATTGGGCGTGCGGCCTGGACAGACGGTGACGAACCCGAAGCGGTTCGTTCCCCTCGCGGGGTACCGAGCAACCGGTCGTTCGTTCGACGATCGCGTTGGGAGTGCCGCGCAGTTGTTGGCACTGCGACAGCTCGATCCCACGAAGCTTCCGCATGAGGTCGTTTTCCTCTGGGTGGTCGAAGAGGAGATCGGATTGGTCGGGAGCGCGGCAGCTGCCCAACAGTTAGGCTTCAATGCCGATCGGGTCTACGCGATCGACACCTTTGTCAGCAGCGACTCCCCGTTGGATCCTCAAAACTTTGCCCTTACGCCGATCGGCCAGGGCCCGGTTGCCCGCATGGTCGACAACAGTTCCGTCACACCGACACCTGTCGTCGATACCTTGGTGCGCCTCGCCCGGCGGAACGGGCTTTCGCTCCAGGTCGGCACGACGAACGGTGGTAACGACGGATCGGCCTTCGCGGCCTGGGGTGTCGTCGATATTCCCATCGGCTGGCCGCTCCGCTACTCGCACTCCCCGGTTGAGGTGATCGATCTCCGGGATCTGGTCGTCCTGGGCGATCTTCTCGCGGCGATCGCAACCTCATGGTGATATTCCTGGCATGACCGCTGACGCGCTCGACTCTTTCCGCACCCGGCTGTTAGCCCCGTTTGAAACAGCGCTGGCCACCGCCTGTGCCCAGGCGGCAACGCGAAGGACGGAGGAGGGGTTCCGCCAACTGGCTGGGGCGATACGGTCCTCACCGCTCACGACCGCCCTTCCGGCCATCCAACAGGCGGCCGCTGAGGTCGAGAGTGTTCCGCTCCGATCGCTCGATGAAAAGGCAAACCATCTTCTCGCACTCCTCCGACAGGTGCTCGGGAAAGAAACCGCCACTCCACGGCCAGCACCCGCGGCGGCGGCGCCTCCCCCCGTCGATCGACCGACAACGCCACTCCCCAAGCGGTCATCGCCTTCACCGACGACTTCCCCATTGGCATCCGGCAAGCCGATGGCAACACCACCCCCACCACCGAGCGAGAGCCCGAAACGCAACGTGCCACCTCCACCGACCGAGTCTCCCTCAGTCACCACGGCAACCCCTTCGGCGCCAGCACCTCCTGCACCACTCCATCCGACTGCCCTACAGTCGGAGGTCGAGGCCCAGGATAGCAAAGAGACGAAGGCGGCGGCGGTTGAGCGCCATTCCGGATTGCTCACGCGATTTCGTCATGCGAACGACTCCCAAACGGAACCACTCCCAGTCGCTGTCATCGCCGCGAACGCGTCACAGGTTGATCGACTCCGCGGGCAACTTCCCTTGACTGCCGCCATCGGTGAGTGGACCGATACTCATTACGTGCTCTTCTTCCCCCATAGGACTGTACCGGACGTGTTGGCTCTCCTCGAGCCTGCGATCGCATCATCCTCCATGCAGGCAGGTCTTGGTGCCGTACCGTCGGGGTATGACCTCTCGCCGCTCGTGGAACGTCTCATTGCGGCACTCCCTGGCCCGGGGAAGGTCAAGGCAATTGAGGAAGAGTTGGCCCAGGAGGAAGACGGGGCGTACTACGTCGTCGTGGCTGCTGAGGACGACGCTCTTGCATCTCAACTCACCGATCGGTTGGGTCGACTCGGTTTCATCGTCCACCGAAGCCCCGATGCGGTCGATCTCCTCCAGGTGGCGCACCGTATCGTCCCCGACCTCATCGTGCTTGAGTTGCAGAATTCACATGTCGACGGAGCCAACGTCGTGACCCGGGTGCGGCAGATCCGCGGTTTCCACGACGTCCCTATCATTATCAACGGAGGGGCAGCACCCGAGGAGTACGAGGGCGCTGGGTTGGTCGACGTGCTCGTGACACCGCTCGGGCCTCAGGATCTAGCGCTACGGGCGAGACGCCTGGCAAAGGATAGTTTGATCTAATCCCATTCAACGCACACCCCTTTGGTGGTGAACACCATTGGGATGAGTTGCCCACCTTCACGTACCATGGCTGTCTCGATCGCCTGTCGATTCTCAGTCAAGACCAAGATCGACCCACCAGCACCCGCACCAACAGCCTTCATTCCTAACACACCGACGTCTCGGGCGACATGCTCAAGTCTCGCCATCAGCGGTGTGCGCATCCCGGCGTCCAGTGCCTGCTGGGCGGCCCAGTTCTGATCGAGCAACGCTCCGACCTGGGCGAGGTCTCCATCCATTAATGCCTCGGCCATCGCATACCCCGTCTCCCTCAGACGGAGAAGCGCACCAGTCGTTCCTGGATCACCGGTAGCATAACGCCCCATGACCCGCGCGATCGTATCGCCGGACACACGGGATTGCCCGGTGTAGACGAGCACAAGTGCGTCGCCCAACGCCTCTTCGACGCCAGAAGCGAACACCTTGGAGTCAACCGTGACACCGTCCTCCCCGAAGACAAACCGATGGCACCCTCCAAACGCTGCCGCATATTGATCCTGCCGACCGCCGGGATGACGTGCCTCTGCCGATTCCAAGCGATAGGCTTCCTCGGCGATTTCCCGCGGATCCAAGGCAACACCCTGCTGTGCCTGGAGTGACGCGACCAGGGCCACCCCAAGTGCCCCGGACGAACCCAACCCAGACCCCGGCGGCACCGTTGCAGCGGAACGGAGTGTGCCTGCGCCGAATGGCCGGGCCCGCACAGCAACCCGGTGTAGATCGAGCGTTCCGTCCAAGACAAACGGCGTGGCCTCATCGAGACGAATACTCTGATCCAGGTCTTCCGACCGCAGAACCCGGTCAGTCCCACCAAGATCGATCGTCACAGCTGTCCGGTGGTCGATCGCAATATTCACGACCACGCCACCTTCCCGATCGGCGAAGGGCGGGACGTCGGTCCAACCTCCCGCGAGATCGATTCGAACAGGAGCGGTCGCCACAACCCGCTTCACGGAACGATATGCCAGGATGTGACGGTCGGGAGCTCGCCTCGGAGATCCATCTGTACCCCCTGGACCTGCCGCCGCTTCCCTTGGACTCCGCGGGCATGATACAGAAAGGTCGCTGGGACATCTCGCCGAAACTGGTCGAGCGGATCGTCGCCGGCTACCTGCCCGGTCACCTCGAGGAGAGGTGCCAGGTACCCCAGATCGAGGTCTCCGGGAACGCCGAGGATGGCGGCATCAAAGTCGGGGCGAACGGCGTAGATTCGATCGAGAAACGCCGAAAGTTCCATCTGGCGGATGCGAACAATCACGCCGACCTTGGCGAGTTGGGCTTGGACCAGTTGCTCCAGTGCCACCTCGCCACTGCCCACCGTCAGCAACTCAAACTCGAGGCTCTCTCCCGCAAGCAGGGCACGGGCACTATCGGGCAGGAATGGTGTCGGCTCCGGGAGTTCGGGCAGGAGTTCTGTCGGGACCGGACCCGAGGCCGGAGTCCCAAACCCGAATGCGATTCCGTTGACGATCTCGGGGCGATCCAATGCCAACATGATCGCTTCGCGGCGTCGACGATCGTCAAAGGGAGGTCGGCGGGTGTTGAATATCAACGATACGGTAAAAAGAAGTGGATAATCCAGCACCTCAAGTTGTGGATGGCGGCGCACAAACGAGGCGTGCCCCGGTTGGATTCCGGCGAAATCCAATTCACCCGACGTCAGTGCCGCTAGTTTCGTTGTCGGTTCGTCCACGATGGCGACTACGAGCCGTTGCAGCAAGGGGGGACCCCCCAGGGCATCGGCGAAGTCATCGTTCCGTTCAAACACCCACCGACGGTTTGGTTCGTGGGAAACAAATCGAAATGGACCATTCCCGATCGGCGCCTGATTCCAAGGAGCGCGGCGGAGGTCGCCATGGGCGATCGCGCCGAGTAGGTGAACCGGAACGATTGCCAAGTCGCTGAAGACGTCAGGTATACCACGCTGTGGGCCCGAAAAATCAAGGATCACCGTTGAGTCATCGATAGCGTCAACCCGAACCAACTCTTCCAAGTCAGAGGTTCGGGGATACCCCGTGGCCGGATCCTGTGCTGTCTGGAGAGTAAACTCGACATCTTGGGCTGTGGTCGGAGCGCCATCGTGCCAACGTACGCCCCGGACCAGATGGAACGTCAATCGAGTCCGGCTCGTTGACCACTCCCAGGATCGTGCGAGATACGGACGTAGCGTGAGGGTGGAATCGTAACGCACCAACGTTGTGAGGAGAACGTAGCGCTGCACCTGTTTGGCCAAAGGATGGGTCGTTACCAACGGATTGGGACTTTGGAGGTCGGCCCCGGAGGCCAACAACACCGTGCCCGGTCTCCGATCGGCGGGCTGACACCCCAGGAAGCTTCCCAGTAACACGAGAACACCCATTCCACGATAGGCTACGGCTCCAGCAGGACGCGTCGTCGGTTTCCGCATAGTCCTAACCTATGCACCTCCCCAAGTGATGCACTAGCCAGCTGTCCCCAAACCCTCCCCCCCCCGTTCCCCGACCGGTCAGTAGATTGCATAGATGGGTTCACACCTGGCTGTCCGGTCGCTACGCGGCATCGTCGTGGTGTTTGGCGTGGTGGCCCTGACTTTTCTTCTCCTCCATCTGGCGCCGGGCGACCCGGTCAGCCGACTCTTGGGACCTCGCGCCACGCCGGAACAGGTGGAGGTCCAGCGGCATGCCCTCGGGCTCGACAAACCAGTCCCCATACAGTTTGGGCGATGGATTGGACGTGCCCTCCAGGGCGACCTGGGAACCAGCATTGCGACCGGTCGGCCGGTGGGCGAGATGCTCATGGCGGCGTGGCCCTACACGGCGGGGTTGGTCACGTTGTCGCTCGGGTTGAGTTATCTGCTCGGCGTGGTCATTGGTGCCACCCAAGCTTTAACCCGAAAGCCCGCGATCGATTCGGCGCTCACTGTCACGACACTCACCCTCTTCGCGATGCCAGCCTATTGGCTTGGTCTCCTTCTCATCTTGGTCTTTACCTATGGACTCCGCTGGCTCCCCGCTTTCGGTGCCCACGGCCTCGATGCCGACTTCTTGACCCCGTCCGGCCGAGCCTACGACACCATCCGGCATCTCGCACTCCCGCTCATCACGCTCACGCTCATCGGTATCGGGGGTATCGCTCGATATGTTCGAGGCGGCGTCGTTGACTTAGGCAACGCGCCGTTTCTCGTCGCGGCAGCGGCACGGGGCTGTACTCGCCGGCGCGTGATCGTCCGTCATGCCATCAGGAATGCCCTGATCCCGGTTGTGACCCTGCTCGGCCTCTCGCTTCCGGCCCTCTTCTCTGGAACGGTCTTCATCGAGGTCATCTTTGCCTGGCCCGGTGTTGGCCTTCTCATGGTCCAAGCGGTGAGTGCACGCGACTACCCCGTGGTCATGGCTGCCACCACGATCAGCGCGATTCTTGTGATCGTGGGCACCCTCCTCGCCGACCTGATGACCGCCTGGGTCGACCCGCGGGTTAGAATACCAAGTGCGCGTGCCTAACTCTTCCCCCGCTCGGATGTGGGTTGGTGGCGTCCTTCTGGTCGGCATCCTCGCCATCGCCCTCCTCGCACCGTGGATCGCGCCAGACCCAACCGGACAACGCGACGTCGTCGCGACCCGATTCCTATCACCACTCACCACCGATATTCACGGTTTCTTCCATCTGCTTGGCACCGATCGGCTCGGCCGCGACGTGTGGGCTCGATTGGCATGGGGGGCACGCATCTCACTCGGCGTCGGAACCCTTGCCGTGCTAATCTCCTCTGGCTTAGGGTTGGCAATTGGAACGGTAAGTGCGGTGTACCCGCGCGGGGTTGGGACCGCCTTGATGGCGCTCACCGATTTCGCCCTCGCGATTCCACGGATCATTTTATTACTACTCTTGGCAGCACTCTGGCAACCGAGCGCGGTACTGGTCATCGTGGTGCTGGGCGCGACGGGGTGGATGCCGATCGCGAGATTGGTCTTTGCCGAGTCGCGCGGAGTGTTGGCCCGGCCGTATGTTGATGGGGCGGTTGGGCTCGGAGCATCGCGCCGACGAGTGCTGCTCCGACATGTCATGCCCAACGTCCGCACCCCTGTTATCACCGCCTCGGTCCTCGGTATGGCCAACGCGATCACACTTGAGGCCGGTTTGAGTTTCCTGGGACTCGGCGTCCAGCCTCCGACGCCAAGTCTCGGCGCGATGATCGCCTCGGGACGAGAGACCATGGTCAATGCCCCGTGGTTGGGGGTCTTGCCCGGGCTCCTCTTGATACTGACGGTCCTTGCGCTGGCCTTGGTCAGCGATCGAGCCCGCCAAACAGCGGTTGGGTAACCTTACTCCGCCCGCATCGCCCAGACAGGATCGAGGAGCCCCTCCGGTCGAGGAGATCAGCGCAAGTCGCGCTCCTGGTGCCCACCGCCAACATAGTCCGGGATCCAGTGACAGAGCGGCGGTACCATGACCTCCTCCCACAATCGGTGCAGGTCGGTGGCATTGGGCGTGACAGAGAATGGTGCCAGCGCCAAGGTCAGACTGTCTGTTCCTACGCATTGAGCCTCGGGAGTCGGTGTGGGCCAGCCGGCGTGTCCCGGACGGGTCCACAAATCAGCGCGACTTAACTGTCCGACCATCCGGAGAATAGTTACCTCCATTCGGCCATCCGAAGTCCATTCCGATTCGAAAAACCCTGGGGCGAAGAGCCCAAGTCCGCGCCCGCTGCGGTGGACAGCCAACCACCGATGCGTCGGAGCGGTTGCGAACAGTACCTCAGTACCCGCGACCACCATCTGCACGGGAACACGCTCCGTGGTCCCGAGCTGGCTCCCCGCCAGAGCGTTGGGTGCAGGCGAAAGCCCGGTCGGAAACCCCAGGCGCAGGCGACAACACACCGCGCGGTTCAGTACCTGCATCCGAAGACGGATCAGACGACTGGTGTCGGTGATCGAGAGACCGATCCACCCATCCACCGTACCATGACCCGGAATCAGGAGAGCCACTCGGATCTCCAGACCGCCGATCAGCGGGCCCGGTGCGATCTGTCGACAACTCACCAAACGCGACTGGACCGGGAGCGCGCCCTCCTGTGGATTCTTCGGCGGGCAGTAGGTGTAGGTATCCCCACCATCGGGGTCGACGCTCCAAGCAGCTAGTCCGCGGTAGATCTCTCGAGTATGACGATCCCGCACCGTCAATGTTCCATCATCGTCGACCTTCACCCGGAGAAACTGATTCGTCATCGACCGATCCGTGACAGACACCGTTCCGGTCAACTGCGGAGTCGATGGCGTGACGGAAACCTCCAAAGCCTGCACCTGCTTCTTGGTGGAGTGGCGGTGCCGAAACGCGACCCAGACCCGGTCGACCTCTCGGGCCAACGGATAGTGACGGTCGGCATCGACACGTTCCACCTCTCGACTTGTCTTGAGAATCTGCAGAGGAATGATGTGGCCGGAGGGATCCACCAGGGCGGTAGGGACAGGGTACGTCTTTTCAGGTGCAGGCGCAGACTGCGATGGCGGGCCGACCCGAATCGGTTGACGCGGCACCGTTACCGACGCTTCCACTATCTGCTCTCCCCGGTCGCCGCCGGTGGGGTCCCACACAATTAGACTGGGACGAACCGCGGTCGGATGGGCACGGGCATGATCGGGGTCGTGTCCAAGGAGTCGATGGAGACTGCGTTTGAGGAGGGTTGCTCCACTGTCGCGCACACCGTTCATGCGCTGGGTCATCGCCCGAGCGACACCGTCGGCACAACATCCACCGAGGGTGTCGTGGAAGTGGGTGGAGAGGAGGGTACGCCAGAGGGCATCGACCAGTGGCAGTTGCGATGGCGTGCCGGGAGTCTCTGCCAGCGCAACCACCGGCTCGACGATCCGCTCCAACCAGAGTTCGAGCGATGCACTACGCCGTTTGAGCGGTGCTCGGGTCGACAGTGTCCCCTGCAGGGTCCAGGTATATCCTCCCGAATCACGGAGTGCCCCGGTGCGAATGGCGAGGCTCTCCCGGTCGGCATCGGCCTCCACCGCTGCGAAGAACTCTTCCAACGTCGAGATGCGAAACTCGCTGGTCGGCTCCAGGCAGGCCAGCGCGCGTTGGAGACCGGGAATATCCGGATGGACCCAGTGGTGATCGGCCCCCAGAAAGAGGGCAACATGCCGGGTGCTGGCACGCGGCATGATTTCCTGGCAGACCGCATCCCAACTTCTGCTCAGGTGGCTTCCAGTCTGGAGGCTTGAGCCGACCTCGTAGCCCGATGGCGGAAGGTGATAGACCAGCACCTCGCCACCTCCTGGCCCGCACCAGCGGAAAAGGTCCTGGGAAGAATCCGTCCCCCGCCAGACCACGGCATGACCAATCCCCACCTCGTTCAGCAGGTCGGGCGTGTCGCCAGTGTGCCCGAACGCATCTGGGAGGTAGGCCACGCCAGGTTCTCTTCCACCGAGACGCACGCCATCTCGCATGCCGAGCCGAAGATTCCAGCGCATCGCATGGGCCGACGGCACTTGGTTGTCAGCGAGCACATACGAGGGCCCCGTGACGAGCCGACCTTCCCGCACGAGTTGGGTTACAGTCGGCCGTGCGTCCGGGCGCAGAGACAGATAGTCTTCGAGGAGAATGGATTGGCCATCGAGATGAAAGGTACGAAGGGCAGGATCAGCAACGAGTCGCGCAACCAGATCATCCAGACAGGCGACCAAGTCAGGGCGGAAACTCGCCTCGGTCCGATACCACTCTCGGTCCCAGTGGGTATGGGGGATCAGGTGAAAGATCAGCGACGGCACTCTTGGGGTCACTCCTCCCAGGCGCGAATATCCTTTTCGTCCTCGACGCCTAATGCGTCCGCCACTCGGTTGATGTAGTTGAAGTAGGACACGACCTGTACACAATCGTGGATGGCGCGATCATCGAAGCCGTGCTGCCGTAATCGCTCGAGGTTATCGGGGTCCATCGCATCGGGGGTGGCGGTCAGCTCGGCCGCAAAGTCCGCCAGCGCGCGGTCCGCCGGTCCTAGCGGGGCCGTTCGCCAATCCCGGGCGATCGCCTGCACCATGGCATCCGCCTCCGCTTCGTCCGTCAATCCCCATCCATCGGCGACCTCAGCCCGGAGGTCGTGTGCGTGCGATCGTAGTCAGTATCGACAGTGGTTGTCATGGGAGACAACGCAGGCTAATAGCTCCCGTTGGACGCGAGACAACCCCGATGGCCCAAACATCACCGTCGTGTACAACGACAGCGAGGCCTTCATCGTCCGTGGGTTCTGACTCATGATCGACACGATGTTCCAGATGCGTCCTGCCCGGGTGATGGCGGCATCATACTGGCTCTTGAGAAACCCGGTAGCCTCCTGCAACGACACCACCTTGATCCACGGCATGTCGGCTTACTCTCCCGACGCGAGACGCAGTAAGGGGGCT